>JAJDUQ010000274.1 GCA_022826505.1 Gammaproteobacteria bacterium
CGCCGTGCTCCACCCGGAGAAGCGCACCTATCTCGCGCAGGCCGAACCGATGACCGAGGCGGCGGTCGAGCCCGGCTTCACCCGCGACCTCTACGTGGCGCTCGGCGAGCCGGTAGGAACCGAAGGAGCGTGGACGATGCGTGTCCAGTACAAGCCGCTGGTGCGGTGGATCTGGCTCGGGCCGATCCTGATGGCGATTGGCGCGTTGCTCTCGGCGAGTGATCGAAGGTATCGACGTGCTCCGCG
This sequence comes from Gammaproteobacteria bacterium, assembly GCA_022826505.1. Classification (GTDB taxonomy): domain Bacteria; phylum Pseudomonadota; class Gammaproteobacteria; order HK1; family HK1; genus HK1. The sequence goes on from JAJDUQ010000274.1 coordinate 247, forward strand.
CCCAGTATCGAGCCCGGCAGGTGCGGCTGACGGCGCACGTGCATTCGGCTGAGGTGAGCCACCGGAGCTTGCGAAACGGGCGATGGCGCATTCGCGGGAACCAGCACCTCCCAGCAAGAAGCCGCACGATGGTCCGCGATGGTTTCGCCGACCCGGACCCGGGACATGGAATGGTGCCCATCGGCACCCGACCCGTGCCGCCCGCGGTGTGTCTTCGGCAGTGGCTACTGCCGCGTCGCGCCCGCCTTGACTGTATGGCATGGGCGACTACGTCCGGGTCGACCCCGATGAGCCCGCGGCGCACAGCAGTCTGGTCGCGCTTCGCGGTCCCGGGCGCGGCGGGGAAACCGTCGTCAGGCTCCTCATCGAGCGTGACGGGCGCCGGATCCTGCGCGCACTCGACGAGCGCTGCCCCGAGCGCACCGTCGACGCCGGCAACGACCCCGCCTACCCGACCACCCACCGGTAAGCATTCGTTCGGGTCGTGGAACTGTCCAACCGAAGGCGTCATCAGCGAGCCAAATCGAGAGAATTCCTGCTGTTGCCACAGTACACGACGCCCACTCCGCAGAACCTCCACGGCCCGAACGAACGCTTACACCCACCGTCACGGGACGAGCGAACGGTCACCGGATCACTGGCCAAGATTCGCCCAGAAGCATAAAAGGAAGGTAAGTAGGAAATCTAGTATCCGCGCTGGACAAGCGGATTAAAACGTTGTTAAATCAATAGGCTGAGTGCAGTTTTTCGCGGGCGGGACGCCCTCGATCCCAGGGTCGCCACAAATGGGACGTACACCCGAGTCAGCGCAGCCGGAGGTGTCGGGTCTCGCCCGCACCGAGCTCGAGGGGATGGATGCTTTCCCGGCGATTCGGTTGCCACAGATGCAGGATGTACTCGCCGGGGACGACGCCGGTGAAGGCGACCGTCGTCGGCTCGCGGACCACGGCGTAGAGCGGTGACGGCGATACGAACACCCACGCCTTCATCCACGGGTGCATGTCGCAACGGACATCGAACATGCCGTCGCCCTTGAGCACCTTCCTGACCGTGACGCCCTGTTCCGGCAGCGCGACGTTGAACACGGTCTCGCCCCGGCTGAACACGTGGGTGTTGTGCGCGACGGTATCGGCGTTGCTCATCTCCAGGACGCTGGTCGAGGGAACGACCTGGAAGGCGGGAGAGAATCGGCCGTCGACGCTTCGAATCCTTCGCACCGGCAAAGATTCCTCGCCGTGTCGAGGTGGCTCGAGATCGCCGCCTCGCAGGTACGCGACCACCGGCTTCGGTCCGCCCGCGGAAATGCTCAGGCGCAAGGTGGCGCCCGGACCGCCGGCTCCGGTCTGCAGGGTCGGGCGAAGGACGGCAACGACGACGGCGGCCAGGACGCAGGCGCCGAGGACGAACGCCAGCACCGCCGCGGCAGGCCGGCCCCGACGAGACGCTGCGACGCCCGTCGCCGTCCGGCCCGCGGCCGCGGATTCCCCCAGCTCTGCGTCTGCGCCGCGGTTCAGGCTTTGCAGCAGCAGGCGATACAGCAACCGGAACACCATGAGATGCGAACGCTGCCAGATACGGAACTCATCGTAGGACATCGGGCCGCCGGTGAGAAACGCGGACCGGTCCCGGAGCCTTGCGGGATGACGCATCGCGCCGCCTCGATTGCCCGCGCCGGACCCGACCTTGCGAGGACGACTGCGTGACCACCGGCACCCACGATGCCCGCGCTCCACCCTTCTACCTGCCCCAGGGCGACGAGGAGGAGGTGTTCGTCGCGGGCCTGGCGCCGCCGGCTGCCGGCACTGCTGAAGGGCCCCACCGGATGCGGCAAGAGCCGATTCGTGCGCCACATGGCGGCTCGACTCGGCCGCCCCCTCCATACCGTGGCCTGCCACGACGACCTCTCCGCCTCCGACCTGCTCGGTCGGTTCCTCATCAAGGGCGAGGAAACGGTGTGGCAGGACGGACCTCTGACCCGGGCGGTGCGCGAAGGAGCGATCTGCTATCTCGACGAGATCGTCGAGGCCCGCAAGGACACCACCGTCATCCTGCATCCGCTCGCGGACGACCGCCGCGAGCTGCCCCTGGACAAGACCGGGGAGCTGCTCGTCGCCCCGGCCGAGTTCATGCTGGTCGTCTCCTACAACCCGGGGTATCAGAACCTGTTCAAGAACCTGAAGCCGAGCACCCGCCAGCGCTTCGTGGCGATAAGCTTCGACTTCCCCGGTGCGGAGCTCGAAGAGCGCATCGTCGAGGCAGAGTCCGGCCTGGACCCCGAACGGACCCGCCGGCTGGTGGGGCTCGGTCGCGCGCTTCGCGAGCTGGGCGGCCATGACCTCGAGGAGGTCGCCTCGACCCGGCTCGTGGTGAATGCCGCGAAGCTCATGAGCGGCGGACTCGGCGCCTTGCCGGCGTGCCGGGTCGCTCTGGTGGAGCCCCTCTCCGACGATCCCGCAATCCAGGAAGGCCTGCTCGAGACGGTGCGGGCCCATGTGGGGGAGTAGCGCGTGCGCCTCGCAATGTGGCCGACCATGGTCTGGTATCGCCTGCTGATCGGTCTCGCGGGGCGTTTGCGCCATCCGCGGGCGGCAGTGCGGCTGCGGGTTCATCGGACCGCGTTGGCCCTGCACCACCACGGACTCGGTGGCGATCCGGCCCGAGTTCCGGTGGCCGATTCGGGGACGCACGGAACGATGCCGAGAGGCGCGCACGGTGGCAGGGACCTGCTCGCGTGGCTCGACCGCGATCGGATGCACCTGCCCGAGCGCATCAACCGCTATCCCACCCCGGCTCTCAATCGGGAGCTCTACTTCTGGCTGGCGGCCTGGTTCGCGTTCGATCGTGCGCTGGACGGCGAAGACGCCGTGCCGCCGGGCCTGCGCCACCTGTTCCGCGGCCTCGCCACCACTGCGCGGGTTCTGGACAGGTTTCCGGCCTTGTCGCCACGCTACGAGCGATTGTGCGCCGAAGAGCTCGCGCAGCGGCGGGATGCCCTTCCGGCGCTCGGCAACGATACGCGACAGCCGGCCCATCAGCTCGAGGCGGCGATACGCTTCGCGCTGGGCGCGGGGACGCCGCCCCGGGATGCGTGGCTGGCGGGCGGCGTGGAGGAAGCGCGCCGCGGGACCTGCCCGGTCCCGCCGCCGCGGTGGCGCCGGCTCGCGGTCCCGTTTCTCCCCGTGTTCCTCTGGGGCTGCGAGCGCACGGAACGCCCCGGCCTGCGCCTGCGCTGGCTGAAGCGGCGGGTGCGCCGCCGTGCGCACGGAATCCGCAGGTCCGTCGCCGATCCCCGATTCGACCCGGACTTGCAGACGGATCGCCCGATTGGTGCTCCGGTCCGTGAGGAGCACGTGTATCCCGAATGGGACTATCGACAACGCGCCTACCGGGCGAACTGGTGCCGCGTCACCGAACAGGCCCCGCGTGCGACCGAGGATGTGGAAACAGACCCGGAAACCACTGCCCTGGCGCATCGCGTGCGCCGTCAGTTCGAGATCCTGCGCGAAGTTCGCACCTGGATGCGGGGCCTGGAAAGCGGCGACGAGCTGGATCTGGAAGCGTTCGTCGATTCGGTCGCCGACCGGCGCAGCCGCGGCCTGCGGAGCCTGCGGCTGTACCGTCAGCGCGAGCATCGGCTGCGGGACCTGTCGGTGGCGATCCTGCTCGATGCATCCCGATCGACCGCGGCCTGGGTCGGCGAGCATCGGGTCATCGACGTCGCGAAGCGATCGATGTCGGTCCTGGCCGAGGCGCTCGTCGCGGCCGGCGACGAGTTCGCCCTGTACGGGTTCGCGAGCGACAGCCGGCTGCGCGTGCGTTGCGTTCGACTGAAGGATTTCAGCGAACGATTCGACGGCGACCCGCGCCGGCGCCTGTCGGGGCTGGCCCCCGGCGACTACACGCGGATGGGGGCGGTGGTCCGCCACGTGGGCGGCTGCCTGCGGGAGCGTCCCCACGTCCGCAAGCTGATGCTCGTCCTCACCGACGGGCGTCCTCACGACCCGACCGACGGATACGAGGGGCGGTATGCGCTCGAGGACACCCGGCGTGCGCTGCAGGAGGTGCGCGCGGGCGGAGTGCACTGCTTCGGCCTGACCATCGACCACCGGGGCCGGACCTGGCTGCCGCACCTGTTCGGACCCGGGCAGTTCGCGGTGTTCTCGCGGCCGGAGACACTGCCTTCGGTGCTGCCGCGTCTGTACGCGCGCATCACCGGGCTGGGCGGCTGAATCCGATGCCCGGCACCGCCGCCCGACGACGCATGGGTTCGTGGACAACGGTCGCGCGACGAGCACCGGTGCTGCTGGCGGTCCTTCTGAGCCTGTGCTCGGGTTGGCCGCGGCTCGGCGTGTCGGATTCCGCGCCGGGGACGGTGATCCTGGTCGGGGACGTGCTGCGATTCGACCAGAGCAACGTCTGGAACCGAATCACCGAGCGTGCGGCCGAGCTGGCCATCGTCGCCGCGGCCAGCGACCGGCCGAAGCTCTACGGCGAGTTCGCCCGGCGCGCTCTGCAACGCCATGGCGCATTCGCCGAGCTCCTGCCTCTGGCCGTCGACGCCGCGGAGTTCGGGATCGACCATGGCCGTGCGGTCGCGGATCCGGCACTGGTGGACAAGGTGCGTGACGCGTCCGGGGTCTTCTTCGTCGGCGGAGCACCGCAGCGTCTCGCGCGGGTGCTCTTTCGCGCGGACGGATCGCCGACTCCGCTGGGACGCGCCGTCGCCGAGCTGCACGCGGCGGGCGGCGTCGTCGTCGGCGGCATCCCGGGCTCGGCGGGGCTGTTCACCGGGGTCGACGCCATGGAGGCGCTCGCGAGCGGGAGCGTCTCCTGCGCGCAGATCCATCGAGGCCTCGGACTGCTGTCGAAGGAATGGTTCGTCGACCAGCACGTGTTCAGCCCGGGGCGCCTCGCCGAGATCCTGGTGGCCATGCACCAGCTCGGCGCGGCGTACGGAATCGGCATCGGCACCGACACGTCCGCGGTGATCGAAGGTTCGGAGCTGGAAGTCGTCGGCGACGGCGGAGTCCTCCTGGTCGACCTGTCCGCAAGCCGTGCCGGATCGGGTTTCCCGGAAGGGTTCCGCCTCGCCGGGGCACGCCTGAGCTACCTCGAGCACGGCGACCGGCTCGACATGTCGACGCTGGAGGTCACGCCGACCGCCGAGAAGCTGGACGGCTTCGAGATCGAGTTCGGCGGCGAGAGCGACCAGGCCGCGGACCAGGACCGGCCAGTGGCCGTCGACTTCTTCGCCAGGGGCCAGTTGCTGCGGCTGATGCGCGAGGCCATCGACGGTGCTCGGAGCGAAGCGTTCGGGTACGCGTTCCCCGATGGAGCGGGCGCCGAGGATCGGGGCTTTCGCCTTCGCTTTCACTCCATGCCCGGCACGATGGGATGGCTCTCGGTCGAATCGGGCATGGAGCGCTACACCATCGTGAACGTCGGTCTCGAGATTTCCCCCGTCGGCCGCAAGGACGTGCCGGATTCATGAGCTCGCCGGAACGTGCGTTCGCGCTCGGCGCGCGAAGGAGTTGCGCGGGTCGGGCGACAGGGCTCTTCAAAAGTCGGCATTGGCGGGGAGTGGCGGGCGGAGAGTGCCCGGGTCGAGGGCATCTTGCCCTCGTTCGAGGGCGGGACGCCCTCGATCCCAGGTGCTCGCGCCGCGCCAGGGGTCGACATGGTGAGACACGAACGCCGAATGGCGACTATTGACTGATCCTGGGCCTGGGCCGGGCGACCGGGCGCTTGCGCCGGTCCTGGTGCTGCTGTAGAGAGGGGCGGCGACGAAGCGGCACGATGACCCCCTCGCCGGAAGACCTTCGGGCCAGTCCGGAGCACTCCGAATCGGTCCGAATCGTTCGTCCCTCGCAGATGGCTCATCTGGGAGGGCGCTGTCGTTGGCCGGACTGCCGGCCGGATCTGAAACGGAGCCTGACATGGAGAACAGTCACTTCGATTTCCTCGCGATCGGCGGTGGCAGCGGGGGAATCGCGGCCGCGGTGAGGGCGGCCGGCCACGGCGCGCGCGCCGCGGTCGTCGAGCACGGACGGCTCGGCGGAACGTGCGTCAACGTGGGCTGCGTCCCGAAGAAGCTGATGTGGTATGCGGCGTCTCTCGGCCACACCGTCGACGAGTACGCCGGATACGGCTTCGACGTGTCGCGGGATGGATTCGACTGGCCGGCGCTCAAGGCGGCGCGCGACGCCTACGTGCAGCGGTTGAACGGCATCTATGCGCGCCGGCTGGAGACGGAGGGCATCGCGCGTTACCACGGTACGGCCCGTTTCGTCGACACCCGGACCGTCACCGTCGGCGACGCGCGCCTGTCCGCCGACCACGTGGTCATCGCGACCGGCGGCCTGCCGATCGTGCCGCCGACGCGCGGCTCGGAACTCGGCATCACCTCGGACGGCTTCTTCGAGCTCGACGAACGGCCGGGCAGGGTGGTCGTGGCCGGCAGCGGGTACATCGCGGTCGAGCTCGCCGGCGTGCTTCGAGCCCTCGGAAGCGAGGTCACGATGGTGTTGCGTCGGGATCGGGTGCTGCGCGCCTTCGACGAGATGCTCAGCACCGAGCTCATGACGGCACTGGACGCCGACGGCATCGAGATCCGGACCAATGCGGAGCTCGATCTGATCGAACGTGGCGACCCTCGCAACACACTGACCGTGCGCGTCAACGACGGGACGTCGATACAGGCGGTGGATTCGGTTCTGTGGGCCATCGGCCGCCGGCCCAACGTCGCTTCGCTCGATCTCGCGGCCACCGGCGTCGAGACGGCGAGGGGCGGTGCGATCGCCACCGACGAGTTTCAGCAGACGTCGTTCGAAGGGATCTACGCGATCGGGGACGTCACCGGCCGCGCTCCGCTGACACCGGTCGCCATCGCGGCGGGCCGGCGGCTCGCCGACCGTCTGTTCGACGGGCAGGCGGATCGAAGGCTCAGCTACGACTGCATCCCGAGCGTCATCTTCACGCATCCGCCCATCGGCACCGTGGGCGCCACCGAGGCGCAGGCGCGATCCGATCACGGCGATGCCGTCAGGGTGTACAGGACGCGATTCAATTCCATGTACTACGCCTTCTCGGACCATCCGCGCGCGACCGCGATGAAACTCGTCACCGTGGGTGACGAGGAACGCGTGATCGGATGTCACGTGATCGGCGAAGGCGCCGACGAGATGATGCAGGGCTTCGCGGTCGCGGTGAGGATGGGGGCCAGCAAGCGCGATTTCGACGACACCGTGGCAATCCATCCCACGAGCGCGGAAGAGCTCGTGACCATGCGATGATTCACCACATGGCATTGCGCGCACTGATCGGAGAGTCCATGGCACGCATGCCGATGGCGTGCCTGGCACGCGGGCTGGGAAGTGCGTTGCTGGCGATACTTCTGGCCGGCGCGGCGATGGACACCGCGGCCGATCAGGAGGATCCGCGCCTCGGCGAGCTGTTCGTCGCGCTCGCCGAGGCACCGGATACGGAGACGGCTGTCGCCATCGAGGCAGCCATCTGGCAAATCTGGCTGGACGGAGGAGACGGGACGCTGAACGCCCTCATGGAGCAGGGCGTCGAGGCGATGAACGCACGACGGTTCCGCGACGCGGTCGGACGCTTCACCGATTTGATCCACAGCGCGCCGACGTTCGCGGAAGCCTGGAACAAGCGGGCCACCGTGTACTACCTGATGGATCGGCTCGAGGATTCGGTTCGCGACATCGAGCGGACACTTGCCCTCGAACCACGCCATTTCGGCGCGATTTCGGGGATGGGCCTGATTTTTCTCCGACGCGGAGACGAGGAGGGGGCGCTCGGCGCCTTCGAGAAGGTCCTGGAGATCAATCCTCATGCACGGGGAGCCCGCTTCTACGTGGAGCGGCTGCGCGAACGGATGCAGGGCAAGCGAACCTGAGAGTGCCCGGATCCCGGTTCAAGATCGACGTCGCGCTGTTGGCCACGTGTCAGGCACTGTTCATGACCGCGGTGTCGTTGCTGGCGACCGCGTCGGCGCTCGTGGGTCTGGCGCTGGCGCCGTCGGCTGGCCTCGCGACCGTGCCGCTGGGGTTGCAGTTCCTCGCCACGATGGCGTTTACCTTTCCGGCCTCGCTCTTCATGCAACGGTTCGGCCGCCGGACTGGATTCATGACCGGTGCCGCGCTGGGGATGCTGGGTGCGGGGCTCGCCGCGTGGTCGGTGCATCAGCGCAGCTTCGAGGGTTTGTGCGCGGGTACGTTCTGCATCGGAATCTTCATCGCCTTCGCGCAGTACTACCGGTTCGCGGCGGCCGACATCGCGACCCGGGAATATCGCTCACGGGCGATTTCACTGGTGCTCGCCGGCGGTGTGATTGCCGCATTCGCCGGACCGAACCTTGCGAATGCAAGCCGCGACATGGTCGCCTCCGCCACGTTCGCCGGATGTTTCGTCGTGGTGGCGGGTTTGGCGACGATGACCATGCTGGTGCTCGCGTTCGTGCGTGTTCCGCGCATGCAGGTGAAATCCGGCGACGCAGCGTCACGTCGCCTCGTGGAAATCGCAACGCAGCCCCGCTACCTGACCGCTGTCGCCGGCGCGCTGGTGGGCTACGCGGCAATGAACCTGCTGATGACGTCGACGCCGCTCGCGATGGAGACTCGAACCCTGCCGTTCGCGGACACCGCGAGCGTCATACAGTGGCATGTCGTGGGAATGTTTGCGCCGTCGTTCTTCACGGGCCACCTCATTCGCCGATTCGGAACGCTGCAGGTCATGCTCGTCGGAGCCGTCCTGCAAGGTGTGTGCGTCCTGGTGAATCTCGCGGGCGATTCGTATGCGCATTTTCTCGCTGCGCTCGTTCTGCTGGGCCTCGGGTGGAATTTCCTGTTTGTCGGAGCGACGCACTTGCTCACCGAAACCTATTCGTCGCAGGAGAAGGCGAAGGCTCAGGGGTTCAACGACCTGCTCGTGTTCGCGACCGTGACGTTCACTGCGACCTCGTCCGGCTATCTCCACTTCGAGTTCGGATGGCGCAGTCTGAACCTCGGTGTCATCCCGTTTCTCGTGGTCGTGGTGGCAGCCATCGCGTGGCTGAAACGGGTGGAAGGTGCCGGTGCCGACCGATTGCCGCCGGCGCATGCCTGAATGGCCGACGGGAGGACGGGGACCAGGAGAAGAGGGTGGTCGTGCCGCCCTCCGTGGAATAAATTGGCTGCTACGAACTCGGCCTGGGACACCACGTCGCAGCGCAGCACTGCGGCCATCGAACCGGACCGGGCGGGAATGGGCGCCACACGTTCAGGCGCCGGTACCGCCCGAACGGAAACGTTCAATTGAGAGTCAGGGAGGCAGAATCGAATGGAAGAACCGATCATTGCACAGCGAGGCCCCTACGGGCTCGACCTCGAAGCGGGCGAGTACTTCTGGTGCCGGTGCGGAAAGTCCTCCCGGCAACCGTTCTGTGACGGTTCGCATCAAGGGACGCGGTTCACGCCGATGAAGGTGTCGCGGTCGGAGTCCGGGAAGGTCTGGCTCTGTGGCTGCAAGCGCACCGGCGGCGAACCGTTCTGCGACGGGACGCACAATTCGTTGCCCGAGTAGCGGGTCCGTCCCGGCGGCGAGTCGTGCGGGCGGGTGCAGCGGTGACGAAAGGGCCGGACTTGCGCGGATCGTCGCTGGAGACGCGGACGCGCCGTCCGGCCCGAACGGCGCGTCACGCTGGAATCATTCGTTGAATTCGATGGTGTAGAGGCCTCCCTGGCCTGCGTACCATGCGGCCAGGTCCTCCCGATCCTGTTTCGACAGTGTAGCCGCGAAGGCGGCCATGACGGGTTCCTGGCGCTCGCCGGTCTTGTAGTCCTCGAGCGCCTGGACGATGTACTTCGCGTGCTGTCCCCCGATATTCGGGAACTGGGGCGTCGGGCTGTTGCCGTCCAGTCCGTGGCATTGCTGACATTGGGCGGCCTTTTCCTTGCCGGCCGCCGCGTCCCCTGCGGCGCCCGCCGCATGGCCGAACGCGACGCAGGTCGCAGCCGCAATCGAGAGGAGTGTTCGGGTCATGGACATCTCCGGGACAGGAGTGAATTGAGCGAATTTCCGAATCGAGGCGGGATCACCGGTCGGTCGCGGCCGCGAAGTACGCCGCGATGTCCTGCATGTCCTGCTCGCTGAGCGACGCAGCCTGGGCCTGCATCGTCTTGTGGCCACGCTGTCCGGACTTGTACGCCTTCAGCGCGATGACGATGTATTCCGGGTGTTGCCCGCCCACCCGCGGCACGGGATAGTTGGGATAGGCGTTGTGGTAGCCGGGAATCCCGTGGCAACCCATGCAGGTGATCGCTTTCACCTTCCCCTTCGCGGCGTCTCCCGCCGCATGTGCAGGCGCCGCAAGGACGAGTGCGATACCCGTCACTGCGGCACCGATAAGCTTCGAGCGTTTCATCCGTTCCCTGTCCTGATGGCATCAAGGCGAGTGTTCGCATTCCCGGCTTCGGGTTCTCCGACACGGGCGAACCGGTCCGGCGAAAAAGCGCGGCGCAGTATACCCAACTCGATGTCTGCTCACCAAGAATCCATCCAACAGAACAGCAATTCCCGCTGGGCCGGATGTTCGATGCGTGAGGCGGTGAGGAGCCGCGGTGTGCTCGCGGGATACGACGCAGGGCGAGCCTGGCCGTCGCACGGTGTGGTGCGCGGTGTCGATGGCGGCTACGTTGTTGTCCCCT
>JAJDUQ010000050.1 GCA_022826505.1 Gammaproteobacteria bacterium
GCGACCCGCGGCGACGGGATCCGCGGCGAGGACGTCACCGCGAACGTGCGTACCATCCGGACGATTCCCCTGAGGCTGCTCGGTCCGGCACCGCCGGCGCTGATCGAGGTCCGGGGGGAGATCTTCATGACCCGAAGCGGATTCGAGAGGATGAACGACGAGCAGTGCGAACGCGGCGAGCGCACCTATGCGAACCCCCGCAACGCCGCGTCCGGCGCGCTGCGGCAGCTCGACCCGGGGATCACCGCCTCGCGGCCGCTGAGCATGTACTGCTACGGCACCGGCCTGGTCAGCGATGACGCGGTGCTGCCGCACCGGCACGGCGATCTGCTCGAGACGCTGTCGGCCTGGGGACTGCCGGTGTCGCCGCACACCCGGGTGCTCGACGATGTCGATGCGTGCCTCGCGTACCACGCCGCAATCGGGCGCCGGCGCGATTCACTCGATCACGACATCGACGGCGTCGTGTTCAAGCTGAATGACATTCGGCTGCGCGAGATCGTCGGCCAGGTGTCGCGGGCGCCCCGGTGGGCAATCGCATACAAGTTCCCGGCCGAGGAGGCGCTCACCGGTGTCGCCGGAATCGACGTGCAGGTCGGCCGCACCGGCGCGCTCACCCCGGTCGCGCGGCTCGAGCCGGTCGAGGTCGGCGGGGTGACGGTCACCAACGCGACCCTGCACAATCAGGACGAGATCGACCGCAAGGACGTGCGGGTCGGCGACACGGTGTGGGTGCGCCGGGCCGGCGACGTGATCCCGGAGGTGATTCGCGTCGTCCCCGAACGCCGTCCCGAGGGGGCGGAGCGGTTTCAACTGCCGGATCACTGCCCCGTGTGTGGCTCCGAGGCAGTGCGGGCCGAGAGAGAGGTGGCAGTGCGGTGCACGGGCGGGCTGGTCTGCCCGGCCCAGCGCAAGCAGGCGATCCGCCACTTCGCGAGCCGGCGCGCGCTGGACATCGAGGGACTCGGGGAGAAGCTTGTCGACCAGCTCGTCGAGCGTGACATGGTGTCGACCGTCGCCGACGTCTTCGGGCTCGGCGTCGCCGAGCTTGCGGGTCTGGACCGCATGGCGGAGAAGTCGGCGCAGAACCTGAAGGAAGGCATCGACCGCGCGCGCGGCACCACGCTCGACCGGTTTCTCTACGCACTCGGAATCCGCGACGTGGGCGAGGCCACGGCAGCCGCGCTGGCCGCGCACTTCGGCTCCCTCCAGGCATTGCGCGAGGCCGACGAGGATGCCCTCGTCGAAGTGCCGGACGTCGGGCCGGTGGTGGCGGCCAGCATACGGCGGTTCTTCGACGATTCGCGCAACACCGAGGTCGTCGACGCGCTCGTCGGCGAGCTGTCATGGGAGGAGGCGGTTCCGGCGCGGCCCGACGAGCAGACCCCGAGCCCGCTCGCCGGCAAGACGTTCGTGCTGACCGGAACCCTCGACACGATGTCCCGCGACGACGCCAAGCGTGCCCTGCAGGCCCTCGGCGCGAAGGTCACCGGGAGCGTGTCGAAGAGGACCGACTTCGTCGTGGCGGGCGCGAACCCGGGCTCGAAGCTCGACAAGGCGCAGACCCTCGGTATCCCCGTTCTCGACGACGAGGGACTCGTTGAGCTGCTGGGAGGTGCCGGAGACTCGTGAGGCTTCCCGCCGGCCTTGCGGGGAACACTTTCGGAAGGCGATGGAACTCCCGGCTCCGCGCTACCCCCGAATCCAGTCCTCGGTCCTCAAGCCCTCGATGCGCTCATAGTGCTTGCGGTTGCCGGTGATCAGGCTCGCTCCATGTGCGAGCGCGATCGCCGCAATCAGCAGGTCGGCGTCCGCAATACGCATGCCCGCCCGCTTGAGGTTCGTCTTCCGTCGGCCGAACTCCAGTGCCGCGGGCAGATTCAGGCCCACGACGGGCAAGGTCGCGAGAAATTCCGTGACCAGGGTCGTGTTGTGCTCCGGATCACGGGACTTCCGAGCGCCGTAGGCAAGCTCCGATGCCGTGACCCAGGTGGTTGCAACGTCGTCGTCGACGGTTCGGCGCTTCTCGATGACCTTGACGTTGCCACGCAGAATTTCGATGCAGACGTCCGAGTCGAGAATCTTCAAAACGCGATCTCGCGTCCACCCGAGCGGGCCGAGTAGATGTCCGCGATTTCCTCCTCGACCGGAACGTCCGACATCCAGTTTCCGCCGAGACGCGACCACGCATCCGCCTGAACGTCCGCGAGCGTCCTGCGGAATTCCAGTCGAAGGCTCCGATCCGCCGAGAGACTCATGTCCAGCAGACGAATGATTTCCCTGTTCATGCTCCGATTCTCCGCCGCCGCCTGTTCGCGGAGGCGCGCCAGGAGTGGTTCGGGGATGTTCTTGATGGTGAGAGAAGCCATCTCTCGACGTCGATTGCGCTGAATGGAACCATTCTGGTTCCACGTTCGGATGGAGTCAATCCTCGTCGCACACGGCGAACCGCGGATGGTGGTGCTCGCGAAGCGGTGTCGTCCCCATGACCCCTGATCGAGCATCAGGGTCGGCGGAGGTCCGGCCGGTTACCGCGATTCATCTCGTCGCAACGCCAAGGCGGCTCGCTCCCGGGCGGGCGGTGCTCCATACTTCATGCCCCGCGCCGGGGAACGAGGATCCGCTTGCAGCGATGGTTTTCCGGCTCCGCAGAAACCAGGAACCGGAAGAAGCGTCATGTCGGGCATCCCGCAATCGCCGTCCTTGTGCTTCGAGCGGTGCATGGCCCGCATCCTTCTCCTCGGGATCATCCGCCGCTTTCCGCGGATTCTCTCCGGTTCGAACGGAATCGCGGAAGAGGCGGTTATCCGTGAGGCCCTGACGCCGGGATTGCCCGGTCAGGCACGGACGCGAACCCGTTTCTGATGGCGGACCGGCGTTCATGGTCTCGTTCGTTCGCCGCGCTGGTACATCCGCGCGCGGTGACGATGCTGTTTCTCGGATTCTCCGCGGGGCTGCCGCTGCTGCTCATCTTCGGAACCCTGTCGGTGTGGTTGCGCGAGGCGGGCGTCGAGCGGGCCACGATCACGTTCTTCAGTTGGGCTGCGATCGGCTTCTCCTTCAAGTTCGTATGGGCCCCACTGGTCGATCGGCTCCCGATCCCGTGGCTGACGGCCGCGCTCGGCCGTCGCCGTGCCTGGCTGCTCAGCGCCCAGTTCGCGGTGGTGGCGGCCCTGCTGTGGACCTCTTCGTTCGATCCGCAGGTGTCGCTCACCATGACTGCGGTCGGTGCACTGGCGATCGGCTTCACGGCAGCCACCCAGGACATAGTGATCGACGCCTACCGCATCGAATCGGCCGAACCCGATCTGCAGTCGTTGCTGGCGGCCATGTATATCGCGGGATATCGGCTTGCGATGATTGTCGCGGGCGCGGGGTCGCTGTGGCTCGCACACCTGTGGGGGGACGGCGGCTACCAGTTCGAGGTGTGGTCGCAGGTGTATCGGGTGATGGCACTGGCGATGCTGGTCGGCATCGCGACGACCTTGATCATCTCCGAGCCGACGACGCGCGATACCGCGGCGGGTGTCTTTCGCAGTACGGCCGACTATGTCCGGTTCCTCGTGGCGTTTGCGTTGGCCGCGCTCACCTTCGTTTTCGTCTTCCTCGAGTCGAGTGTGCCGGCCGGAACCCTCCGGGAGGTGCTGTCCGCGGTGGCGGCCGGCCTTGCCGGTTTCGTCGCCGAGAGCGTGCGATTCGTCACCGCCGCGGCGGCGGCGGCCCTGGTCGCGTGGGGCGCCATGAAGGTGGGGCTGGTATCGAAGTCGCATGTCCGGGCCACCTACGTCGATCCCATCGCCGACTTCGTCGCTCGTTACGGCAAGACGGCGATCCTGCTCATCGTGCTGATCGGTACGTACCGGATCGCCGATATCGTCATGGGTGCGATCGCCAACGTGTTCTATCTCGATCAGGGATACGACAAGTCCCAGATTGCCACCTACTCGAAGTTCTGGGGTCTGTGGGCGACCATCGCTGGAGGATTTGCCGGTGGAGTGCTTGCGATGCGCTACGGCGTCCACCGTGCGCTGTTCCTCGGCGCCGCACTGGCTGCGGCGAGCAACCTGCTGTTCGCGTATCTGGCCGTCCAGGCGCCGGCGGCATGGCTCCTCGGCGCGGTGGTGGTCGCGGACAATCTCAGTGCCGGGCTCGCCGGCGCGGCCTTCGTCGCTTTCCTCTCCAGTCTCACCAACGTCTCGTTCACGGCCATGCAATACGCGCTGTTCACCTCCATCATGCTGCTTTTCCCGAAGGTGCTCGCCGGGTACTCGGGTACGATTGTGGACAGTATCGGCTACCCGTTCTTCTTCATCGGCACCGCGATCCTCGGGATTCCGGTACTGGCGCTCGTATGGCTCGCGGGGCGGCTGGTTCCGGATCCGATGATGGCGCCTGGAGAAGAGTCTTCCGCGCCGCGCGGCATGGAGCGTTCATCGACCGGCTGAATGCGAGCCGGAGGATGTCGTTCGCGACGATGAAGATATTCGGTTCGACACCGCGATGCGACCTACCGAATGTCGGCACAAGTGCCGTGGGCGATGGGGGAAGTCGGATCCAGACCGTAGAGCAGCCCGCCGGCTGCCTTGCCGGGCTCGGGCGCGGCGTCCGCCGCCTCGGCGGAAAAGGCCCTGCGCCGCAATCCGGTCCGCATCGGGCCGGGGTCGAGGCAGACGACTCGCGGCGTGCCGGCGGATTCGACCTCGTCGGCGAGCAGCCTCGCAAGACTCTCGACTCCGGACTTCGACACCGCGTATGCGCCCCAGTAGGCTCGGGCGCTGCGGCCGACGGCGTCGCCGATGAATACGACCGCCGCGTCGGGCACGCGCTGGAGCACGGGTAGACACGCCCGGGTGACCAGGAACGGCACGGTCAGATTGACGTGGACCGTGCGCAGCCAATCCTCCGGTTCGAGGTGCGCGAGCGGCGCGAGTCCCGAGAATGCGGCGGCGGCGTGCACGATGCCATGGAGCCGGCCGTACGCACGCTCGATACGCTCCGCCAGCTCCGCGTAGTCGTCGAAGCCCGCACCGTACAGATCGATCGGGTAGATGGCCGGTGTCGGACCTCCGAGTTCGACGACCTGATCGTGGATGGCTTCCAGATCGCGAATCGTGCGGCCGAGCAGTATCACCTCGGCGCCGCATCGAGCGGCGCCGAGCGCGACGCTGCGGCCGAGTCCGCCTCCGGCCCCGGTGACGAGCACGGTACGGCCCGCGAACGCGTCGGGAGCCGGGGAGTAGTCGGCGGGAACCGACACGGTCATGGCGCGCCTCCTTCGGGTCGTGTCGCAGTGCGGGTGACTGCTCGCCGGACAGCCCGTACCGCCGACACTCGACTCTGCTATCGCAACCGCCGGGCGGTTCGCCATGCAATCCACAGCTTGCGAATCGGCGCGATCGATGCCGCCCGACGCGGTGCCCGGTCCCGCGTGCGGAGTGCGTTCGCAAGCGCTGCGATTTGAATGTGGGCGAGCGTCCGGTAGACGAGCATCGCCGTTGTCGTCTCCGGTTGCGAGTTTCGGACCGCGTCCTCGAGGGATTTTCGCGCGCGAGCGCGCTCCGTGGCGACTTGCGGCACCGTGCTGTCGGTATCCCCGTGATCGGCCTGTCGCGCAGTGCCCGATGCGGATTCCGGAATGCGCGGCAGACCGGATTGCACGATCGGAACACCGGCCAGGGCCGCTGCCTCGAGACAGGCGCCCAGAGCGTGGATGTCGATCAGCGCGGGGTGGCCGGATTCGAGCGGCGTGAACGTGGCGCACAGTCGCGCGGTGCCGCCTCCGACGTCTTCACAGAAACGATCCCTGGCGGCCATCGAGCGGATTCCGTTCGCAGCCGACACGGCACCGACCGCGCAGAGCATGGCCAGCACTTCCGGGCGGCTCCAGAACGGCGTCCCGCAGTGGCGGCTGATCGAAAGGGCGACCGGGTGACGGGCACGACCGTCGCGCGCTTCCATGATTTCGTTGCTCCACCAGTTGAGCTTGTGAGCACGGACGTTCGAATCGGCAATGGAGTCGACGATTGCGACCAGGGTCTGCCGCAACGCGTGAATGGCGACGAGTGCGGCACGCTCGCGAGGCCCGACAAACAGGGTGGCGTAATGAAGCGACGATCCGGCCGGCGCCGCCACGTCCAGGCAGTAACGGTCGGGGTCCATTCGCCATCACCGTCCGGCGAGCGCGCGATGAATCCAGGCGAGCAGGTCGTGCGGTGTGTCGACGTCGACATCCGCCCCCCAACCAGTCGGAGGGTCGCCCGGGTCGAGATACCCCCACCCCGCGCTCACAGTGGTGACGCCGGCGGCCCGGCCGGATTCGATGTCGGAACGCGCATCCCCCACGTAGACGGCGGCGCTCGGTGCGACCGACAAGCAGTCGCACGCAAGGAGCAGGGGAGCGGGATGGGGCTTGGGGTGCGTCGCGGTATCGCCGCTTACCACGCAGGCCGCCCGCCGGCTGAGCTCGAGAGACTCGAGCAACGGCTCGGTCAGCCAGGCGTGCTTGTTGGTAACGACGCCCCAACGCACGCCGAGCCCCTCCAGAGTCACGAGAACCGATTCGATGCCGGGAAATAGACGGGTGCGAACCGCGATTCGTTCGCGGTACCGAGCAAGGAATCGCCGGCGTGTGCAATCGAGCTGCTCCTGATCGGCGGCGGGCGAGAGCATGGTCGCGATCATTTCGCGGCTGCCTCGCGATACCAGCGGCCGCAGTCGGGTCGTGTCCACCGTGCCGGCACCGGCGTCCCGGGCGGCACGGTCCAGCGCATCGGCGAGATCGGGAAGTGTGTCGGCCAGTGTGCCGTCGAGGTCGAAGAGCAGTGCCTCGGGCCGGCGGGCGGGTTCAGCCGTCATGGGTGGTCGGATCGTCGTCTGCGGGCGCCTCGAAGGTCGCAAGGTAGTTGACGGCGGGATCGCAATCGAGCTGGAAGCGGTTCGCGAGCGGGGACCAGGCGACGCCGGTCACGTCGGCAAGCCTCAGGTTCGCACGTCGTCCCCATCGTGCGAGTTCCGACGGCCGAACAAAGCGTGCGTAGTCGTGAGTGCCCTTCGGCAGCATGCCGAGGACGTACTCCGCGGCCACGATGGCGAGCGCGTAGGACTTGGCGGTGCGGTTGATCGTCGAGAAGACGACCCTTGCGCCGGGGCGGGCGAGGCGCGCGCACGCGGCGACGAGAGACGCGCCGTCGGGCACGTGCTCGACAAGCTCCATGCAGGTGACGAGATCGAAGCGACCCGGAAGGGAGTCGGCAAGCGCCTCGGCGGTCGTCGCGCGATATTCGACGTCGAGCCCCGATTCGTGGAGGTGGGCGCGCGCCGCGGACACCGCATCGTCGGATGCATCGATGCCGAGTACCGCCGCGCCGCGCGCCGCGAGCGATTCGCTGAGCAGACCTCCACCGCAACCGACGTCGACGACCTTTGCGTCCACGAGGTCGATTCGGCCCGCGACGTACTCGGCCCGCAGGGGATTGAGCCGGTGCAGCGGGCGAAACTCGCCGTCGGGGTCCCACCAGCGTGAGGCGAGGGCGGAGAACTTTGCGACTTCCTCCGGATCGACGTTCCCGGCCGGCCCGGGGTTCGAGGTCGCATGGACGCTCAAGACGGCTCTCCTTCGATTTGCGCCCGCCCGGTCGTTGCCATCTTCGACGAGGATTGCCGATCGGATGCCACGGACACGCAGTGCGGGCAGGGTTTCCCTTTCGGAACTCGCTCGGGGCTCATGGCAGCTCTCCGGCAATCCGGTGCCGCCAATGCCGTGCGCGATCCAGCACCCTGTCTTCGTCGAGGGTGAGGAGCACGCCGTCGCGGAGCAGGGCGCACCCGGCCACCCAGACGTCGCTCACCTGGCGCCGAGACGCCGAGAACGCGACCTGCGATGCCGCGTCATAGACGGGCTGAGATTCGATGGCGCCGAGGTCGACCGCAATCACGTCCGCGGACTTTCCCGGCACGAGGCTGCCGATGACTTCGTCCTTGCCGAGCGCGCGAGCGCCCGCGATCGTCGCCATCGAAATTGCCCGGTGGGCGGGGACCGCGGTCGCGTCGCGCGCGACCGCCTTGGCCACCAGGCTCGCGGTGCGCATCTCCTGGATCATGTCGAGATCGTTGTTGCTCGCGGCACCGTCGGTGCCGAGGGCGACGTTCACTCCCGCTTCGAGCAACTTCGCGACCGGGCAGAATCCGCTCGCGAGCTTCAGGTTGGACTCGGGACAGTGCACGACATGGGTCCCGCACTCGGAGAGCCGCGCGATTTCGGCTTCGTCCAGCTCCGTCATGTGTACCGCCATGAGCCTCGGCGACAGCAGCCCGAGACCGTCGAGGCGCGCGATCGGGCGCACTCCGTGGGTCGCGACCGCGGTCTCCACTTCTCCGAGCGTCTCGTGCAGGTGGATGTGAATCGCAACGTCCAGCTCGTCGGCCAGGGTCCGAACGCGTTCGAGCGGTCCGTCGGATACCGTGTAGGGCGCATGGGGCGCGAACGCCGTGTCGACGAGAGGGTGCGACCGAAACTCGTCGTGCACCTGCGTGGCTCGTGCGAGATACTCGTTCGCGCCGCTGGCCCACACGGTCGGGAAATCGAGCACGATCATGCCGACCACGCACCGCATGCCGGCCCCCGCCGCCGCCCGTGCCGCATCGGCGGGATAGAAGTACATGTCGTTGAAACATGTCGTGCCGCCTCGCAGCATCTCGGCGACCGCGAGCGTAGTCCCGTCCCGCACGAATTCGTCGCTGACCCAACGGCCTTCCACCGGCCAGATGTGCTCCTCCAGCCATTGCATCAGAGGCAGGTCGTCCGCGATCCCTCGCATCAACGTCATCCCCGCATGGGTGTGGGCATTCACGAGTCCGGGCAGAAGCACGTGTTCGCGACGCTCCACAATTCGGTCCGCCGTGAAATCCGAACGTGCCTTTGCGTGCGGTAGAATCGCCTTGATTCGGCCGTCGTCGATGACCACGGTGTGGTGCTCGAGCACGACGCCTTGCGGCTCGACCGGGATGACCCAGCGGCCTTCCACCAGGGTGTCGACTGATTGCATGCGGTGACGGATTCGAGTGAAGGGGACGGACGTCGGCACGGGGCCGCCATCGATGTCCCGCGATGATATCGGGACGGACCCCGGCTTCCAATTCGGCTCGGGTGGCCCGTCCGGCCCGCCGACCGGCACCGGAGAGTCGCCGGTCGCCGCAATCGTCTGGCATGACGGTGCGCTGTGGCTGCTCGATCAGCGCGAGCTGCCTCGTACATCCGTCATGCGCCGCTACTCCGACAGCGCCGATGTCGCGCAGGCCATCCGCGACATGGTCGTGCGTGGTGCTCCCGCGATCGGGGTCGCCGCCGCGTACGGGGCGGTGCTGGCGGCGCGGCGGTGCTACGAAGAATCGGCGGCTGCCTGGCGCGCGGCGGTCGAAGCGGACCTCGACCATCTCGCCGCCTCACGGCCGACGGCGGTCAACCTCGGATGGGCGCTCGACCGAATGCGACGCGCGATTGGTGCGATCGTGGGCGATGACGATCCCGAGCCCTCCCTTCTCGCGACCGCGCGTGCCATCCATGCCGAGGACATTGCCGCAAATCGCCGCATGGGCGAGCTCGGAGCCGCACTCATCGAATCGCGCTGCGAGGTTCTCACCCACTGCAACGCGGGTGCCCTCGCAACTGCGGGATATGGAACCGCGCTGGGTGTGATTCGCGCCGCCCACTCGGCGGGCAGGATCGCACATGTGTTCGCCGGCGAGACCAGGCCGTGGCTTCAGGGGGCTCGTCTGACCGCCTACGAACTGGTCGAGGCCGGAATTCCGGTGAGCCTGATCGCAGACGGTGCGGCGACCTGGACGATGCGCCAGGGCCGTGTGCGCTGGGTCATCGTGGGTGCGGATCGAGTCGCGGCCAACGGTGACGTCGCGAACAAGATTGGCACGTACTCCCTTGCGGTGAGTGCCCGCCACCACGGGGTACGGTTCATGGTTGTCGCTCCCACCTCCACCATCGATCGCGAGTGCGCCAGCGGTGCGGAAATCCCCATAGAAAACCGGGACTCCGAGGAGTTGCTCTCGCACCAGGGAACTCGTGTCGCGCCGGACGGTGCGCGAGCGTGGAATCCGGTGTTCGACGTCACGCCGGCCGAGCTGATCGACGCGTTGGTCACCGAGCGCGGTGTGGTGGAAGCACCGACCCGGGAACGCATCGCGCTTCTGTTCGACCGGTGCAGGCAGCGATAGATCGAGCGCATGTATCGGGTCCGAATCGTCGCTGTGCCTCGCGTCGTGGAACCGTGCGGGGCGGCGCCTTTCCGATCGGCGCGAGCGTGCATCGCGAAGCGCCGATGAACCGGAATCGCGGCGGAGGCTGCGGCGTGTCGTGCTAAAATTCGTCGTTGCCGGAAATGCACGGCGTGCATTTCCGATTTTCTTTGATTGTGTGGGAACGGGCGGCCATACATGAATGATTTTGCGAAGGAAGTCGTTCCTGTAGACATCGAAGAGGAGATGAAGCAGTCCTACCTCGATTACGCGATGAGCGTGATCGTGGGCCGGGCGCTTCCGGACGTTCGAGATGGCCTGAAGCCGGTCCACCGGCGCGTGCTGCACGCGATGCGCGAGCTGGGCAACGACTGGAACCGGCCATACAAGAAATCTGCGAGAGTCGTCGGCGACACCATCGGCAAGTACCACCCGCACGGTGAAGGGGCGGTCTATGACGCGCTCGTGCGCATGGCGCAGCCGTTCTCGATGCGGGCGATGCTGGTCGACGGTCAGGGAAACTTCGGTTCGGTGGACGGCGACCCGCCGGCTGCGATGCGTTACACGGAAGTACGCATGGCGAGGGTCGCGCACGAACTGCTTGCCGACATCGACAAGGAAACGGTCGACTTCGCTCCGAACTACGACGGCTCCGAGAGCGAGCCATCCGTCTTCCCGACGCGGTTGCCCAACCTTCTCGTCAATGGTTCGTCCGGGATTGCGGTGGGGATGGCGACAAATATTCCGCCCCACAATCTCGCCGAGGTCGTCGACGCCTGTGTCGCTCTCGTTGACGACCCCGACGTCGGCATCGATGAAATCATGCGGATCATGCCGGGCCCGGATTTCCCGACGGCGGGAATCATCAGCGGAACGGCGGGAATCCATGAGGCCTACCGGACGGGACGAGGGCGGATCTACGTGCGCGCCCGCGCGAAGTTCGAGACCGCGGAGGGTGGCACACAAGAGCGGATTGTGGTCAGCGAGCTTCCGTATCAGGTCAACAAGGCACGCCTGATGGAGAAGATCGCGGCACTCGTGAAGGAAAAGCGGATTGAGGGCATCTCGGCCCTGCGTGACGAATCCGACAAGGAAGGCATGCGTCTTGTCATCGAGATGCGCCGCGGTGAGATCGCGGAGGTGATGCTGAACAACCTGTATCGGCTCACATCGATGGAGACGGTGTTCGGCATCAACCTCGTCGCTCTGGTAGACGGGCAACCCCGGCTCCTCGGCATTCGGGAAATGATCGAGGCGTTCGTACGCCACCGGCGCAAGGTGGTGACGAGACGAACCATCTTCGAGCTCCGCAAGGCGCGGGAACGAGCGCACATCCTGGAAGGCCTCGCGGTTGCTCTGGCCAACATCGAAGCGGTCATCGCGCTGATTCGGGCATCGGCCAACCCCGCGGAGGCCAGACGGGGTCTGGTCGGGGAAGTCTGGGAGCCGGGCTCGGTGCGAGCGATGCTCGACCGCGCCGGCGCCGACACGTCGAAGCCCGACGACCTTCCCGACGGGTTCGGACTCGTGGCGGGGAGCGCCGGGTACGGATATCGCATGAGCGAGACGCAGGCCCAGGCAATTCTCGACCTCCGCCTGCATCGGCTGACCGCCCTCGAACAGGACAAGATCATCGAGGAGTTCGACGAACTGCTCGGCCGCATCCGGGGCCTGCTCGAGATCCTCGTCAATCCGGACCGCCTTCGCGAGGTCGTCCGGGGGGAGCTGCTGGAGGCGAAGGAGCGGTTTGCCGATGCACGGCGCACCGAAATCGAGCTGCATCGCGAGGGCATGGACATTCTGCACCTGATCAAGCCGCAGGACGTCGTGGTCACCATGTCCCACCACGGCTACGTGAAGTGGCAGCCGCTCGACGACTACTCGGCGCAGCGCCGTGGTGGTCGCGGCAAGACCGCGGCGACAACCAAGCAGGAGGACTTCGTCGAACGCCTCTTCGTCGCGAATACGCACGACACGGTGTTGTTCTTCTCGAATCGCGGCAAGGTGTACTGGGTCCGCGTGTACGAGCTGCCGCGAGCGGCGCGTACCGCCAGAGGCAAACCCATGGTGAACATTCTTCCTCTCGAGGAGGGTGAGCGAATCAGTGCGGTTCTGCCCATGAGGGAGCTCGATCGCGACGGATTCGTGCTGATGGCGACGTCGCTCGGCATCGTCAAGAAGACGCCGTGCGTGGATTTCTCGAGACCTCGTTCGACGGGCCTCATCGCGGTCGACCTGCTCGACGACGATCGACTGGTGGGGGTCGCGGTGACGGACGGGGGCTGTGACGTCATGCTTGCGACGAGCGATGGCAAGCTCATTCGCTTCCCCGAGAGCGACGTGCGCGCGATGGGTCGAACCGCACGTGGCGTGCGCGGCATTCGGCTCGGCCGCAAGGCGCGGGTCATCTCTCTGATGATCGCCTCCGACGGTCTGGTGCTGACCGCGACCGAGAACGGCTACGGCAAGTGCACGCCGGCCGATGGGTACCGACAGCAGGGGAGGGCAGGCATGGGGCTGATCTCCATCCGTACGAGCCGGCGCAACGGTTCGGTGGTCGGTGCGGAGCTGGTCGAAGGGAACGACGAACTCATGCTGATTACCGACGGCGGCAAGCTCGTTCGTACGAGGGTGAACGAGGTGAGCGTGCTGGGCCGCAACACCCAGGGCGTCAAGCTCATCAGCCTGTCCGCCGGCGAACGTCTGGTTGGCCTCGAGCGGATTGTGGACGATCAGGACGACCTCGACGGCGAACCGTCAGAGTCCGCCTGACGCAGTGGTCGCGCCGTCCTTCCGCTCCGATCGTCAATTGCATCGCCGCCGGGATTCCGCACGGTCCAATGCCGTTTCATCCGGTGATGCGAGCGTGCTGGCGGCGGATCGAGTGTCGGCCCGCGGTTCGGGTTTCGGAGCCGCATCGTGACTGATCGGTCCACCAGGCTCGATGCGATGCGGCGCGACATCGATGTTCTCGACGCGCAGCTACTCGATCTTCTGAACCGGCGCGGTCGTATCGTGCTGGACGTGGCGGCGGACAAGGACCGCGAGAGCGAACCTCGGTACTATCGGCCGGAGCGCGAGGCGGCGCTGCTCCGGCGCCTCGCCGGCGTGAACGAGGGGCCGCTTCCGGGGGGTGAGGTGATGCGCCTGTTTCGCGAAATCGTCTCGACCTGTCGTACGCTGGAGCAGCGATTGGCGATCGGTTGCACGACGGTGCGGGAGGCGCGCGCCGCACTGGGTCATTTCGGTGGCGCCGTCGACATTCACGACATGCCGAACGCCGAGTCGATGCTCGATGCGGTCGAAGGAAATCGCCTGGACCACGCGACAATCGAGTTGTCGCAATCAGGTGCCGCGTCGCCGGTGATCACCGCGGTTCCCGAACGTGGGCTCGTGCTCTGCGGCGAGTGGTACGCGCCGGACAGCGACCGATTCGTCGTGATCGGGCGTGAATCGGTCCCGCCGACCGGCAAGGACTGGACATCGTTCATTCTCCCGACCAGACACCTGCTGTCGGTCGAATCGAGGTGCCGGGAGCGGAATCTCCAAATGCGGGCAATTCCCGTTTCGGGCCGGACGCCGCTGTCCGTCGTCGATGTCGCGATGCACGTGACCGACCCGCGGTTCGCGTGTCTCGTTGACCGGCTGGATGGGATGGCTCTGCTGGGCGCCTATCCGGACTTCGTCACCGGGGTTTGTCCGGAATGAGCACGCACGTGACGAAACCGCCGGTTCGGGCGGGGATGCGATGATTGACAGGCTATGCATCGTCGGCACGGGCCTTATCGGGGGTTCGCTTGCCCGCGACCTGAGAAGGCTCGGAAAAGTCGGAGAGATCGTGGGTTCGAGCCGTCGCGCGGCGAATCTCGAGCGTGCCGTCGCCCTCGGTGTGATCGACCGATTCGACGTCGATGCCGCGCGCGCGGTGGCCGGCGCGGACATGGTCGTCGTGGCGGTTCCGCTCGGCGCTATCGGCGCGGTATTCGAACGCGTTCGTGACGCTATCGGCAATGACACGGTCATCACCGATGTCGGCAGCGCAAAGGGCGGTGTCGTGGCGGCGGCTCGAGCGGTGCTCGGCCCTCGGTTGGCGCGGTTCGTGCCCGCGCATCCCGTCGCAGGGACGGAGCACAGCGGCGTCGACTCGTCGGTCGAGAGACTGTTCGAATGCCGGCGAGTCATCGTCACCCCAATCCCGGAGACGGACGCGGACGCGGTCGAACGGGTATTGGCGATGTGGAAGGCGGTCGGGTCGGACGTGCTGGAAATGGATGTCGACCACCACGACCAGATTCTCGCCGCCACCAGCCATCTGCCTCACATGCTGGCGTACACCCTCGTCGACGTGCTCGGCCGCATGAAGGATCGCTCCGAGATTTTTCGCTATTCGGCAGGCGGTCTGCGCGACTTCACCCGCGTCGCCTCCAGCGATCCACAGATGTGGCACGACATCTGCGCCGAGAACCGCGGCCCGATCGTGGAAGTACTCGAACGCTTCGGCGCCGCCCTCGATCGCCTCACGGATGCGGTTCGCCGAGGGGACGGCGAGTATGTCCGTTCCGTATTCACCCGCGCGAAGGCGGCACGCGATCGGCAATTCTGACACCAGGCGGGCGGACCACGGACGATCCGGCGTCGCGGAATCCATGCGGCTTACAATTCCCTGTTAATCATCTGATATTGCGTGGAAAATTCCGCCACACCCTCTGTCGACTACATCGTACGGCCATCCGGTCCGTTGCGGGGCGAGATTCGCGTGCCCGGCGACAAGTCGATCTCTCACCGCTGCGTCATGCTGGGTGCAATCGCCGACGGCGGCACCCGGGTCAGAGGCCTGCTGGACGGCGAGGATGTGCTTGCTACCGTGACAGCCTTCAGGTCCATGGGCGTGGACATCGACGGGCCGCACGAAGGCGAAGCGTTCATCCGCGGGGTGGGACGAGATGGGCTGCAGGCGCCGGCGGCGGACATCGACCTCGGAAACTCCGGCACCGCGATGCGCTTGCTGGCGGGGTTGCTTGCCGGGCAGCGGTACGACTGCGCGCTGGTAGGCGATGCCTCGCTGAGTCGCCGTCCGATGCGACGGATTACCGAGCCGCTGACCCTGATGGGGGCCCGGATCGAAACCGCGCACGGTGGCACGCCGCCGATTCGCCTCCGGGCCGGCAAGGGACTTGCGTCGATCGACTGCACGATGTCGGTGGCCAGCGCCCAGGTGAAGTCCGGAATCCTTCTGGCCGGGTTGTACGCGAACGGGCGTACATGCGTGACGGAGCCGGTGCCGACGCGGGATCACACCGAGCGCATGCTCGCCGCATTTGGTGTGGCGCTCGCACGCGAAGGTCGGCGCACATGCATCGAAGGAGGCGCGCGACTTGCTGCGACGGAGATGGATGTACCGGGCGACATCTCCTCCGCCGCGTTCTTTCTCGCGGCAGCGGCAGGGAGGCCCGGCTCGGATCTGCTGATACGGGGCGTCGGTGTGAATCCGACCCGAACCGGAATATTGACCATCCTCGAACGCATGGGGGCAGACATCTGCTGGTCGAACCGGCGTACCGCTGGTCGCGAACCGGTCGCGGATCTCCGGGTACAGGGCACGACTCTGGTCGGCATCGACGTCGACCCCGGGCTGGTACCGTTGGCCATCGACGAGTTTCCGGCCATCTTCGCAGCCGCGGCAACTGCACGCGGCGTCACTCGCGTGACCGGTGCAGCCGAACTTCGGGTGAAGGAGAGCGACCGGATCGCCGCGAGCGCCGAAGCCCTGAACGCGCTCGGCGTATCGGTGCAGGTCGGCGACGACGGAATGACGATCGAGGGCGGTGGGATGTCGGGCGGAGAAGTCGACAGTGCGGGGGACCATCGCATAGCAATGGCGTTCGCCTCCGCCTCGGCGGCGGCCCCCGTGCGCATTCGCAATTGTCGCAACGTGGTGACTTCGTTCCCCGGGTTCGAATCCCTCGCCAACTCTGTCGGATTCGACATCGAGGTGAGCCTTGACGACCCCTGAGAGCGTGCCGGTCATCGCAATCGACGGCCCGGTGGGCTCCGGGAAGGGAACCGTGGCTCGTCGCGTTGCATCGGAGATCGGATTTCGTCTCCTCGACAGTGGCGCCCTGTATCGGGTGCTTGCTCTCGCGGCCCGCACACGGGGAGTGTCCCTCGACGACGGTGAAACACTTGCTCGTGTCGCCAGGAATCTCGCGGTCGCCTTCGTGCCCGGAGACGCCACGAATCCGGTGTACATACGACTCGACGACGTGGACATTACCGACGAAATTCGTACCGAGCAGTGCGGCAACGATGCGTCCCGCATCTCGGTCCGTTCCGAGGTGCGTGATGCTCTGCTCGAACGCCAGCATGCATTCCGTCGCCCGCCCGGACTCGTGGCGGACGGACGCGACATGGGGAGCGTCGTCTTCCCCGACGCGTTCGTGAAGATATTTCTTACCGCCACTGCCCGGACGAGGGCCGACAGGCGGCATAAACAATTGATGGCAAAAGGTATTGATGTTAGTGTCACGCGCCTTTCCCGGGAGATGGCGGAACGCGACCGGCGTGATCGTGAACGCACGGTCGCTCCCTTGAAACCGGCCAAAGATGCGGTCGTGGTCGATACGACCGGGCTTGATGTCGATACCGTGGTTGCACGGGTCCTTGAAATTGCGCGGTCACGGATGGTGTGGCCGTCATCGGGTGAACAAGATTCGGGTGCGTGTTTCGTGCGCAGTGCCCCGGTGCGCGAAACGACGTGAGGTTCGGCGACGAACGAGGGGCGGGAGAATTTTTCTACGGTATGGAAAGCTTTGCGGATCTGCTCGAGCAGAGCGAAGTCGAGAAGAAGATGCGGCCGGGAGTCATCATCGACGGAACGGTGCTGGCTGTCGGAACCGAATACGTTACGGTCCACGCGGGTCTGAAGTCCGAGTCGACCATCCCGGTCGACCAGTTCAGAAACGAGAACGGCGAGATCGAGGTCACGGTCGGTGACCACGTCGAGGTGGCGCTCGATACGGTGGAGGATGGATTCGGTTCCACCAAGCTTTCGCGGGAGAAGGCGAAGAGGGCCAAGGCATGGAGCCGGCTCGAGTCCGCGTTCGAAGGCGAGGAAACCGTAACCGGCATCATCAACGGGAAGGTCAAGGGCGGATTCACCGTCGACATCAACGACATCCGGGCGTTCTTGCCCGGCTCGCTCGTCGACGTGCGCCCGGTGCGCGATACGTCCTACCTGGAAGGCAAGCCGCTGGAGTTCAAGGTCATCAAGCTCGATCGCCGCCGAAACAACGTGGTCGTTTCACGGCGCGCGGTGGTCGAGCAGGAGAACTCCGCCGAGCGCGAAGCGCTGCTCGAAAGTCTCCAGGAGGGGGTGGTGCTGCCCGGTGTGGTGAAGAACCTGACCGACTACGGCGCCTTCGTCGATCTTGGGGGGATTGACGGCCTCCTGCACATCACCGACATGGCATGGAAGCGGGTCAAGCACCCGACCGAGGTCGTCAATGTCGGCGACGAGATCGAGGTCAAGGTGCTCAGATTCGACCGCGAGCGCTCGCGGGTATCACTGGGGTTGAAGCAGCTCGGTGCGGATCCGTGGGTGGACATCTCCCGCCGCTATCCCGAAGGAACAAGGTTGTTCGGACGCGTGACGAACATCGCGGACTACGGGTGCTTCGTCGAGATCGAGGAAGGTGTGGAGGGGCTCGTCCACGTATCGGAGATGGATTGGACCAACAAGAACATTCATCCGAACAAGGTCGTGCAGCTCAGCGATGAAGTCGAGGTCATGGTCCTCGACATCGACGAGGACCGACGTCGAATCTCGCTCGGCATCAAGCAGTGTACGCCGAATCCCTGGGAAGACTTCGCGGTGAGCTACAGGAAGGGCGATCACGTCGTCGGCGCCATCAAGTCGATTACCGACTTCGGGGTCTTCGTCGGTCTCGACGGCGGCATCGACGGCCTCGTGCATCTGTCCGATCTCTCCTGGAACGAGCCGGGAGAGGAGACCATCCGACGCTACAAGAAGGGGGACGAGCTGGAGACCGTGGTGCTCAGCGTCGACGCGGAGCGTGAGCGCATCTCTCTCGGAGTCAAACAACTCGACAAGGATCCATTCTCGAACTTCCTGGCTCGAAACCCCAAGGGAACCGTCGTCAGCGGACGAGTCGTCGAAGTCGACGCCAAGGGTGCGCTCGTCGAACTCGCCGAAGGGGTCGAGGGATACCTCCGCACCTCCGAGATCGCGCGCGAGCGAATCGACGATGTCCGTGCGGTCCTCAAGGTAGGCGACGAAGTCGAGGCCAAGTTGGTCGGCGTGGACAGAAAGAAGCGCATACCCTCTCTCTCGATCAAGGCGAAGGAAAGTGACGAAGAGGCAAAAGCGCTGCAGGAGTACACCACGAGCGCTCCCACCGGCGCCACCACACTCGGCGATCTCATCAAGGAACAGATGAGCAGCGGCCGTGCGGAGGGTATACGGGAAGACTGATCTGGAATTGAAGGGCGGGGAGGGACGGCACGGATGCGTGCCGACTTGCGGGGAGCCCTCCTGACAACTGCGTCAACTCTTGCAGGCTGAGAATCGTCAGCCAGTCGCGGGGTTGCGCAGGACGACGGGGGGATTGGAGAGATGACGAAGTCGGATTTGATCGAACAAATTGCACAGAAGCAATCCCAACTCGTCTACCGGGACGTCGAGTTGGCGGTCAAGGCAATCCTCGAGCACATGGCGGAATACCTCGCGGGTGGCGGCCGAATCGAGATTCGGGGATTCGGCAGCTTCTCTCTCCACTATCGAACCGGGCGCGTCGGTCGTAATCCCAAGACTGGCGCACCAGTGTCGCTTCCGGCGAAACACGTGCCGCACTTCAAGCCAGGCAAGAAGTTGCGCGAGCGGGTGAACCGGGAAGCCACAACCGATCCGGAGGCCTGAATCCGGTCGGATGTCGGGCTCGGCACACCGAGTTCATCGGACTCCGACACGACACCGGTAGACGGACATGGATTCATCTCGTCGGGTGGAAGCTCGGGCGACGTCTGACGCGCCCGTCGATTTCCTGCAGCCCGCGATGCCTGTGAATGCAGGCGTCTCCATGTGATGTTCGAGTCGCTGATCGGGCTCGAGGCGCTTTGGCTGCTGTTGCCGGTCGCAGCGGGCACCGGTTGGTTGGCGGCACGCGGTGCGACCCGCCGCACCACCCGCAAGCGCGAGTCCGGCGGTCTCCGTTCCGACTACTTCCAGGGCATCAACTATCTCCTCAACGAGCAGCCCGACAAGGCGATCGAAGTATTCATCAAGCTCATCGAAGTCGACAGCGAGACGGTGGAGACACATCTCGCGCTGGGAAACCTCTACCGCCGTCGTGGCGATGTCGACCGCGCGATTCGCATCCATCAGAACCTCATCGCTCGCGAGTCCTTGAATGTCTCGCAGCGTACCGAAGCGCTGCTGGAGCTCGGACAGGATTACATGAGCGCGGGGCTGCTCGACCGCGCGGAGGATCTCTTCAGCGAACTGGCCGAGCACGCGGACTATCGTGTGCAGGCGCTGCGTCAGCTCATCGACATCTACGAGCAGGAGAAGGACTGGCCGAAGGCGATCACGAGCGCTCGGAAGCTGGAAAAGGCGACCGGAAACCAGCTCGGATGGATCATCGCGCACTACTGCTGCGAGCAGGCTAGCCGGCACAGTAGCGATGGCGACCACGAGCGCGCGCTCAAACATGTCCAGCAGGCACGCAACATGCACGGGGCATGCGTGCGGGCCAGCCTGCTGGAGGCTGACATTCTTGCCGATCGCGGCGAGCACGAACGTGCGATTCGCTCGCTTCAGCGGGTGGAGGAGCAGGACCCCGACTTTCTGCCCGAAATCGTCGGCCGGCTGTATCGTTCGTACCACGCCCTCGACCGAGTCGACGCGCTCGACGAATACCTTTCGAGGCTGATGAAGCGCTACGGCTGGACCAGCATTACCCTGGCGCTGGCTGACATCAAGAGCGAGTCCCGTGGGCGCCGCGAGGCGATTCGATTCATCACCGAGTGGCTGCGTCAGCGCGCGTCGGTGCGCGGCCTCGACCGTCTGCTCGATTTCGAAATCCAGGACCGGCGCGATTCCGGCGGCATGGGCGAGCACTTCGAGATCCTGAAAGGACTGACCGCGGAGCTGCTGTTCGAGCGTCCCGTCTACAAGTGCCGGCACTGCGGCTTTCCCGCGAAATCCCTGCACTGGCAGTGCCCGAGCTGCAAGCACTGGACCTCGATCAGGCCCATCCAGGGCGTCGAAGGGGAGTGACTTTCGGAGAGGGTTCGTTATCGTCCGGGTGGTCCTCGCGTCGTCGTCGCCCTCGATTTTTCGTCGGCGGAGCGGTCGGGTGCTTGCGGTGGTGACCCGCCTCGCTGCCGCTCACCGGAATGCTACAGCGCCCGCACGAGCACCCGGGAGCGCCGTTGCAAGTTGTAAAGATCCTGGCGCTCGCCCGGCAAAATCGAATGATCGGCTTCGATGAAGCCACGCTCCCTGAACCAGTGCGCCGCCTGGGTGGTCAGCACGAAGAGTCTGTCCGCACCTGCCGAGCGGGCTTCTCGTCCCGCCAGATCGAGCAGGCGTTCGCCGCATTGGCCGCGTCGGTACGCATCGTCGACGGCCAGGCATGCGAGTTCCGCGAGACTTTCCTCGGGGTAGGGATACATCGCGGCGCATGCGACGACCGCACCGTCGCGTTCGACGACGTTGAAGTGCGCGATTTCGGTCTCGAGCCTCTCCCGGGACCGGCGTACCAGAGCGCCCGACTCCTCCAGCGGACGAATCAGCTCGAGTATGCCTCCGATGTCGTCGATGGTGGCGCGCCGGATTGAATCGTAGGTATCGGCGTTGATCATGGTGCCGACACCGTCACGCGAGAACAGCTCCAGCAACAGGGCGCCCTCGATTCGGCGATCGATGACATGGACCCTGCTTACCCCGCTGCGACACGCATGAATCGACTGCCGAATTCGATTGCCGAGTTCGTCGGCGCCTGCCGGCCGAGGCAGGTCGCTCGCAAGGGTGTTCGCCTGCTCGAGAGTGAGTTCGCGTACCAGTGTGCCCTGGCGATCGACGATCCCCGGCCCGTCGAGGAGATACACGAGCTTGGCGGCGTGCATTTCGGCCGCAATCGCTGCTGCGACTACCTCGGCCCGCAAGCTGAAGACCTCTCCGGTAGGGGAGTAGCCGAGCGGTGAGACGAGCACGATGGCGCCGGCCGAGAGACGCTGCCGGATGGCCTCGACATCGATGCGTCGCACTTCGCCGGTATGCTCGTAGTCCACGCCGTCGCGAATGCCGATGGGGCGTGCCGTGATGAAGTTGCCGGAGGCGACACGCACCTTGGCGCCCGCCATCGGAGAATTTGCGACCCCCATCGAGAGCAGCGCCTCGAGCTGGACGTGCGCGGCGCCGATTGCCTCCTTGGCGGCATCGAGGATGGCGATGTCCGTGATGCACAAGCCACCGGCGTATCTCGGTTCGAGCCCCAGCGACTTGATGCGCTGCTCGATCCAGGGCCGCGCGCCGTGAACGACGACGAGGTGAATCCCCAGGCTGCGCATGAGCGCAAGGTCGTGGACGATGTCCCGGAGCTGCGGATCTTCAGTCGACTCACCATCGATTTCGATGATGAAGGTACGGCCCCGATGGGCATTGATGTAGGGAGCCGCTCGGCGGAACCAGTCGACGAAACCCATCGTCTTGCACCGCGAACTCGGATCGTTCACCTGGACAATCCTGATCAATTACATCAGATAGATTCTACAACAACTTAATTTACCTGAAATTAACCAGGGAATACACCGGCCGCATTCGCAGAAGTATCGGGCTGCTCCCGGCAGGATGCGTCGCGCGTCCCGACGTCGAATTCGCCGCACGTGTGCGCGAATCGCTTTCGAGTCAGACGTTGCGCAGCAGGAACTCTCGCTCCCACGAGCTGATGACCTGGAGAAATTCCCGAAGCTCGCACTCCTTCACCGCGGTCCAGGCCCCGACGAACTGCTCTCCGAGCGCCTCGATGAGAGGAGGGGATCCGCGCAGGGTGCGCAGCGATTCAGCGAGGCTCAGCGGCAACTCGTAGGGCATCTTGTAGGCGCTGCCTTCGACGGCGGGACTCGGCTTCAACCCGACGGTCATTCCGAGCAGACCGCATGCGAGCGAGGCCGCGATGGCGAGATAGGGATTCGCGTCGGCGCCCGCCACCCGGTTCTCGACCCGAGTCGATGCGGCTTCGCCGAGCGGTATTCGCAGCCCTGCAGTTCGATTGTCGATTCCCCATTGAACGTTGATCGGTGCAGCCAGGTACTTCGTGATGCGACGGTAGGAATTCACGTTGGGGGCGAGAAACGACATTGCAGCCGGAAGATAGCGTTGCAGTCCCCCGATGTGGGCACGGAACAACGGCGTCATCGCCCCTTGCGGGTCGGCAAACACGTTTGCGCCCGTGTCGATGTCGACCACGCTCTGGTGAATGTGCATGGCGCTGCCCGGTTCGCACTCCATCGGCTTCGCCATGAACGTGGCGTACACCCCGTGGCGCATCGCCGCCTCGCGCACCGTGCGCTTGAAGAGGAACGCCTGATCCGCAAGCTCCAGAGGGTCGCCGTGCGACAGGTTGATCTCGAGCTGCGCCACACCGGCTTCATGGCTGAGGGTCCCGAGCTCGATTTCCTGCGCCTCGCAGAAGTCGTAGATGTCGTCGATGAGCGGGTCGTATTCGTTCAGCGCATCGATACCGTAGGACTGACGGCCTCGTTCGACTTGTCCGGAGCGTCCTTCCGGCGGTCCCAGAGGATAGTCCGGGTCTGCATTGCGCTTGACGAGGTAGAACTCGAGCTCCGGTGCGACGACAGGCCGCCAGCCACGCTCGCGATAGAGCTCGAGCACCTTGCGCAACACATGACGAGGGGTAGTGTCCACGGGACCGCCGTTTGCGTGGAAACAGTCGTGGATGACCTGCGCGGTGGGTTCGGCGGCCCACGGAACGAGCCGGACAGTGCGTTCGTCCGCTCGCAGCACCATGTCGCGATCCGACGGATCGACTGCGCTCTGATCGTCGGGATAGCCTCCGGTAACGGTCTGCAGCACGAGCGCTTCCGGCAGATTCAGGCCGAGCGTACGACAGTACGCCGCGACCGGCATGATCTTGCCGCGCGCGACGCCGGCCATGTCGGGCATCAGCGCTTCCACCTCGGTGATCGCGTGCTCCCGGCACCAGTTCTCGATGTAGCTCATGGGCCTGTCCTTCACGAACGAGCATCCGTCACGACACGCGGCGCGTCATGGAGCGGGCACGCAGATTCGACTCACACGATTCCGGCTTGCACGACGTCGATCGGCGTGGCACGCCAGTTCGCGAAGTCCCGGCAGGCAGCTCCGAATGCCTCGAACAGAGCGCGCGACGACGAATCCGCCAGCGCGTTCCATTCCGGATGCCACTGAATCGCAAGTGCGAACGAGGCACACCCCCGGACGCTCATCGCCTCGACGAGGCCGTCCGGTGCCCGGGCTTCGACCACGAGACCGTCGCCGAGTCGATCGACGCCCTGCGAGTGGAGCGAGTTGACCTCGATCGATTGGCGGTGCAGGAGTCGATGCAGCATACCTCCGACTGTCAGCGTGACGGTGTGCGAGGGCGCGTACTGGCCGTCGATGTCCGGTACCGAATGCTTGCGGTGGTCGAGCATCCCTTGCAGCTCGTGGACGTGCTGGTGCAGCGTCCCGCCGAATGCGACGTTCACCTCCTGAAAGCCGCGGCATACCGCGAGCAGCGGGATCGCGCGCTCGATGCAGCGGCGAACGAGGGGTAGCGCAGTCTCGTCGCGGTGCGGGTCGTGCAATGTACCGGGGCGACTGACCGGTTGTCCGTAATGGCGGGGAAGTACGTTGGACGGGCTTCCGGTGAGCAGGAGTCCGTCGATGGAGTCGAGCAGGTCGTCGTTGGCCACTGCGCGTCCGAGCGCGGGGATGAGAAGCGGAAGCGCATCCGCCGCCGCGCTCACCGCGGTTGCGTACTTCTCCTGGACGATGTGGTGGACGCGCCCTTCGAGGTCGCTTCGGCACGCCGTGATTCCAACAACCGGTTTACCCATGTAGCGTCGTCGGCTCCAGGAGCGGAATGCGGATGATTCTAACCCGGACCACCGCGTATGCAGAACCGGACGGAATTCGGACATGCATGCGCCGGTCGGGCGAACCTGCGCTTGCCTCGTACCGCGCCAATCTGCACATTCGGCTCCGACCCGACCTCGCGCTGAAGGATGCGTACATTCTTGCCACCTCGAACGCGGCCAAGCGTCATTCGAGCCTGAAGCCATTCGCCGGGGAATTTCACCGATTCCCTTCCTGACGAAAGAGGAAACCATCATGCCGCAGAAGACGTTCGCATTCTTTCCCGAAGCCGCATTCGGCCCCGCTCTCAACTCGGTCGGAATCGCCCAGGCCATCGCGTCGCGCGGACACCGGGTTGTCTTCCTGTCCGACCCCGGATTCGTCGAGGTCTACGAGGGCTACGGATTCGAGGCTCATCCGGTGAATCTCTCCGAACCGATGCCCCCCGAGCAGATGGCGAAGTTCTGGGAGGACTTCATCAACGGGCACATCCCCAATTTCCGCAAGGCGCCGATCGACCAGCTCGACAACTACGTCAAGGAATGCTGGGAGGCAATCGTCGACAGCGCGAAGTGGGCGGAGAAGGACCTTCCGGGTGTCCTGGCCCGAATCGAGCCGGATGTGGTCTGCATCGACAACGTGATCCTGTTCCCCGCCATCAAGCGGTTCGGGAAGCCGTGGGTGCGCATCATCTCGTGCTCGGAGAACGAGATCGAGGACGAGGCCATTCCCCCGCATCTCTCCGGATGCAGCGAGAACGACGAGGCCGGTCACCGTGCGTTCCGTGCGCGCTTCAACGAGGTCATCCAGCCGATTCATGACGATTTCAACGAATTCCTGGCCGCGTGCGGGGAGGACCGGTACCCGCTCGGCCGGTTCTTCGAGGCGTCGCCCCACCTCAACCTCCTGCTGTATCCGGAGCCGGTGAAGTTCAGCCGGTCGACGCCACTCGACCCCGTGCGGTTCCAGTATCTGGAGGGGTGCGTGCGCAACGAGGAGCCATACGAGGTGCCCCGGTTCGCCGCCAACGACGCAGGTCCGCTGCTGTACATCTCCTTCGGCAGCCTCGGGGCCGGGGATACCGAGCTTCTGCAGCGGATCATCGCGGCGGTCGGAAAGTCGCGGTTCCGAGCGCTCGTGAACGTGGGCGACTACGCCGGTGCCTACTCCCGCCTGCCGCCGAACGTCGTCATCGACGGCTGGTATCCCCAGCCTTCGGTCATTGCGCAGACGGACCTCGTGATCCACCACGGCGGCAACAACTCGTTCACGGAATGCCTGTACTTCGGCAAACCTGCGATCATCATGCCCTACGTGTGGGACGGCCACGACAACGCCATGCGCGTCCACGAGACCGGCCACGGCCTGCACCTGGAACGCTACGAGTGGACCGACGAGGAGCTGCTCGAAGCCATCGAGGCCTGCCTCGCCGACCAGGCGATGCAATCGAAGCTGGCCGCGACCTCGGCCCACATGCAAAGCCGCAGCGGTCCGGAGAAGGCGGCCGGGCTGCTCGAGTCGCTGCTCTGAGCCGCCGTGTCGGAACCGGCGTCGCCCGCAACGCGCGGCGCTCGGTTCCGGGCCGTTCCCGAGGCGGCACCGCGCCGTGTTTCCGTCCCGTCCGCGCACGCGAATTTCCGCGTGGGCCGTCTCCGCGTCATCGGGAATTTCGTCGCGCGGCCCCGTCCACCGACCGCGGCCGTTTCGGCCTGGTTGCGTT
The DNA here is from genome assembly GCA_022826505.1 of Gammaproteobacteria bacterium. GTDB lineage: Bacteria > Pseudomonadota > Gammaproteobacteria > HK1 > HK1 > HK1. The sequence goes on from JAJDUQ010000050.1 coordinate 26,106, forward strand.
GCTTGACATCGCGGAAGTGACGGGCCATAAGTGCCGACAGGCCGTCCGCGCCGACCACTCCGGGAGGAATTCACGATGGAATACAGGAAAGACGACCTGATCGACATGTTGGCGACCGGCAAGGTGTCGCGGCGGAGGTTCCAGACCTACCTGGCATCCCTCGGGGTCGCCGCGGTAACGCTTCCGATGCTGCCCCGCTCCGCGCGGGCCGCGGCCGAAGACCATCCAAACGTGTTCACCTGGGAGGGATGGGACGCCCAGGCGCACCACCTCGAATACCACAACAAGTACGGCGAGTACCCCAATTTCTCCATCTTCGGCGACGAGGAGGAGGCCTTCGCGAAGATCAAGGCCGGTGCCCAGTTCGACGTGACCCACCCCTGCTCCTACAAGGTGGAGATCTGGCGCGATGCCGGGATCCTGCAGCCGATCGACACGAGCCGGCTGAGCCACTGGGACGAGATCATTCCGAGTCTCAAGGAGATTCCCGGCATGACCACCGAGAACGGCGACGTCTACTTCGTCGCGGCCGACTGGGGCCTCACCTCGGTGCTCTACCGGCCCGATCTCGTCGATCCCAAGTACCAGGAAGAGGAGACCTGGGGAATCCTGTGGGACGAGCGCTACAAGGGGCGGCTGTCGATGTCGGACAGCCTCATCGACGGCGTGATGGTGGCGGCCATCTACGGCGGCGCGAAGGACCCCTTCAACATGACGCCCGACGAGGTCGAGGTCACCCGCGAGCTGCTCCGCAAGCAGCTTCCGCTGCTGCGGTACTGGTGGACGAGCCCCACCGACCTCGAGAACTCGATGGCGGCGGGCGAACTCGTCGCGACCAGCTCCTGGAACGACGCGTTCACCGCGCTGAAGGCCGAGGGCGTCAACGTGAAGTACATGACTCCCAAGGAAGGCGCAATGACGTGGGTGTGCGGTTTCTGCCTCATGTCCGCCGCCGATCCGGCCAAGCTCGACAAGAGCTACGACGCCATAGACGCGTTCCTCAGCCCGGACTCGGGCGTTCTGTCCATACTCGACGAGGGCTATGGTCATGCGAACAAGCACTCGTACGAGCTCGTCCCCGAGCACCTGCTCAAGGAACGCGGACTGTCCAGCAATCCTGAAGAGATACTGAGCGCCGGCATCTTCCAGGAGCCGATCGGCAACGAGGCGGCGTTGCAGGAAATGTTCGAAGAGGTCAAGGCAGGACTGTAGGGAGCCTCGTCCAACGCTTGCCGGTGACGAGTGTCTCGACCAGCCCGGGGCATCCGGCGTACGCGGGTGCCCCGGCGTTCTCTCCCCGGGGAGACGGCGGTCCCCGCGTCTGAAGGGGGCGCGCCGGTTCCCGCTCGCCGGGCTCCGCTGTCGGCAGCCGCCGGCCCCCTTCGACCCCGCTCCTATCCATCGTGCCTCGGCTCGCGCATTCCGGTATCCGTGTTCGGCTTGCGAACTTGCGAGGAGCATTGCTGCGAAAACTCATCGATTCCCGCCTTTGCGGGCATGACCTCGACTGAATACTTGCCGCGATTCCCGCGAAGGCGGGAATCCACACGGCCTGCGCGAATGGGAATGGGCGGTTCGGCGCCGTGCCGGAGCCGTGGTCGCGTCGATGCCCGATCCTCGGCATGGCCCGCGACGATGATTGACTCGTGAACACCTCGCGGACCGCATCCGATCGCGCACCGGGCCAGCGCGTGCGCAAGTGGTTCATGAGGAGCGAGTCGGCGAGGGGATATGCCCTGCTTTCGCCGACGCTGGTGGTGGTCGTGCTCGGGTTGCTCTTCCCGGTGCTCATCCTGACTACCATGAGCTTCTGGAAGCAGGAATACGTCGACATCATCAGGACCTTCACCACGGAGAACTACGCCGCGTTCTTCGAGAAGAAGATCTACTACCTGATCCTCTACCGCTCCATTCGAATCTCGGCTCTGGTGACGCTCGTCACCATTGTGCTGGCCTATCCGCTGGCGTACTACATCGCCTTCCACGTCAAGAAGAACAAGATGATGTGGATCATCCTGGTCACGATTCCCTTCTGGACCAGCTACCTGCTCCGAGTCTTCGCCTGGAAGGTGATTCTCGGCTACAACGGCGTCATCAATTCGGGACTCATCTCCCTTGGAGTCATTTCCGCTCCGCTCGAATTCCTGCTCTACAACCCGACCGCAGTGGTCATCACCCTGGCGCATGCCTGGGCCGCGGTGGCCATCCTGCCCATCTACGTGTCGTTGGAGAAGATCGATCGCTCCCTCATCGAGGCGGCGCGCGATCTGGGCGAAAGCGCCTTCATGACCTTCTTGCGCGTCACCCTGCCGCTGTCGCTCCCCGGCGTGATCGCGGCGAGCCTGCTGGTGTTCATCCCCACCGTCGGGGACTACGTGACGCCGGCGCTGGTGGGGGGTACGCGCGGGATCATGATCGGCAACATCATCCAGTCCATGTTCGGCAAGGCGCTCAACTGGCCGCTCGGCGCGGCGCTTTCGATCATCTCCATGCTGACCGTCACCCTCGCGGTGTGCGCGCTCCTCGGCGCCACCCGCTGGTACCGGAAGAAGGTGGGATAGAAAGTGTCCGTCCGTCGCACGAGGCTGAACGGATTCGGGGTGTATGCGGCGGTTTACCTCGCCTTCCTGTATCTGCCGGTGGCGGTGCTGCCTCTCTTCTCGTTCAACGACTCGCAGTACGTCACCTTTCCGCTGAAGGGCTTCACGCTCGAGTGGTACTACGCGCTCGCGGACAACCAGGGGCTGCTGAACGGGTTCTGGAACAGCGTGAAGGTCGCGGTGAGCGTGTCGGTCATGAGCACGGTTCTCGGAATCTTCGCCGCCAAGGCGGTGACCCGCTACCGCATGCGGGGGCGCGGGGGACTCATCGGGTTCATCATGGTGCCGCTCGTGATCCCGGAGATCATCCTGGGCATTTCGCTGCTCATCACCTTCAGCCTCGGCGGCGTGAAACTGTCGCTCGTCACCGTCGGCATCGGCCATCTCCTGCTCTGCGTTCCGTTCTCCATGCTGGTGCTGATCTCGCGGATGGAGGGCTTCGACCCGAGCATGGAGGAAGCCGCCCGGGACCTCGGAGAGAACGCGTGGGGCACCTTCTGGAGGGTGACCTTTCCCATCATGCTTCCCGGAATCGTGGCGAGCCTGCTGCTGACGTTCACCATCTCGTTCGACGAGTTCGTGCTCGCGTTCTTCCTCTGTGGCACGGATGCGACGCTGCCGGTGCACATCTGGAGCCAGCTCCGGTTTCCGGAACGGCTGCCTTCGGTGCTTTCGCTCGGAGCGATCATCGTCGTGGCGTCCACGATTGTGGTCTTCACCGCGGAACTCATCCGGCGAGGCGGCGTGCAGCTCGCGCCTGCCAGGGTCTGACGAGGGTTCGAGACGATGCCCGCTCCGATCATCTCCATCAACCACGTGTTCAAGGACTTCGGTTCGGTCCGGGCCGTCAACGACGCGAACTTCGAGATCACCGAAGGGGAGTTCTTCTCCCTGCTGGGTCCGTCGGGCTGCGGGAAGACGACCCTGCTCAGGATGCTCGCCGGCTTCGAGGTGCCGACGCAGGGCAGCATCCACATAGACGACCGGGACGTCACCATGGTTCCGCCGAACCACCGTCCGGTGAACATGGTGTTCCAGAACTACGCGATATTTCCGCATCTGAACGTGGCCTCGAACATCGCGTTCGGAATGCGGAAGTCGGGGCTTTCGAAGCGCGAGCTCGCCGGGCGCATCGAGGAGATGCTGGAGCTCATCAGGTTGCCCGGCTACGGGGAGCGCACCGCGATGGAGCTCTCGGGCGGCCAGCGCCAGCGGGTCGCGCTCGCGCGGGCGCTCATCAAGCAGCCGAAGGTACTGCTGCTGGACGAGCCCCTGGGGGCGCTCGACAAGAAGCTGAGGGAGCAGATGCAGATCGAGCTGCGCCAGCTTCAGCAGCAGGTGGGCATCACCTTCGTGTTCGTGACCCACGACCAGGAGGAGGCGCTGACGCTGTCGGACCGCATCGCGGTCATGGCGCAGGGGGACGTGCTGGAGATTTCCACCCCGGGAGCGCTCTACGAGGCACCGAAGTCGCGTTTCGTCGCGGACTTCATCGGCACCATGAACTTCTTCGACTGCACCCTGAGCGAGTTCGGGAACGGGATGGCGTCGGCCGATTCGGCGGACCTCGGCCGCGTGTGTGCCGCCTGCGAGACGCCGCCCGCGGCGGTCGGCGAGGGCTTCGTGCTGGGCATTCGCCCGGAGAAGTTCCAGCTCGCGTTCGACGATGCCGGAGCGACCGAGAACGCCGTGAAGGGCCGAATGGGGCCCTCGGCGTATCTCGGGGACCGCAGCCACTTCTACGTCTACCTGGAGGGCCGGGACGAGCCGGTCTCCGTGGCGCTGCCGAACCTCGCGAAATCCCTCGATCGGATCGGCGGCGCGGGCCAGGAGGTATGGCTGACGTGGTCGGACGATGCCGCGGTGCTGCTGCCGAGTGATGACGGGACGGAAAGGCAATGAAAGGCGCCTCGAGGCTCTCTCCGGCACGAGTCCGGCACCGATCGAGCGTGCTGTCCCGGCTGCTTGTCTGCCTGGCCCTGCTGTACGGATGCGGCCATGCCGTCTCCGAGGAGACGGACCGGGGACTCGATGAGATCGATGTGGCGGAGCGTGTCGCGGACCGCATGGAAGGGATTGGGACAGCGGTCGAAGGGAATGCCGGGGTCGATGTCGTGGATTGTCACGTGGAGGTGGAGGGGGAGTGCGGAGAGTCCGGTCCGCCCGTCACGGAAGTCGACAAGACTGCGGTACTGGTCGATGAAGGTGCAGGTGAAGTCGTCGACCAAGCCGTAGCAGCTACCGCGAATATTGGCGAGTGCTCCGGGAAACGGTTCAAGAAATGCCGATAAGCGAACCCGGAGTGCGTGGCAGAGCGATCGTGAAGGCGCCACGATCCGGTGAACCGCGATCCGACCGAATGTCAGTCCTGGTTGACGCTATACTTGTGTAACAAGTGATCGGAGCCTAATGATGCTCGCAATCAGATTGCCCACCGATATCGAAAAGCGCCTCGATCGACTTGCGAAAGCGACCGGGCGCACCAAGACCTTCTACGCTCGCGAGGCGATCCTCGAGCACCTGGACGAGCTCGAGGATCTGTATCTCGCCGAACAGCGTCTGATCGACAACCGGTCGGGGAGGTCGCGGACCTACACGCTGGAGGAGGTGGAGCGCGAGCTTGGCCTGGAGGATTGAATTCGATGCCGGGGCGCTGAAGGACCTGCGCGGGCTTGACAGGCAGGTTGTCCACCGCATCACGAAGTTTCTGCGCGAACGCCTCGGGGTGATGGACGATCCGCGCGGTCTCGGAGCGCGACTGAAAGGCCCCCGTAGCGGTCCCGGGACAGCCTCGCTGTGGCGATACCGAGTCGGCGACTGGCGCATCGTGGCGCACATCGAGGATGAGGTCTTGCGGGTGCTCGTCCTGCGGATTGCTCATCGCCGGGAGGTCTATCGACGCGGCTGAATCCCCTGTCGATTCACTCCTCGTGGCGGCCGGGTCCTGGAATGTCCCGCCAGATGACCGGAAACCAGTCCTCCCGCATGCGGTCCCCGTGCGCGAGCCCGATGTCGGGGAAGGGCGGCGAGGTCTCGCCAGGTCGCCGGCAGTAGGTCACGTCGTCCCCCAGCCAGCGGGTGGAAAGGGCGCGCCGCCGGTCCTGAACCCGGCCCGCCGTGGTGCCGTGTAGGGTCCGGAAGTCGAAGGCGATCACGTCTCCCGGCGCGAGGTCCCACGCGAGGATTTCGTAGTCTTCGGGGTGGGCGTCGATGTCCGGGATCGCCTCCAGCGCGTCGTCGCCCGTGTTGAAGTCGGCGCCGTCGAGGAACACCCGCGGGTAGAACAGTCGGCCCCATCGATGTGAGCCCCTGACAAAGCGCACCGCGACCTCCGCCGGCACGTGGTCGAGCGAGACGTAGAGGCTCACGGTCTGCGTCCCGTCGACGCAGTAGTAGGGCAGGTCCTGGTGCCAGGGCGTGGCCCGCTGGGTGCCCGGTTCCTTGCAGAAGGCGTGCTCGTGAAAGAACTGCGCGCGGTGCGAGTGCATGAGCTGGCCGGCCAACGAGGCCGCGCACGACTTGGTGACGTGGTCGAGGTATTCCGGAACCAGGAGCCAGTTGCAGTAGCTGTCGAAGAAGCGTCCCGGCGCTCCGGCGGGCGCGCTCTCGCAGGGGAACGCGTAGTCCTGCGGCGCTGCGAGGTTGCGTTCCAGGCCGGCGCGAAGCGGCTCGACCCACTCGTCGAAGACCCCGTGCAGGAGGACGGCTCCATCCTCCTGGAAGCGAGCGATCGCCGCGGCATCCGCGTTCCAGGGCTGCGCCTGGGAAGGGTCGAACGCCGGTGACGGCCGCCACCAGTCGACCGTGGTCTGGTTGAAGCTGCTGGCCTCCAGTGTCGAACCCGTCATGGGGCTTCACGCTGCCTGCTTGCGTCTTTCCCGTGCCAGATCATAGCTCGCCTGAAGGCGCATCCATTACTCCGCATCGCCCCAGTCGAGCTGTTCGATGGCAAGCGCGGTGGCGGCGGTCAACCGCGCCTGTCCGTTGAGAAGGCGCGATGACGTCACCCGGCTCAGCCCGAGTTGCCGAGCCGCTTCGGTGATGGTCCATCCTGTCGCGCGTACGCTTTCGCGAAGACATTCCCCCGGGTGCGCGGGGTTCAGCACCTTGCCCATCGGCTCACCCTCCGTGAAAGTGCACGAGATCCACGTCGACCACCTCGCCTTCTTCGATGCGGAAGACGATGCGCCGTATTCCCGATACCCGGACGCTCCACTGCCCCCGGCGATCACCCTCGAGCGGATGCAGCCGCATCCTGGTCGGTCTGCGTCTCTGGGGCGGCGCGTCTCGCCCAGCATCGTCAGAATTGGCCGGAGGCGAGGTATGCAGTGTGCTGGCAGTCGGCGTACGCAGTCGTGCTCGTACAGCTCCCGGAGCCCTTTGCGTCGGATACGCATCAGTGCCGGGCAACGCGCCATGCCGCGCCCGGCCCGATTGGTAGCCGTCGAGTACGGGCGCCGCAGACAGCGATTTCGGGGTCGAGCCAACACTGCCGCCAACAACCTGACGATTCACTCCGCCGACCAGTTCTCCACCCGCAGGCCCGGCACTCGACGAAATTCGCGGTCGTTGCCGGTCACGACCGTGAGGTCCGCAGCTCGTGCATGTGCCGCAATCAGAAGATCGTTGGGTCCGATCGTCGCACCGACCGACTCGAGATGGGTTCGTATGCTTCCATAGTGAAATCCGATGTCGGTCGGCAGGTCGGTCAGGATGTCGATTGCCTCGAGGATCTCGCGCATCCTCTGCGTGAGCCGCGGTGAATTCCGTTTGGCGAGTCCATAGTGAACCTCGCAGGCGACGATGGCGCTGGTGCATATCGCCGGTTCCCCGACAGCGGCGATTCTCCCGGCTGCGCTGCCGGCAGGATTCCTCGCGAGCTCCGCGAGAATGTTCGTGTCGAGCAGAAACCGGTGACTCACGGTCGATCGCTTGTGTCCACGACAACGAACGGATCGTCGTCCAGTGGGGTCAACGTCTCGTCCACAGCGGGGAACTCGTCGCGTGCCGCCAGCGGCGACATCGACGCGAGCACCTCCAGCAGCGGTTTGCGACGCGCGGGTTCCAGAATCAGCCGATTGCCTACCTTGCGGATGACGGCCTCCCGGCCCGGCAACTCGAATTCCCGGGGAATGCGAACCGCCTGGTTCCGCCCGTTTCGAAACAACCTGACTTGACGGGCTTGCGTCATGAGGTGGTTCCTGTCGATGGCATAGGCTGAAACCTATGCCAAACGAATGCCGAATGCAACGTGCGTGTTCTGGTGCGCGACACCGCGAACCAGTGCAACATCCGGCCCTTTCCAGGTCCAGCCACTACAGTCTGCGTGCTCAATCGACCCGTTCGACATGGACCACGATTTCGTGCCGTGCCAGTGCATCGCTGGATTCGAACATCCTCTCGGCCATCCACGCCAGCGCATCGACGCGGCACGCCATGGACGACGGTCCTCGGACGAACGTCACACGTGGGTCCCACATGGGTTGCGGCCGCACAACCGATGAGTGATACAATGCAGTGTTCAATCTACACGTAAAGAAACCCCCGATGGCGCTGAACATTCGAAATCGAACGACCGAGGAGCTTGCCGCGACCCTGGCCAGGCTGACGGGAGAAACCAAGACGCAGGCGGTCACCACGGCGTTGCGCGACCGCCTGGAACGGATTCGGCGCCGGCGGACCGGCAGGGACCTGGCGGACGAGCTGGACGAGATTGCGCTGCATTGCGCATCCCTGCCGGTTCTCGACGAGAGGACGGCGGAAGACATTCTCGGCTACGACGAACGCGGCTTGCCGGTCTGATGGTCATCGACACGTCGGCGCTGATCGCGATCCTTCAGGACGAGCCCGAGCGCAGAGCATTCAACGAAGCCATCGAGGCGGCGGAGAGGCGCGTCGTGTCGGTCGCATCGTTCGTCGAGGCATCGATGGTCGTCGAGGCCCGGTACGGTCCGGATGGTGTTCGGGACCTCGATCTGTTCATCGCCAAGGCCGGCATCGAGCTCGTTGCGGTCGACACGGACCAGGCTCACGTTGCCCGAACCGCGTTTCGGCTCTACGGCAAGCGGCGTCATCCCGCCGGCCTCAACTTCGGTGACTGCTTCGCCTACGCTCTGGCAAGAACACTGGACGAGCCGTTGCTGTTCAAGGGCACGGACTTTTCCCTGACCGATGTCGAGATGTACTCGAAGGAGCAGGATGCAGAGTCGGGATGACGTCCGATCCGCAGAGACCGGTGATGCCACCACCGTCCGCCTTCGTCCGGGGCGCTGCACACTATCTTCTGCAACATCTGGCCTTTTCCGGGTTCAGCCACTACAGTCGGCGCGCTCAATCGACCCGAATCGGAGTGCGTCATGGCAGGACAGATCAACCGCTGGAGCTCGCGCATCACCCAGCCGAAATCCCAGGGGGCCTCGCAGGCCCAGCTCTTCGCCACCGGGTTAACGGAGGCGGACCTCGACAAGGCCCAGATCGGCATCGCCAGCATCTGGTACGAGGGCAACAACTGCAACATGCACCTGCTCGGGCTGGCCGACGCGGTGAAGGAGGGGGTCGAGGCGGTCGGGGTGAAAGGGATGCGCTTCAACACCGTCGGAGTCTCGGACGGCATGTCCATGGGCACCGAGGGGATGTCGTTCTCGCTCCAGTCCCGCGACCTCATCGCGGACTCGATCGAGACCGTGACCCGCGGCCAGTGGTACGACGGTCTGGTCACCATCCCCGGGTGCGACAAGAACATGCCCGGGTGCCTGATGGCGATGGGCCGGATCAACCGTCCCTCGATCATGGTCTACGGCGGCACCATCCGCGGCGGACGCATGTCGAGCGGGCAGGTGGTGGACATCGTCAACGCGTTCCAGAGCTACGGGCAGTACCTCGCGGGCAGCATCGACGAGAACGAGCGGGTCGAAATCGTGCGCAACGCCTGCCCCGGCCCCGGCGCCTGCGGCGGCATGTACACCGCGAACACCATGGCCACCGCCATCGAGGCGATGGGCATGTCGCTGCCCTACAGCTCCTCCACTCCGGCTACCGACCCCGCCAAGCTCGAGGAATGCCGGCAGGCCGGCGCCGTCGTGCGCGCGCTGATGGAGACGGACATCAAGCCGCGCGACATCATGACCCGGACCGCGTTCGAGAACGCGATGGTGATGGTCATGGTGCTCGGCGGCTCCACCAACGCGGTGCTGCACCTCATCGCGATGGCGCGGGCGGTCGACGTCGACCTCACCATCGACGACTTCCAGGCGGTGAGCGATCGGATCCCCTTCATTGCGGACCTGAAGCCGAGCGGCAAGTACGTGATGGAGGACCTGCACCAGGTGGGCGGGGTGCCGGCGGTGATGAAGTATCTCCTCGCCGAGGGCCTCATCGACGGCGATGGCCTGACCTGTACCGGGCGGACCATCGCCGAGAACCTCGAAGAGGCGCTGCCGCTCTCCGAAGGGCAGAGGATCGTGTACCCGCTCGCGAGCCCCATCAAGGAGAGCGGACACATCCGCATCCTGCGCGGGAACCTCGCGCCGGGCGGCGCGGTGGCGAAGATTACGGGCAAGGAGGGGTTGCGCTTCGAGGGCCGGGCCAACGTCTTCGACGCCGAGGAGGACATGCTGCGTGCCCTTGAAGAGGGGAAGATCGCCAAGGGCGACGTGATCGTCATCCGCTACGAAGGGCCGAAGGGCGGCCCCGGGATGCCCGAGATGCTGACGCCGACCTCCGCGGTCATGGGAGCCGGGCTCGGCTCCGACGTGGCACTTATCACCGACGGCCGCTTCTCCGGCGGTTCGCACGGCTTCATCATCGGGCACGTGGTGCCCGAGGCGCAGGAAGGCGGACCCATCGGGCTCGTCGAGACCGGCGATCACATCGTCATCGACGCCGAGGAGAACTCCATCAGCGTGAACGTCACCGACGAGGAGATGGCCCGGCGCCGCGAGGCATGGACGATGCCCGCGTTCAAGGAGACCCGCGGCACCCTGTACAAGTACATCAAGAACGTGTCCGACGCCTCCCACGGGTGCGTGACCGACGAGTAGATGCGCGACGCTGCGCAGAGCGCAGAGGTCGAAGTCCGGCCGCTCGCGCACCTGTGCGCGTGGGTCGCATGCCTGCTCGCCGCCGCGTCCGCCGGTGCCGGCGGAGCGCCGTCAGTCGACTACCGGATCGTCGCCGAGTACCCGCACGACCCCGCGGCGTTCACGCAGGGGCTCGTCATCGCCGGCGACGCCCTGTACGAGAGCACGGGTCTGCGGGGGCGTTCGTCACTGCGCAAGGTGCGGTTGACCACCGGACGGGTGGTGCGCAAGCGGGCGTTGTCCGACCGGCTCTTCGGCGAGGGCCTCGCGCTCGTCGGCGACCACCTGTACCAGCTCACATGGACTTCGGGTCGCGCGTTCGTGCTGCGTCTGAAAGACTTCTCGCTCGTGCGCGAGCACCGCTACGCGGGGGAGGGCTGGGGTCTCGCCTTCGACGGCGAGCGGCTGGTGATGAGCGACGGCAGCGCGACGCTCCGGTTCCGTGACCCGCGGACCTTCCGGGTCGAGCGCGAGGTCGAGGTTCGCGACGGTGCAGGTGCCGTCGAGGCGCTGAACGAGCTCGAGTTCGTCGACGGGGCGCTGTACGCAAACATCTGGCGGTCCGACCGGGTGGCCCGCATCGACCCCGCGAGCGGTGCGGTGACCGGATGGCTCGACCTCTCCCGAATCGCCGAGAAGGAGCGCAGCATGGGCGGCGTCGACGTCGCCAACGGCATCGCGTGGGACGGAAGCACGCTGTACGTGACGGGAAAGCTCTGGCACTCGGTCTACGGTCTCGAGCTGCTGCGCTGAACAGGTCGGGCTGGTGATGGAACGCCCGACCGTCTCCGGACTGCGCCCGCGGTTCGATGACGTACTGCTTGTGTCGGCGAGGCGCCGACGTCATCGGCGCGCGAATGGTTGGCAATCCTCGAGGAGGGCGACGAAGCGCCGGTTCGGCATTCGGACACGAAACGGAGGTCGGCGGGGTCGACGGAAACGATTGCCGGCCCCATCATCGGTCGACGAGGGGTTGCCCTCGCAAACGGCACCATCTCCTGCCGATCGCGCAAGGGCCTTTCGACGGTGCTCGGGGCCCGTCGCGAGACCGAGCTCACTGCGAGTCGATCGGCCGATCGCCGGAAAGGTCCCGCGTGTGGACCACGACCCGATCGGCGTCGAGCAGGACGATCCCGTACGCGGGTCCCTCATGGGTGTACCGAGGGCGCTCGACGGGAGCGAGGTTCAACGCCAACTGATGGTTGGTCGCGAAGAGCGTGGAGAACGAGATCCTTCTCCAATGCCCGCTGATCGGTCGATGCGCGTGCCCGAAGAAGATGTGGCGCACGTTGTGGTGCCGGTCGATGGTCGAGACGAAGTCGTCGACGTCCAGCAGCCCGATGCGGTCCAGACCGGGAATGCCGACCGCAAACGGCGGGTGGTGCATGAACAGGAACACATCGCGATCCCCGGCCGTCGCCAACTGCTCGTTCAGCCAGTCGATGCGCCACCCGCAGTATCGGCCGGCCTTGCTTCCTTCGTCGTGGGTATCCAGAAACAGGAATCGGAACCGCGGATGATCCAGCGCCGACTGGACGAATCCGTGCGCGTCGCGCGGTGCTCCGGCAAGCGCTCGCGCAAACCCCTCGCGCCGATCGTGATTGCCGACGAGCAGCCGTGCCGGAACCCGCAGCCGCCCGAGCAGCCTGGCGAGCTCGCCGTAGCCCCCGTCATCGCCGTTGTGCGCGAGGTCTCCGGTGATCACGCAGAATGCCGCGTCCTCGTGGTGGTCGTTGATCTCTTCGACGCAGCGTTCGAGGCGCGCGCCGGGGTCGAGACCGTGCACGCGCCCGCCGCGACCGACGAGGTGGGGGTCGGTCACGTGGATGAACTTCAGCACCGCCCGATCGCCCGCCGGCGCACTCGCTGACGACATCGGATGTCTCCGGGTGATAGCCTTTGTCCCGGTCCGGGCTCCGTCGGAGGACCTCCGGATTCGGCCGGGAATTTCGGATACTTCCGCAACCCCGGACCCAGACAATATAGACCGGGAGATACGCCATGACACGTTTCGGCACGACGATTGGCCTGGTGCTGGCAGGGCTTCTTGCGTTCAGCGCCGCTCATGCGACCTCGGGGAAGCTGGTCATCTACACGAGTCAGCCCAACAAGGACGCCCAGCAGACGGTCGACGCCTTCAACAAGGTCCATCCGGACGTCGAGGTGGAATGGATCCGGGACGGAACCACCAAGGTGATGGCGAAGCTTCGCGCGGAGATGGCCGCCGGCACGCCCAATCCCGACGTGCTCCTGATCGCGGACGCCGTCACCATGGAAGGGCTGAAGCGCGACGGGCACCTCATGGCCTATCCGGACGCACCGGTCGGGGCGTATCCCGCCGGCCTTCATGACTCGGCAGGGCACTACTTCGGCACCAAGCTCATCACCACCGGCATCGTCTACAACACCAACGCACCGATGAAGCCGACCTCGTGGCAGGATCTCGTGACGCCGGAGGCCAGGGGGCTGGTGGCCATGCCGAGTCCGCTGTACTCGGGCGCCGCGCTCATTCATCTCGCGACCCTGACGTCCGCCCCCGAGCTCGGCTGGCAGTACTACGAGGATCTCGCCGCCAACGAGGCACGCGCCAAGGGCGGCAACGGCGGTACCCTGAAGGCGGTGGCGGGCGGCGAAAAGCTCTACGGGATGGTGATCGACTTCCTCCCGATCCGCAGCAAGGCCAAGGGCTCGCCCGTCGAGTTCGTGGTGCCGGAGGAAGGACTGAGCGCCATCTCCGAGCCGGTCGCGATTCTCAGCACCGCGAAGAACCCGCAAGCCGCCCGGGCGTTCGTCGACTTCCTGCTGTCGAAGGAGGGTCAGGAGCTCGCCGCGAGCCAGGGCTACATGCCGGCGCACCCGGACGTCGCGCCGCCGGCCGGATTCCCGTCGTCGGAGTCGATGAAGATCATCCCGCTCGATGCTGAAATGGCCCTCGCGAACGCCGAGCAGAACAAGAAGATGTTCGCCGAGGTCTTCGGCGAGTAGCCGCATCCTGCGGATGTGCATGGCGTGAAGCCGGGCTCGGCGGGGCTCCGCCGCGTCCACGTGAGCGGCGAACGGGCCGTATTCGTCGCTCTCGTCGTGCTGGTGTCGGGGCTGAGCGTGGTCCCGATGGGCCGGCTCGTCCTGGAGAGCATCGCGCCCGGCGGACAGTTCGGCACCGGCGTGCTGCACGAGGTGCTGGACGCCCGGTCGACCTGGCGGGCCACCTGGCGCAGCCTCGAGACCGCGGTGGGCGGCACCGTCGTTTCCGTGCTGCTCGGGGGAGCGTTCGCCCTGCTGGTCGCCCTCACCGACATCCGGGGGAAGCGCGCGCTCGTCTTCTGCTTCCTCATCCCGCTGATGATCCCGCCGCAGGTGACGGCCCTGAGCTGGGTGCAGGTGCTCGGGCCGTCGAGCGCATTGCTCAACACACTCGGCATCGCGCCGCCGCTCGGGACGCCCAACCCCATCTACTCGCGCGAGGGGATCATCGCGCTGCTGGGCATCCAGCACGCGCCGCTGGTGTTCCTCGCCCTGCGCGCGGGTCTGCGCAGCATGCCGCGCGAAATGGTCGAGTCGGCCCGCGCCGCCGGAGCCGGTCACTGGCGGGTGCTGTTCACCGTCGTCTCGCCGTTGATGACGCCCGCCCTCGTGGCAGGGACCGCGCTCGCGTTCATCTCGTCGGTAGGCAACTTCGGCATCAACGCGTTCATCGGAATTCCCGCCAGCTACACCGTGCTGCCCACCCTCATCTACAAGCGCCTGGCAGGGTTCGGCCCGGACGTCATCTCCGAGGTGGCGGTGTTGTCGGTGCTCATCGGTGTCATCGCGTTCAGCGGTGTGCTGATCCAGGGGTGGGTGCTGCGCAAGCGCGACTACCGCACGGTGGGGGTGCCGTCCCAGCCTCTGGCCTACGTTCTCGGCGGGTGGCGGCCGGTCGCCGAGACGCTGTGCTGGGCACTCATCGTGCTCATTCTGGTGCTGCCGGTCACCGCACTCCTGGCGACGTCGCTGGTCTCGGCCTACGGCGTTCCGCTGACGAGCGCGACGGCGACCCTGGACAACTACGCCGAGGTGATGTTCCGCCAGGCGGTGACGATCCGCGCCTTCTCCAACAGCTTCGTGCTCGCCGGCGGCGCCGCGATCGCGCTGACCGCGATCGCGATCCCGCTGGCGTACTTCATCGTGTGGCGGCCGAGTCCGCTCGCCAGGCTGCTCAACCTGATTGCCGAGCTGCCCTACGCGCTCCCCGGCGTGGTGCTCGCCATCGCCTGCATCCTCCTGTTCCTCAAGCCCATCCCCATCGTCCACCTCACCATCTACAGCACGTTGTGGATCATCTTCGTGGCCTATCTCGGCCGTTTCCTGACGTTGGCCCTGCGCCCCACGATCAGCGGTTTCCACCAGCTCGATCGGCAGTTGGAGGAGGCGGCCCAGATGGCGGGAGCGTCCTATCTGTTCAGGCTTCGAACCGTGCTCGCGCCGCTGGTGGCGCCGATCGCGGTCGCGGGCGGCCTGCTGGTGTTCATGACCGCCTTCAACGAGCTGACTGTCTCCGCCCTGCTGTGGTCGTCCGGGTCGGAGACGGTGGGTGTCGTCGTGTTCAACCTCGATGACGGCGGCTTTACCGTCCTCGCCGCAGCGGTGGCGATGCTCACGGTGATCGCCATCGTCGCGCTGATGCTCGTGAGCTCGGCCTGCTCGCGCTGGATGCCGCGCGGCCTGCTGCCGTGGGAGGCGTGATTCGGGCGGCGGGAGAAGGGCGCCGCTCAGTCGGGAATCACCCAACCGCCGCCGACCCGGACGTGTACGGCCGCGCCCGGCGACGGCGCTTCGGCGCAGTTCAGCACCAGAGCGTGTCCGGGAGCGCGCGACAACTCGACCTCGACGTCATGGACGCCGCCGCGGTAGACGACGCGCCGGACCCTGCCTTCGACGCCCGAACGCGCCAGGCTCAGGAACTCCGGTCGCAGGGACACCCTGGCCGGGCCCGGAGACTGCCGCCGGGCACACCGCAGCTCCAGGCGCTCGCCGCAGATCTCGACCTCGCAGGCGCCTCGTCCGTCGGCCCGAGTGACGAAACCGGGGATGACCACGCCTCGCCCGATGAAGTCCGCCACCATCGCCGTCGCGGGCTCTTCGTACAGGGTTCGCGGTTCGGCCACCTGCACGAGGCGACCCTGATCCATGACCGCCACGCGGTCCGCCAGCGCCATCGCCTCGGCCTGGTCATGGGTGATGTACAGCATGGTGGCGCCCGTCTTGTCGTGGAAGTCGACGAACTCCTCCTCCATGGCGGCCCTCAGGTGCACGTCCAGGTTGGCCAGCGGCTCGTCGAGCAGCACCAGCGACGGCTCCATGACCAGGCAGCGCGCGAGCGCCACCCGCTGGCGTTGACCGCCGCTCAAGTCCGCCGGCCGGCGCGACCCGAGCCCGGTCAATCCGACGGTCTCCAGGGCCGCGTCGACCTTGCCCCGGTACTGCGAGCCGCCTGTGCCGGCCACGCGCAGGGGGTATCCTACGTTGGCGTCCACACTCATGTGGGGCCACAGGGCGTAGGACTGAAAGACGATTCCGACCCGGCGCCGTTCCGGCGGAACATGGCGCGAGACGGCGGACATGAGCTCGCCGTCAAAGCTGATTTCGCCGGCGGACACGGACTCGAAGCCCGCGATGAGTCGGAGGATCGTCGTCTTGCCGCATCCGCTGGGTCCGAGCAGGGCGACAAGCTCCCCGTTGCGCACGTCGAGGGTGACGTCGTCGACCGCGGTGACGTCCCCGAAGCGCTTGGTGACGCGATCCAACGCCAGCTCAGCCATGATCGGGAGTGTACAGTCCGGGGAGAATGCACATCGACACTTTCGACTACATCATCGTCGGCGCGGGATCGGCGGGTTGCGTGCTCGCCAACCGACTCACCGCATCGGGAGAGTTCCGAGTCCTTCTGCTCGAGGCTGGGCCCGAGGACCGGCATCCCTGGATTCCGTTTCCCCTGAGCTACGGCAAGCTCATCAACACCCCGGCGGTGAACTGGTGCTTCCAGTCCGAACCGGAGGCAGGGACGGGCAACCGGCCGATCCCGGTTCCGAGGGGTCGGGTGCTCGGCGGTTCCAGCTCCATCAACGGTCTCGTGTACGTCCGCGGCCAGCCGCTCGATTTCGACACCTGGGCGCAGCTCGGCAACCGGGGCTGGAGCTACGACGACGTGCTGCCGCTGTTTCGGCGAATCGAGAACTACGAGCATCGCACCGACGAGTGGCGCGCCGCGGGCGGACCGGTTCACGTGAGCGAAGCGGTGGACGAAAGTCCGCTCTACGATGCGCTGTTCTCGGCCGGGGAGTCGGTGGGCCTTTCGCGCAATCCCGACTACAACGGTGCGCGGCAGGAAGGGTTGTGCAAGGCGCAGACCAACATTCGCCGGGGCCGGCGCATGAGTGCGGCGTACTGCTACCTCCGTCCCGCCCGCTCGCGCCCCAATCTGTCGGTCCGCACGGGTGCGCTCGTGCACCGGGTGCGGCTCGACGGGAAGCGAGCGGCCGGCGTCGAGTGCTACCTGGAAGGTCGACTGCAAACGCTGCGGGCGCGCCGGGAGGTCGTTCTCAGCGCGGGGGCGATCAATTCACCTCAGATTCTCGAGCTCTCCGGTATCGGCGACCCGCGGGTGCTCGCGCGCCACGGCATCGAGGTCAGGCATCCCTTGCCGGGGGTGGGCGAGAACTTCAGCGACCACATCGCCCCGCGCATGGCCTGGCGCATCAGGCGCCGAGGCATCGGCTACAACGAACGGGGACGAGGGCTGGCGCTGCTGTGGCAGGTGGTGCGCTACCTCGTCTCGCGCCGGGGAATCCTGAACATGCCCTCGGCGCCGGTCGTGGGATTCGTGCGAACCCGCCCCGAACTCGAGACGCCCGATGTCCAGTTCCACTTCTCCCCCTGGTCCTTCTCTAGTCCCAAGGTGAGGAAATTCGACCGCGATCCGGGTCTCACCTGCACGGTGTACCAGCTCCGGCCCCTGAGCCGCGGCAGCGTGCACCTGCGCTCCCCCGATCCGCGTGACGCCCCGGAAATCCGGTTCAACTTCCTCGCCGAGCCGACGGATTGCCGGGCGACGGTCGACGGCATGCGGTTCGCCCGCCGGATCGTCGAGGCGGCACCCATGCAGGGGCTGGCGGGCGCGGAGCTCAGACCGGGCGCTACCGTACAGACCGACGACGAGCTCCTCGACTACGCGAGGCGCAGGGCCGAGACCGGCTATCATCCGGCCGGCACCTGCGCGATGGGGCCGGATTCGATGGCGGTCGTCGATGCCCGGCTCGCGGTGCACGGCATCGAATCCCTGCGCGTGGTGGATGCCTCGATCATGCCGGCGCTGACGTCCGGCAACATCAACGCACCGACCATGATGATCGGGGAGAAGGGCGCGGAACTCATCCTGGGCGAAGCCTGAGCCGGCTTGCGCGAGCCACCGGTCGACTCCGGCGACGGATGTCAGCCGGCGAGGCTCCCTGCGGCCGCGTATCGGCACTCGTCGTCCGACCGGGCCGCATCGTAAACTGCGGTGCGAGAGTGCGGAACCGACGCCGGAGCCGAAATCCGCCGGTCCGGCACACGTCATCGTCGCACCCCGGGAGGCCCGACCGCGCATGGAGCTCTGGGAAGCGATCCTCGCCGGCGTCCTGGTGCTCGCCGTCCTGTTCTTCTTCGGGCCGGGCGCGAAGCGGGCGGCGGAGAAGGCGCCGAAGGCGCAGGCCGAGGACTGGAAGGCGGTGCTCGTTCCGCTTCTCCTCGTCGTCGTCTTCGTCGTGTTCATGATCATGGCAATCGCCTGAAATCCTCGGGCTCCGCGATCTTCGTGGCCGGGACGGCCTTGCAGGGCGGTCTCACCGACGACAACGCACCGGGCCGCTCGCGAGTCGACATGACGGGGCTTTGAGCGAATGGGGTGATGTCGAGCATGTCGCGTGGATCCGGAGCGCGGTCTCGCTACGCGTAGTGTCGCGCAAGTATCGCCGCGGTGAAGCTTGCCCGCAGGTAGAACCCGCGCGGCAAAGCCGCCTCCCACGCGCCGCTCGACCCGATGGCGCGACGCCGGGCCGCCGCGTTCGCGGCCTTCGGGCGGATCTGCAGGCATTCCCCTTCCCGGGCCGATATCTCGTCCACCCGCCCCAGCACGACCCGCTCCATCAGAGTCTCCCAATCGCTCGCGAGCGCAGCGTCCTCCTCCGACGACGGACTCCACAGCAGCGCGGTGCCGATGCGGCGTTCGGGCAGCGCGATTGCGCGGTCCCCTTCGAACGGCACCCACAGCACGCGCGCGAGCTTGCGCCGCACGTTGGAGTCCCTCCAGTCCGGCGAGGCGTCGCCCGCCAGCGGCACCGTGCACACGTAGGTCGATTCGAGCGGCCGGAGGTCCGGTGCGACGGGAATCGTCTTCAGCTCGACCGCGATCAGCCGAAAATCCGGCTCCGGCAGCGACCCGGCGTTCGCGCCGAGCGCGTGCTCGATGACCGTGCCGGTCCAGCCCTTGCCGCGGCGGGTGTTCTCCGGCACCGGCACTCCCAGCTCGACCGCGACGTCACCCATGGCGCGTCCGGCAATGGCGTCGGCCCGGGCCAGGAGCTCGTCTTCGCTGCGAGGCGGGGCAACCCGCTGGAATCCGGTCATCGGATTCGAGCCCTCACGGGCGTCCCGTGTGCAGGCGTGCGGCAGCGTCGTTCAGCGCATCGATGCCGGTGGCATCCGTGCGAGCGACCAGCTTCAGGACTCCCGGGCGGAGGTCGTCGCCAGTCCCCGGGGTCTCGTCGCACCGAATTCGGGCGCCGCGGGCGGCGACGTCCACGCACACCGAGACCAGTCCCGCGATCGCCTGCGCCGACGCCTGCTCCGGCGCGAGTGGCCATCGCGACTCGACCATACCGGCCGGAGGCGCGGACACGGTCCCGCGGGGCAGGGCGGTTGCCGTTCCCAGCGCGAAGACGGTCGCCCGCCCTGGTCCGCGCGTGGTGTCGCCTCCGATCAGCTCGACCGCGCACGCATCGCATACCGCCGCGGCGGCGGCTGCGAATGCTTCGATCCAGTCGGGGTCGTTCGCGTCGAGAGTGAGACCGAGGGTCGTCCACCTGGGCGCCGCCGCCCGCGCCGCAAGCCGCACGAGTGCAGCCCCGAACACGCGATGAGCGGTCCCGGCTGCATTGTCACGTTCCGAGAACGCAACCGTCGCCCGGGCATGGGCGAGCGCGGGACCGCCCGTGTCGAGCAGTGCCGCATCGTCGCCGATCCCGAGTACGGTTCCGGGACGCCGGGTGGTGCGACCGCGAAAACAACGCCCGATGAGGTCGAATTCGTCCACGTACCGGCAATGGTCGGAGGAGGTGCCCCGAAATGTAGAGCAGGCCGCCTTGCCCGAAAAGGCGTGGGACGCGGCGTGTGCGACGTGTGCGGGTATCGACCCGTCACAGCAGTCTTCATGCGTTCGGATACGTTTCCCGACTCTGTACGCAAGTGACCGACCCACCCGCTCGCCGGTGCCGTGCGGTCTCGTGCCTCTCCTGACCGCTCATCCTTTTGCGGCAGTTGCGAGACGCGAATCCTGGTGGTCCGGGCTGGCTTCTCTGCCGCAAGCGTTCGAGTAGCGCCCCGTCCATCCCCCAACCGTCACAGCGCCTCACGCACCAATCGCGTACCGCACCGCGTGGAGCCCCGCACAGGCGAGCGCACCCGCGATCAGGTCGTCGAGCATGATCCCGAGGCCCCCGCCGACCCGGCGTTCGGCGAGCGAGATCGGCCACGGCTTGACGATGTCGAGAATGCGGAACGCCACGAAGCCGGCGACGATCCACGGCAATTCGAACGGCAGCGCGGTCATGGCGACCAGGAAGCCCGCGATCTCGTCGAGCACGATGCCGGGGTGATCGTGCACGCCGAGGTCGCGCGCGGTGCGCCCGCAGACCCAGATGCCGAGACCGATGACGAGCGCCA
The DNA here is from genome assembly GCA_022826505.1 of Gammaproteobacteria bacterium. Classification (GTDB taxonomy): domain Bacteria; phylum Pseudomonadota; class Gammaproteobacteria; order HK1; family HK1; genus HK1. The sequence continues at coordinate 46,744 of JAJDUQ010000050.1, forward strand.
CCACGAGCGCATGCACCGCCGGCGGCTGCGGCGCGATGGCCAGGTAGATCGGAATCGCGACGGCAGTGCCCGCGGTGCCCGGGGCTCGCGGCGCCAGGCCCGCCCCCACGCCGAACGCAATCCAGTGCACCGCGGACCGCGGCCGGGGCAGGGGGTGTTCGCCTTCGCTGGTCATTGCACGGCGAAGTGCCGGAATCCCGCCGGCGCCGGCAGCACGGACCCGTCGGTGTCCACGACGCGCAGCCCGGGCTCGGACTCGATCACGCCGATCTCGGTCAGCGTGTCAGCAAGCTCCAGGGCCCTCAGACGGCTCACCCGATCCGGCGCGACCGTGAACAGCAGCTCGTAGTCGTCGCCGGCGGAGAGCGCGAGCGCCCGTGCCCCGGCGTCGCCCGCGACACCGAGCAGTGCCGGCGAAAGCGGGAGGAGGCCGGCGTCCACCCGTCCCCCGACACCGCTCGCCTCCAGCACGTGCCCGAGGTCCTGGCACAGACCGTCCGAGACGTCGATGGCGGCGCTCGCAAGTCCTCGCAGCGCAACGCCGAGCCCCAGTCTCGGCGATGGCCGGCGCAAACGTGCCACCAGTGCATCCGCGTGCCCGGTGCCGAGGCATTCTTGCGCGATGCCGTGCCGGCCGCGCCGATCACCGCGGCGGGCGAGCTCGACGTCGAGCCCGCCGCCGGCGTCTCCGAGCGTGCCGGAGACGAAGATTCGGTCGCCGGCCCGGGCGCCCGACCGGGTCAGGGCCTCGCCGGCCGGGCAATGCCCGTGTACCTGCACGCTCGCCGAAAGGGGGCCGGGCACGGCATCGAGGGCGGCAATTTCGATCTCGAAGCAACCGGCCAGCGACTCGAACCCTGCGCGGAACGCCTCGAACCACGCCGTGTCATGGCGCCGCGGAACCGAGACCACCGCGACCGCCTCGGTCGCGTCCGCTCCCATCGCCGCGATGTCGCTCAGGTTGACCGCGAGTGCTTTCCAGCCGATGTCGAAGGCGGGAGTGCCGTGCGGGAAGTGCACGCCGCCGACGAGGGTGTCGAGCGCGACCACCACGTGAGCGGTGGTCGAGTCCGCGTGCTCGGCCCCCGTTGCCGCGGGTGCCCCCGCCGATTCGGCGTGCCTGTTGGTCGACCCGGCGGGCGCGGCCACCGATTCCGCGAGCACGGCTGCCGCTCGCCCCGCACCCGCTTCGTCGGCGCCAGGGTGCAATGCCTCACCCCCGGTCAGTCCGGACGCAGGCGCCGCGCCACCCGGTCGAGCACGCCGTTGACGTACTTGTGGCTCTGGTCGGCGCCGAACGTTCGGGCGAGCTCCACCGCCTCGGTGATCACGGTGCGCCACGGAATGTCCTCCATGGAGCGAAGCTCGTGCGCTCCCATGCGCAGGATCGCGCGCTCCACGGGGTCGAGTTCGGTGACCGGCCGGTCGGTAAAGGACGCGATTTCGGTGTCGAGGATCTCGAAGTCGATGATCACGCCGCCGACCAGAGCGTCGAAGAACACCGGATCGAATCCGCCGGGTGGCGGGCTCTCCTTGAACTGCGCGTGAAGCTCCTCGGCGGTGTGCCCGGTCATCTGCCACTGGTACAACGCCTGCAGCGCCGCACGGCGGGTGCGGCTGCGAATGCCTCGGCGCATCATGACCGGACCCGGTCACGCACCGAGACGGCGGCGCAGAGAGACCATCTCCAGCGCTGCCAGGGCCGCTTCGCGGCCCTTGTTGCCGTGCTCGCCGCCGGCCCGCGCATGAGCCTGCGCCTCGTCGTCGCAGGTCAGTACCCCGAATATCACCGGGACCCCCGTCTCGGCCGAGGCGGCCTGGATCCCTCGTGCGGCTTCCGCGCAGACGTAGTCGAAGTGAGGGGTGTCGCCCCGAATCACCGCTCCCAGGGCAATGACGGCATCGGCTCCGGCACCCTTCGCAATCCACCGAGCCGCGAGCGGTAGCTCGTACGCCCCGGGGACGCGGACGAGGAGCGCGTCGTCGCGGCTCAGTCCGTGGCGGTCGAGGGTGTCGAGGGCGCCTTCGAGCAGGAGCGACACGATCGCGTCATTGAACCGAGCCGCGACGATGGAGATGCGGGCGCCGCGGACGTCGTACTCGGAAGGAGAGATGTCGTAGCGTGCCACGGGAGACCTGAGCCAACGCGCGATTCAGACTGCGCCGCCGAACTTGCGAAGTCCTGCGGCACTCGAGGACGGAGACGTCTCGCGCTCCGGGTTCTCGGTCTCCGTTCCATCGGCCGGCGGCACGACAGGCGATGCGGGCACACTGATCATGGACTCGAGAACGTCTCGTTCGCCGCAGGGGGTGGTCGAGAGCGGCTCACGCCGCCCGTCCCGAGTCGCGTCGATCTCCGACCCGCGGGACCCTCGTTCGTTCGTCGCCGGACAGTGCGAGGTGCGACTCGTCGACGTATTCGACGACCTCCAGACCGAACCCGGAGATGGCATGCAGGCGCTTCGGCGCGCTCAGCACCCGCATCTTGCGAACCCCGAGATCGGCGAGGATCTGCGCACCGAGCCCCAGGGTGCGGAGATCGGCGCCCGGGTCATGCTGCGGGAGTGATTCTCCTTCGTCCTCACGACGGTAGGAATCGATTCGCGCCACGACTTCGTTGGCGGGTTCGGGGGGGCGCAGTATGACGACGATTCCGCTTCCCTCCTCGGCGACGCGGCGCAGCGCATCGCCGACCGGCCACCCGGCGTCGCGGCGCCGGCTTCCGGTGAGATCGTTGAGCGAGTCGCGCAGGTGGACCCGGATCAGGGTCGGGACGTCGGGATCGATCTCGCCGGCCACCAGTGCATAGTGGATTCTGTCATCGGTTCGTGCCCGGAACGCGACGAGCCGGAACTCCCCGAATTCGGTGGGCAGGCGGCATTCGCCGGCGCGCTCCACCGTCTTCTCGTGGAGCATCCGGTACTTGATGAGATCCGCAATGGTCCCGAGCTTGAGCCCATGGGCCTCGGCAAAGCGTTCGAGATCGGGACGCCGGGCCATCGTTCCGTCCTCGTTGAGGATCTCGACGAGGACCGCGGCGGGCTCGAGTCCGGCGAGGCGCGCGAGATCGCAGCCGGCCTCGGTGTGCCCCGCGCGGGTGAGCACGCCCCCGGGCTCCGACACCAGCGGAAAGACGTGGCCGGGTTGAACGAAGTCGGACGGCCTTGCGCCCTGGCGGACTGCGGCATGGATCGTCTCGGCGCGGTCCGCGGCGGAAATCCCGGTCGAGATTCCGTTGGCGGCGTCGATGGAGACGGTGAACTGGGTGCGCTGCGCTTCTCGATTGTCGCCGACCATCAGCTTCAGGCCGAGCGCGTCGCATCGTTCGCGGGTCATAGGCAGACAGATCAGGCCGCGTCCGTAACGGGCCATGAAGTTGATCGCCTCGGGCGTCACGTGCGCCGCCGGCATCACGAGATCGCCCTCGTTCTCGCGATCCTCGTCGTCGACGAGCACCACCATGTTTCCGTTTCTGAACTCGGTGATGAGCTCGTCGATGGAGTCGAAAGACATCGCTGGGGCCCTGGGGTGCGCACCACGCCGACGGCGCGGCGCCCGATGGTCGCGGATGTGCATTCTGCCCGCCGCGGTCGATGCTGTGCAACGAACACCAACACGAACACGAACGCGTCGCAGCAATTCCCGCCGGGCCCGAAGTCGCTCGCCGACCCGACCGGGTCAGGCGCCCGGACGGCTGGCGTCGGGTCGAATTCGCGCGGTGGAGCAGCCCCTCGAGGCGCCGGCGGGAATTGCTGAACGCGTCGCGGGAACGAGGGCGATTCCCCGGCAAGTCGGCCGACGGCCCGCGTTGGTCGAGCGGGCGCGATGCCTGCATTCCCGAGTGGGCGATCCGGCGTTGCGGTTCAGGTTTTCCGCCAGGCGAGGAGCCGTTCGACGTAGCGTGCGATCTGATCGACCTCGATGTTCACGGCGCTTCCCGGGCCGAGGTCGCCCAGCGTGGTGGCCTGGAGCGTGTGGGGCACGATGTTCACGTCGAACACGGCGCCGTCGACTCCGTTGACGGTGAGGCTTGTGCCGTCGATGCAGACCGACCCCTTCTCGGCGATGTACCGGGCGAGTGCCGCCGGCACCGCGAACTCCAGCCGAACCGAGCGCGCGTCGTCCCACCGTGCGTTCACCTGCCCGACGCCGTCGACGTGGCCGGAGACGAGGTGGCCTCCGAGCCGCGTGTGCGGTGTCAGTGCGGTCTCCAGATTGACGCGGCTGCGCGGTTCGAGCGTCCCGAGCGTGGTCCGCGCCAGCGACTCCGCGGAGACGTCGGTCCGAAACCCGTTCGGCGTCACCTCGACCGCGGTGAGACATGCGCCGCTCACGCAGATGGAGTCTCCCACCGCGATGTCGGCCGGCGAGATGGTTGTGGTGTCGACGAGCAGCGACGCATCCCCGCAGGGGTGCTCCATCCGCTCCTCGATCAGGCCGACTGCCTGCACGATTCCCGTGAACATCGTGGGTGGCTCCTCAGAGATGTCCGTTTCCTTTCACGCGGGTGCGCACCTTGCGCTGAACCGGGCCGCCCACCGCTTGTCTCGGCACCGGTCGGGTGCATCGTTCGGGACGGGTCGTCGCATGGCGCAGTGGCGCGGACAGGTGTCCGCTGCGTCCGGACCGGATACGCGCGCTCACTTTCTCGACCCGGCGGGGGCCTGGGCGAACGGCACCGCATCGACGCGGAGGTCCGCGCCGACACGTGTCACGCGAGTGATTTCGAGCCCGATCCGATCACGCATTTCCGCCACCATCGGCAGCGTGAACATTCCCCGTGCCGCGTCTCCGAGCAGCACCGGCGCCAGATACACCACCAGTTCGTCGACGAGACCCGATTCGAGCAGAGCACCGGCGAGCGTCGGACCGCATTCGGTGTGGACCTCGTTGACGCCGTGTTCGGCGAGTGCGGTCATGAGGGCGTCGAGCGCGATGCGGCCTCCGGCATCGGGCAGCGGGACGATTTCCGCGCCGGCGTCGATGAGTGCCGGTGCCGGCGGTGCGCTGCGCGTCGTGACGATGACGACGCGGCCGGGCGCCGCGAACACCCGCGCCCCGGGCGGGGTGCGCAGGCGCGAGTCGACGATGACGCGCATCGGGGGGGCGAGACAGTCCGGCTCCTCCACGCGCGCGTCGAGTCGGGGGTCGTCCGCGAGCAGGGTCCCGATGCCGGTGAGCACCGCGCTCGACTGTGCCCGCAGTCGGTGCACGTCGGTGCGTGACCCTTCGCCGGTGATCCACCGGCTCTCGCCCGTCGCGGTGGCGGTGCGTCCGTCCAGGGTGGCGGCGAGCTTGCAACGGACCCACGGGCGGCCCCGTTCGAATCGCGACACGAATCCGCGATTGAGCCACGCCGCCTCCGTCTCGAGCAGCCCGAACTCCACCGTGATTCCCGCCTCGACGAGCTCGCCGAAGCCCCCGCCCGCGACTTGCGGGTTGGGGTCGCGCATCGCCGCCACCACCCTCGCGATTCCGGCTTCGGCGAGAGCGTGCGTACACGGTCCGGTGCGTCCGACGTGCCGACACGGCTCCAGGGTCACGTAGGCGGTGGCTCCCGCCGCGTCGCCGCCGGCCGCGGCGAGCGCGTGGATCTCGGCGTGGGGTTCTCCCGCGTACCGGTGCCAGCCTTCGCCGACGATCCGTTCGCCTCGCGCAATCACGCAGCCGACCCTCGGATTCGGATCGGAGGAGTAGAGACCGCGCCGGGCCAGCTCGAGTGCGCGCATCATGTGACGGCGGTCCAGCGCGTGATCGTTCGGAGCGTTCATTGCCGGTACGCACGGGATCGGGGACGGAGATCGCCGTACCCGGCTGCCGCACCGAAGGCAACCGCCGGTGGACGATTCGTCATCGGGGCGCGTGGAGTCCGGCGACCCCGAGTCCGCAGTGGCGGTCCGGGCGCGGGAGAACACCGAGGCCCTTGGCCCGGCCGCCGGAATCGGTGCCGCGGCGCGGGAGCGTCGAGGTGCCGGGCGAATCGGCCCTGCCGGCGCAAGCTCGATCAGTCATCGGGAATCAGCGGGATCTGGCTGCGCCGCGCCTCCGGAGGCGGCTCGCTCTCCAGGCGTTCCACCTCGTCGCGGAACTCGCTCACATCCTCGAAATTGCGGTAGACGGAAGCGAATCGGACATAGGCGACCTGGTCGAGATGACGCAGCTCTTCCATCACCGCTTCACCGACGGCGCGCGAGGCGATCTCGCGCTCACCGGTCTGGATCAGCCGCCGCTTGATCCGCCCGACCGCGGTCTCGATCGCATCGCTCGGCACCGGACGTTTCTCGCTCGCACGCAGCATGCCCAGGCGGAGCTTGCGCTCGTCGAAGGGTTCCCGGATTCCGTCGTTCTTCACGATGCGCGGAATCGTGACCTCCGCCGTCTCGTATGTCGTGAATCGCTCCCTGCAGCTCGTGCACTCCCGGCGACGCCGCACCTGGGCGCCGTCGAGCGCCAGCCGCGAGTCGACGACCCGGGTATCTTGCTCGTCGCAGAACGGGCACTGCATGCGGCAATCGTCGCACGATGGCAGGGCGATCCCAAGGTCCCGCTCCATGCGGCCGGCGGTGACGTCGTCGCGTCGGCTCCCGGATTCGATGGGGCGGGGCACCGCGGCTTCGGCGAGACATCGGCCTGCATGACTCGGGCACCTCGCGCTGCGTGGACGACGGGTCGGGTGCCGGGCAACGCCATGCCGTCGCCGCCCGGACGGCGTTCCGGGGTCGAGAACCCGACGGACGTTGCGTGTAGAGTCCGCCGTGCGCCGAGTCGAGGACACCGAGTACGCAATGAGCATTCGAGACCGCCGTATCGTCGTCGTCAACGACGACGGAATCGACGCCCACGGACTGTCGATACTGGAACGCGCCGCGCGGCGCTGCTGCGACGACGTATGGGTGGTCGCGCCGGCCGAGAACCAGAGCGGGCGCGGCCGCGCACTGAGCTGGAGGCAGAACGTGCAGGTCGAGCCACGCGGCGACCGACGCTTCGCAGTCCACGGTACGCCCGCCGACTGCGTGCTCGTCGCACTCAACGGGCTCCTCGGAACGGGCGGCGTCGACCTCGTCGTGAGCGGTGTCAACGCAGGCTCGAACCTCGCGAACGACATCGGCAGCTCCGGCACGGTGGGGGCCTGTTTCGAGGCGGCCGAACGCGGCGTGCCCGCCATCGCCTTCAGCCAGCGGCAGGCCGGGCGCCGCGACTCGAGTCGCTGGGCTTGCGCGGAACGCCTGACCGCGCACCTGCTGCCCAGTCTGTTCGACGCCCTTGGCTCGCCGCACCGGGTGCTGAACGTGAACTTTCCCGCTCGGGCGGGTGGGGAGGAGGTGGCGGGGCTCGCGGTGACGCGCAGCGGGCTGCGCCGCGGGCCGACCTCGATCGAAGAGAAGCCCTCGACTCGCGGGCGCCGAGTCTTCCACATCTACACGATTCGGGAAGACGAGCCCAGCGAGCCGGACTGCGACCTCGATCGCGTGCTCCGGGGGTACGTCTCGGTGACCCCGCTCGGCCTGGACCAGACCCACCACCAGGATCTCGCAGGCATGCGGGCACGCCTGACCGGCGCGTTGCCGCGCGAGGTTGCAGATTGAGGCCGGGACCGGCCGGCACGTTGGTAAGATGCGGCGTCGTGCGTCGATTCGCTCCGATCATGCCCGCGGCGCGGCACGGGAGGAATCGGGCCAATCGGGGAAGACCGTGATCCCCGAGCCCATGTCTTCGGCTCGCCACCACTCGATGCGGCGTCCGTACCGGGGGAACGAGCTCCCGACGGGTGGGTCGGGTCGACGCGCATGAGTGGAATCGACGGGGCGGGGCGATGGCGGAGATCTGGACCAGGTACGACGTGGATTCGGGAGCGGGCAACCGCTTCAAGCCGTTCGCTCCCGCCTGCGAGAGGAACAAGGGTTCGATTCTCGAGGTGCTGCGCCGCGTGTTCGCCGACGCGGCGGACGTGCTCGAGATCGGCAGCGGCACCGGCCAGCATGCGGTGTGCTTCGCCGAGGGGCTGCCCCATCTGGTATGGAGGACGAGCGATCTGCCCGAGTGCCATGCCGGCATCAACGCCTGGATCGACGATGCGGGTCTCGACAACGTCGAACGCCCGCTCGTCCTCGACGTGACGCGCAGGCCGTGGCCGATCGCGAGCGCGGACGGCGCGTTCAGCTCGAACTGCGCGCACTACATGCACTGGCCCGAGGTAGAGGCGATGTTCGGCGGCCTCGCGCAGGTGCTCGTTCCGGGGGCGCGGTTCGCTCTCTACGGTCCCTTCGCCCGTGACGGCCGCCATACGAGCGCGAGCAATGCGTCGTTCGACCGCTTGCTCCGTGCGCACGATCCGGGCTTCGGAGTGCGCGACGTGCGGGACCTGGAACGCATCGCGGCCGACGGTGCGATGACGTTGGAGGAGGACGTCGCGATGCCATCGAACAACCGCATCCTCGTGTGGCGCAGGACCCCGGGCTGACGCTCGCGAGACGCAGCAGATACCGATGACCAAGACCGACATCGCGACCCGGGTCTACAACCACGCGTTCAAGCTCGATCCGATCATCCGCAGCCTGCTCGACACCGACGTCTACAAGCTCCTCATGCTGCAGACGGTCTGGAAGGAGTCCGCGGACATCCCGGTGACGTTCTCGCTGATCAACCGCTCGTCGAACGTGTCGCTCCCGCAATCGATCGACGAAGTGGAGCTTCGCGAGCAGCTCGATCATGCACGCACCGTGCGGCTCACGAAGAAGGAACGCATCTGGCTCGCCGGCAACACCTTCTACGGGAAGGAGCGCCTGTTCTCTCCCGAGTTCCTGGCCTGGCTCGGCGAGTACCGACTGCCGGCGTACGATCTTCGCGTGGAGGGCGGGCAGTTCCGAATCGATTTCAGCGGTCGCTGGGCCGACGTCACGCTGTGGGAAATTCCCGTCCTCTCCATCATCAGCGAGTTGCGCTCGCGCGCCGCGATCAACGGTATCGGGCGCTTCGAGCTCGACGTCCTGTACGCCCGCGCGAAGGCGAAGCTGTGGGAGAAGGTGGTGCGGCTGAACGCGCTGCCCGACCTTCGCATCGCCGATTTCGGCACCCGCAGGAGGCACAGCTTCCTGTGGCACCGCTGGTGCGTCGAGGCGATGAAGGAGGGCCTGCGCGAGAAGTTCACCGGCACCAGCAACGTGCTCCACGCGATGGAGCTCGACATCGAGGCGATTGGCACGAACGGACACGAGCTGCCGATGGTGCGGGCCACCATGGCCGAGGACGATCGGGCGTTGCGGCAGGTCCAGTACGGTGTGCTGGAGAGCTGGCAGCGCGCGTACGACGGCAACCTGCTCATCGTGCTGCCGGACACGTTCGGAACCACGGCGTTCCTGCGTGATGCGCCGGAATGGGTCGCGAGCTGGAGCGGATTCCGCGTCGACTCGAAGGATCCCGTCGACGGCGGCGAGGAGATCATTGCCTGGTGGGAGGCGAGAGACGAAGACCCGCGCGAGAAGCTGCTCATCTTCTCCGACGGACTGGACATCGACGGCATCGAACGAGCCTACCGCCACTTCGACGGCCGCGTGCGCCTGGGCTTCGGGTGGGGCACCCTTCTGACCAACGACTTGCGCGACTGCTCGCCGGCCGCGAATCCGGGGCTCGACCCCATCTCGCTCGTTTGCAAGGTGAGCCGCGCCAACGGCCGGCCGACCGTGAAGCTGTCCGACAACCTGGAAAAGGCATCCGGTCCGCCCGGACTCATCGAGCACTACAAGCACGTCTTCGGGACCGGAGAGCTCGAGCGCAAGGCACTCGCCGTCTAGGTCCATGCGGGCACCGCATTCATCGAGGACTCGCTGGACGTGAAGCGTCATCGGCCCGCCCGTCGACGCTCCGGCGTGGTCTCCACACGGCCGCGGCGGCGTTCGCGATGAAGGCCGATCCCCTCGGCGTCGACATCGACGTCGGTATCGACATCGGGACCGGAAAGCCCGTCTACTACGTCTACCTGGCGGGACCGGAGGTTTTCCTGCCCGAGCCGATTGCCGCGGGCGTCGCGAAGAAGGCACGGGTTGCCGGACTGAGCCGGGCCGCCGGCTGGCCGTTCGAGCTGGCCGGCCTCTATCCCCTGGACAACGAGATCCCCGATTTCAGGCCGGACTTCGCGACCGGGATGCGGATCTACCACGCCAACATCGAGCTCATGGACCGTGCGTACGCGGTGACCGCGAACATGGTGCGGTTCCGGGGGCCGAGCATGGATGTGGGCACGGCGTTCGAGATGGGTTACATGCGGGGCCTCGGCAAGCCGGTGTTCGCATACTACGATGCCGCGCCCTTCTACGGCCGGGAAGAGGCCCCCGGGCTGTATGTCGACCGCGTCAGGGAGCATGGGTTGCAATCGGTCGGCGATACCGGCGTGGACGCCGACGGACACGCCGTCGACGACTTCGAGATGGCGGACAACCTGATGATGATCGGCGCGCTGGAGTCCGGCGCGGGTGCGATCGCCGCTGACTTCGATCGGGCCGTCATGCAGGTGGCGGAATCCCTGCTGAGGGCCGGGGTCGCGCAGGAGCGACCGCTGGAGGCGGTGATCGGTTCCGGGGCCGTCTCACCCCGGTCACGCCGCAGGCCATGATCTGCCGCGGGTCGCGGTTTGCCGAATCGCGGATCTCCGCCTTCACGCCGCGGTGTGGAGTGTCCGTGCGATTCGGTCGCGGACTTCCGTGAACCGGCGCGCAGCGCGGGTTAGACTCCGCCCGGTGACGGCAGCTTCCCGGAATCTGGCAGTGGTTCAACTCTCCTCCCGCCGCGCGAGCGTCGGCGTGCGCATCGGCCCCGTCCAGGTCGGAGGCGGCGCGCCCATCGTCGTGCAGTCCATGACCGACACCGACACCGCGGACGTCGCAGCCACCGCCGCACAGGTGGAGGCGCTGGCACGGTCAGGCTCCGAGCTCGTGCGCATCACCGTCAACACGCCGGAGGCGGCGCGCGCGGTGCCCGCGATCCGCGAGCGGCTCGACGCCAACGGCTGCCGGGTACCCCTCATCGGCGACTTCCACTACAACGGCCATCGGCTGCTCAGCGATGTGCGCGAATGCGCCGAGGCGCTTGCGAAATACCGCATCAACCCCGGCAACGTCGGTTTCGGCGCGAAGCGTGACTCGCGGTTCGCGACGATGATCGAGAAGGCGATGGAGCACGACCGCCCTGTGCGCATCGGCGTGAACTGGGGGAGTCTCGACCAGGCGCTGCTCGCGCGGCTGATGGACGAGAACGCAGCGAGCGCCGCGCCGCGCGATTCGGCCGCGGTGATGCGCGAAGCACTGGTGCGCTCCGCTCTCGACAGTGCGCTGGAGGCCGAGGCGATGGGCCTTGCGCGCGATCGCATCCTGCTCTCGTGCAAGGTGAGCGCGGTGCAGGACCTGGTCGCGGTGTACTCCGACCTCGCGTCGCGCAGCGACCATGCCCTGCACCTCGGGCTGACCGAGGCGGGGATGGGCTCGAAGGGCATCGTCGCGTCCACCGCGGGCATGGGGATCCTGCTCCAGCAGGGGATCGGCGACACCATCCGGGTCTCCCTGACGCCGGAGCCGGGCGGCGCCCGGACTCGGGAGGTCGTCGTCGCCCAGGAGATTCTCCAGACCATGGGGCTGCGCTCGTTCACGCCGCTGGTCACGGCGTGTCCCGGGTGCGGGCGCACCACCAGCTCGTTCTTCCGCGAGCTTGCCAACGGCATCCAGAGCCACCTGCGGGAAAACATGCCGCGCTGGCGCGAGCGCTACGTCGGGGTGGAGGAGATGTCGGTGGCGGTGATGGGGTGCGTGGTCAACGGCCCCGGCGAGAGCCGGCACGCCAACGTCGGCATCAGCCTGCCCGGCACCGGCGAGGCCCCGGCCGCCCCGGTGTTCGTCGACGGCCGCAAGGCGGTGACCCTGCGCGGGGACAACATCGCGGAGGAGTTCCGAGGCATCGTCGACGAGTACGTCGAGACCACGTACGCGCGGCGGGACCCGGCCGGCGGGGACTGAGGCGGGAATCGGGTATCCGCCGGACTCGATCGGGGACCGGCGCGGGGAGGGCTCAACCAAGCAGACCGGGAACGGTGTCGATGATCCCCAAGGCCAGCAGCACGGCAAGAATCGCGAAAATGAACCTGATCTGCGTGCTCAATGCATCGACCTTGGCATTCAGTGCATCAATCCGGGCCGTCAGCCTCGCGTCCAGGGCCGTGAAGTCGGAACGCAGGGCTGTGAAGTCGGAACGCAGGTCCGTGAAGTCGGAACGAACCGTTCCAATCTCCGTCGCCAGGTCGGATCTTGTGACGAGGCGTCCGATCAGCTCGCTCATCTCCTCGCTCAGCACTCGGGCCATGCCTTCGGCCTGACGCCTTTCGAAGCCGAAGCGTTTCAGTCGATCTGCAATTCGCAAGGTGTCGAGCACGACTCGGAGCGCCATCGGTTGAACTGCGGCGCAGTGTATCGCAGCACATGTGCGAGACAATGGCAAAAGGTCCATCCCGTTGAAGGCCGCGAGCCCGGTCGCACGGCGGTGGAGAGCCGCGCGTGCGTAGTCTTCCGGACACGGGACCATCGTCCGCCGACTCGCGTCGGAGACGTGCCGGTGCGCCTTGTATGATTGCCGACCCTCGCCCGCACCGGACGGAGAGCCGATGCACCTGCCGAACTACCGCGACGGCAGCATCGTCAACCTGATGCAGTCGATCCTGGCCGGGCTCGACGCACCCGGCGCGGGCGGCGTGCACGGCTATCTCGCGGACCTCCGGCCCGAGGAGATCGCGGACGCGCGGCACGTCGTGCTCCTCGTCGTCGACGGGCTCGGGCAGGCGCAGCTCGATTCCGGACCGGCGCCGGCGCTGCGCGGGTCGCTGCGCGGGACGATGACCTCCGTCTTCCCGTCGACAACGGCGTCGGCGGTGACGACCTTCCTCACCGGACTCGCCCCGGTCGAGCACGCCATGACCGGGTGGTTCATGTGGCTGCGCGAGCTCGACGCCGTCGTCACGCCGCTTCTGTTCACCACCCGCGTCGGCGACACCGACCTCGCTTCGCTCGGCGTCTCGCCGGCCGACGTCTTCGTGGGTCCGACCGTCTTCGAGCGGGTGCGGGCGGAGTGTCACGCAGTCCTGCCGGCGGAGATCGTCGACTCGCGGTACTCGCGGGCGCACATGCGCAGCGCCGCCCCCAGGGGGGTCGAGGGGCTCGGCGCGCTGGTGGACTCGATAGTCGACATCGTCCGCCACGCCGAGCGGCGCACCTACGTCTCCGGCTACTGGCCGGCGCTCGACGCGCTCTCCCACGAGTTCGGCGCATCCAGCGTCGAGGCCCGGCGCCACCTGGCGGAGATCGACCTGCACTTCGCGCGGCTGCGCGCGGGGCTCGCCGACAGCGGCACGCTGCTCGTGGTGACCGCGGACCACGGCTTCGTCGACCTTCGTCCCGAATCCCGCCTGGAGGCGGACTCCGTCCCCGGTTTCGAGGACATGCTCGCACGGCCGCTGTGCGGCGAGCCCCGGGTCGCCTACTGCTACGTGCGCGACGGCTGCCGCGCGGACTTCGTCGAACGGGTCGTGGAAGGGCTGGACGGCGCGGCCCGAGTGGTCGAGAGCGGGTCGATGGTCGAGGACGGCTGGTTCGGCCTCGGTGAGCCGCATCCGCGCCTGCGCGAGCGGATCGGGGACTTCGCGCTGGTGATGCGCGGCGACTACGCGATCAGGGATCGGGTCGCGGGCGAGGAGCCGTTTCGCCTCATCGGCGTGCACGGAGGAGTGAGCCGGGAGGAAATGCGGGTGCCGCTGGTGGTCGTGCCCGCCTCCTGATTCGTCGGGCCGCCGGTGGCACGGAGCGCATGCCGTGGGCGCAACCCGCGGGAATCCTCGAGCTCGCGGTGATTCGATTCAGGCACCGGGTCGCCGCCACCGTTCCGGCCGCCGTGATTGTTCGGGAATTTGTGAGAAAATCCCCTTTTGCGCCGGTCAGGACTCGCGTACCGGCGAACCCATCCGAAGCAGGTCGAGCCCATGAAGCTGGCGGCACCGAGGGAGTCTCATCCGCAGGAGACCCGGGTCGCGCTCTCGCCGGAGACCGCGAAGAAGTTCCGTGCCCTCAACCTCGACGTTGTGGTCGAGCGCGGCGCGGGTGCGAGCGCGGGGTTTGCGGACACCGAGTACGAAGCGGCGGGCGCGGAGCTTGCCGATGGCGGGGCGGCGGCTCTCGCGGGCGCGAGCCTGGTGCTCAAGGTCCGCCCGCCGAGCGCGGAAGAACTCGCGGCGATGGAGCCGGGGGCGTCGCTGGTGGGGATGCTCGCTCCCTACGGCGACCGCGAAGCGGTGGACGCCTACGCCGCGGCCCGCGTCGACGCGTTCGCGATGGAGCTGGTGCCGCGCATCAGCCGCGCGCAGTCGATGGACGTGCTCTCCTCGCAGGCGAACCTCGCGGGCTACAAGGCGGTGGTCGACGCCTCGGCGGATTTCGCGCGGGCGATGCCGATGATGATGACCGCAGCCGGCACCGTGCCCCCGGCGCGGGTGTTCGTGCTCGGGGCCGGGGTGGCGGGGCTGCAGGCGATCGCGACCGCGCGCCGGCTCGGGGCCATCGTGAGCGCCACCGACGTGCGGCCCGCGGTGAAGGAGCAGGTGGAGAGCCTGGGAGCGTCGTTCGTGATGGTGGAGAGCGAGGAGACCGAGGCCGCGGAGACCGCGGGCGGTTACGCGAAGGAGATGAGCGAGGACTACCGGCGCCGGCAGGCGGCGCTGGTGGCCGAGCATCTCGCCAGGCAGGACATCGTGATCACCACCGCCCTGATTCCGGGGAGGCCCGCGCCGGTGCTCATCACCGTGGAGATGGTGCAGAGCATGAAGCCCGGCAGCATCATCGTGGACCTCGCGGTGGAGCAGGGCGGCAACTGTCCGCTCTCTCGCCCGGGCGAGACCGTCGACCACGAGGGCGTTCGCATCATCGGCCACGTCAACGTGCCGGGCCGCCTGCCGGTGGATGCGTCGGCGCTCTACGCGCGCAATCTCTACAATTTCGTGTCGTCGTTCGTCGACGGCGAGAGCGGCGCCATCCGGTTCGACTGGGACGACGAGCTGGTGACCGGCACCGCCCTGACCCGGGACGGGCAGGTCGTGCATCCCTCGTTCCGGACCGGCGGCTGAGAGAGGCCGCGCCGCTGCCCGCTTGACGCATGGGACACCGCGCCGGAGCTTCGCGGTCGATGACCGAGACCCCCGCATCGGCGCACCGAGCTGACTGAAGCGTTCCAACCGAGGACCCACCCGCGAGGACCCACCCGATGGCCGAAGCCGCCCAGATCGACCCCTTCGTCTTCCGCATTTCCATCTTCGTGCTCGCGATCTTCGTGGGCTACTACGTGGTGTGGAGCGTGACGCCGGCGCTGCACACTCCGCTGATGTCGGTAACCAACGCCATCTCATCGGTGATCGTGGTGGGGGCGCTGCTCGCGGTGGCGGTCGAGACGGGGGAGGGCGCCGGGCTCTCGAAGATGCTCGGCTTCGCCGCGGTGACGCTTGCGTCGGTGAACATCTTCGGAGGGTTCCTGGTCACCCAGCGCATGCTCTCCATGTACAAGAAGAAGCAGAAGGAGGGGTAGGGAGCCATGTCCGCCGACATCGCCGCGCTCGCCTACCTGGTCTCGGGCGCGCTCTTCATCCTGGCGCTGCGGGGGCTCTCCTCACCGGAGACCTCCCGGCGGGGCAATTTCCTCGGCATGACGGGGATGGCGATTGCCGTCGTCACCACCCTGGTGCTCGCCGACATCGCGGAGGGGCTCACGTGGGGGCTCATCGCCCTGGGGGTCGGTCTCGGCGGGGGGATCGGCGCGGTCATTGCGCGCCGCATCCCGATGACCGCGATGCCGCAGCTCGTCGCCGCCTTCCACAGCCTGGTGGGCATGGCCGCGGTGCTGGTGGCGGCGGCGGCGCTGAACACGCCGGACGCGTACGGCATCGGCACGGTGGGCGAGATCCGGGTCGCGAGCCTCGTCGAGATGTCCATCGGCGCGGCCATCGGCGCCATCACCTTCACCGGCTCGGTGGTGGCGTTCACCAAGCTCCAGGGGCTCGTCTCCGGCCGCCCCGTCGTGTTCCCCGGCCAGCACCTGCTGAACGCCGCCCTCGGGGTGCTCATCGTGGTGCTGACGGTGTGGTTCTGCCGCACCGAGTCGCACACCGCGTTCTGGCTCCTGACCCTGCTCGCGTTCGCCATCGGGGTGCTGATCATCATTCCCATCGGCGGCGCGGACATGCCGGTGGTGGTCTCGATGCTCAACTCCTACTCCGGGTGGGCGGCCGCGGGCATCGGGTTCACGCTGGAGAACACCGCGCTCATCATCACCGGGGCGCTGGTGGGGTCATCGGGGGCCATCCTCTCCTACATCATGTGCAAGGGGATGAACCGCTCGTTCTTCAGCGTCATCCTCGGCGGCTTCGGCGGCGAGACGGACCTTGCGGCGGGCGGCGCGGTGGAGCAGCGCCCGGTCAAGCAGGGCAGCGCCGAGGACGCCGCGTTCATCATGAAGAACGCGGGCTCGGTCATCATCGTCCCGGGATACGGGATGGCGGTCGCGCAGGCGCAGCACGCGTTGCGCGAGATGGCCGACACGCTCAAGGCCGAGGGCGTGAAGGTGACCTACGCCATCCACCCGGTGGCGGGGAGGATGCCCGGGCACATGAACGTCCTGCTCGCCGAGGCCAACGTCCCCTACGACGAGGTCTTCGAGCTCGACGACATCAACAGCCAGTTCCCCCAGGCCGACGTTGCCTTCGTCATCGGCGCCAACGACGTGACCAACCCGGCCGCCAAGACCAACCCGCAGAGCCCGATCTACGGGATGCCGGTGCTCGACGTCGAGAAGGCGAAGACGGTCCTGTTCTCCAAGCGGGGGATGGGCTCGGGGTATGCGGGGATCGAGAACGAGCTGTTCTTCCGGGACAACACGATGATGCTGTTTGCCGATGCGAAGAAGATGGTGGAGGAGATTGTGAAGGCGATGTAGGACGTCGACACGGTGGAGAATTCGATGTCCGATGGTTCGGGCCACGGCGGTATCGCCGGTGCTATCCGCCGAGATAGGCGCGGCGAACGTGAGCGTTCTCATGCAGGTCGGCTGCGGGGCCTTCCAGCGCCACGGCCCCGGTTTCAAGCACGTAGGCATACTGCGCCAGCCGCAGCGCCAGTTCCGCGTTCTGCTCGACCAGCACGACCGGGATGCCGCGCGCGGAGATATCGGTGACTATCCGCGCGATCTCCTGGACCATCACCGGCGCCAGGCCCATCGACGGCTCGTCCAGCAACAGCACCCTGGGGGCGCTCATCAACGCCCGCCCCATCGCCAACATCTGCTGCTCTCCGCCGGACATCGACCGCGCCGATTGCCGGCGCCGCTCGGCAAGGCGCGGAAAGTGGCCGAAGACCTCCGCCAGCGACGTCTCGATGGCAGCCTTGTCCGTGCGCAGGAAGGCGCCCGTGTGCAGGTTTTCCTCGACTGTCAGGTCCGGAAACACCCGCCGGCCCTCCGGCACGTGGGCGATGCCCCGGCGCACGATCTCCTCCGGCGCCAGTCCGTCGATCCTTGCATCGTCGAAGCGGATTTCCCCCCGGGTCAGCGGCTCCAGTCCGGAAATGGCGCGCAGGGTCGTCGTCTTCCCGGCGCCGTTCGCGCCAATGATGGTCACGATACCGCCCGCCGGCACCGTCATCGAAACGCCCTTGAGCGCCGCGGTCTTCTGGTAGCGTACCTCGATATCCCGGATTTCAAGAAACATGGCCGGCTCCGTCGGCCGAGCCGAGATACGCTTCGATCACGGCGGGATCGTTGCGCACCGCTTCCGGCGCGCCCTCGACCAGCAAGGCGCCGAAGTTCATCACGGTGATGATGTCGCAGAGATTCATCACCGCCTGCATGTCATGCTCGACCAGCATGATGGTGACACCGCGGTCGCGGATGCGTCGGACCAGCGCCATCATGCGCCGGGTCTCCTCGGGGTTCATTCCCGTGAAGGGCTCGTCGAGCAGCAGTACCTTCGGTTCCGCCGCCAGGGCGACCGCCATGCCGAGCATTCGCTGGTAGCCGTGCGGCAGGTTCGACACCGGCTCGTCCGCCAGTTCATCCAGTCCGAAAAAGGCCAGCGTTTCCCGTGCCCTTGCGTCCGCTTCCCGCTCGGACAGCCGATCCGTGCCGATCAGTCGGCTGAGGAAACCGGCCCGCGCGCCGAGGTGGCGCCCGACCCGGACATTGTCCAGGACCGAAAATTCCTGAAACAGGGTCGAGCCCTGGAACGTGCGCACCAGCCCCATCGCGGCGAGCGCGCTGGTCTTGCGACCCGAGATGTCGAGACCCCGAAGGAACACCCGCCCGCCCGTCGGCGCGTAGAAGCCGCTGATCACGTTGAAAGTCGTCGTCTTTCCCGCGCCGTTCGGCCCAATCAGGCCATGGATCACGCCCTCATGTACCGAGAAGCTGAAATTGTCGACCGCCACCAGGCCGCCGAACCGACGGGTGAGCCCGCGGGCTTCCAGAATCGGCCGTTCGCCACGCCCGTTCATGCCGGCTCTCTGGCGGCTGCGGCCTGTCCGCCGCGCCAACGCCGCCACCGGGCCCGCGCCCGAGGTCCGAGGCTTTCGAGCCCGTTCGGGAGGTAGAGGACGGCAAGAATCAGGATGACGCCATAGATCAGGGGACGCGCCGTGTCCAGGCCCAGCGCGCGCAGGACGATCTCGTTGATGACGGTGAGCACGACAACGCCGAGGATGGGGCCGTGGAAGGTCGCGGTGCCGCCGACGACGGCCCAGACCAGGACATAGACCATCTGATCGACGCTGAATCGGGTTGGATTCACCGCGCCGATGTAGTGGGCGTACAGGGCGCCGGCGATTCCGGCGAAAAAGGAGGCGATGACGAATGCGAGAGTCCGGTACCGGAACGTGTCCACGCCGACCGATTCGGCGAGCCGGTCCTGCCAGTGGATCGCATGGAAGGTCAACCCGATGCGCGACCGCTCGATGCGGTAGAGGACGAACAGGGAGGTCGAGACGACGACCAGCGCCAGGAAGTAGTAGTTCACCGGCTCGTAGAAGTCGATCGACAGAAAGCCGGTTTCGATGTCGGGAAAGGGATCGATGCGCTTCAGGCCCTTGGGGCCGCCGAAGGGATGGGTGAAGCGCTTCCAGATCAGCCGGATGATTTCGCCGGCCGCGAACGAGCCGATCAGGAAATAGAAACCCTTCATCCGGAACAGCGGGACGCTCAGGATTGCGGCGGTCGCGGCCGCCATACCGCCCCCGAGGAGCATGGAGAGCGGCACCGGAACGCCGAGCTGCTTTGCCAGCAGCGCGCTGGCATAGGCCCCGACCCCCATGATGACCACGTGGCCGAGGGACCATTCGCCGGTGAGCGTCAACAGCCGATAGCTGGAAACCAGGAGGACGTTGATGACGAGGAGAACCGCGATTTCCTGCTGAGAGTAGCTGAGCAGGAAGGGGAGCACCGCCAGCGCCGCGAACAGGAAGACCAGCCGCAGCCGCCACGCAATCCGACGGATCGGACCGCCGGTTCCGGCCGCCCGCTCAGGCACGTTCCCTCGCCCCGAACAGCCCGGTCGGTCGGACCACCAGCACGGCCAGCATCAGCGCCAGCCCGACGATGTTGGCGATTACCCCGTCGAAGAAGGTCGTCATGAACGTGTGGACGAAGGCATAGAGCACCGCCGCGATGACCGCGCCTTCAAGGCTGCCCACGCCGCCGACAATGATGATGATGAAGGCCGTGACGATGATCGAATGGCCGATATAGGGCGTCGGGCTGACGAGAGGTGCCGTCAGGGCGCCGGCCACGCCCGCCAGGGCGGCGCCGATGAACATGGCGATGCGCGCCGTCTGGTTCATCGAGATGCCCTGGAGGGAGGCGGCCTCGGCGTCCTGGGCGCAGGCGCGCAGGGCCCGGCCGAATTTCGAGCGCTTGAGGAAGGCCCAGAGCGCAGCGAGCAGCGCGATGGCGGCGGCGATCACGAAGAGCCGCTGATAGGTCAGGATGGCGCCGAAAATCTCAATCTTGCCCTGGGTCGAGGGCGGCACATGGCCCATGCGCCGGCCGAAGCCGAACACGACCAGAGTTTGCAGGATCAGCAGGAATCCAATGGAGGCGATGAGGCCGCCCAGCGGATTGTCGCGCAACGGGCGGAACATCGTTCGTTCCATGACGATGCCGACAATGCCGACGAAGATCAGGCCCGCCGCGACCGCGAGCAGGAACGGAAAGTCCTGCTGGGCGTACAGGAACACCACGCAATAGGCGCCCACCATGTACAGCTCGCCATGGGCGAAGTTGATGACGCCCATGACGCCGAAGATCATCACCAGCCCGACCGCGATCAGCGCCATGTAGCTGGCGGCGTAGGTCGCGTTCACGGCGGTCTGCCACAGCAGGTCCATCTGCCTGTCTCAACGGCCGGAGCGGGGAAGCGATACCGGGACCGGGCGATGCCCGGTCCCGGCGGTCTCCAATGGCACGGCAGCGGGGGCCATGCGGAACGCGGAGCTTTACCCGCGCTGGTGCCACATCTGGCCCAGAGCCGTCATGTGCTTGATCATCAGGTCCTTGTGCCTGTCCCACCAGGCGGGAATGGACTTGAAATCCTTGATCGTGGCCTTGCCGCCTTCGATCACCACGACCGGCCAGTTGCCGACCAGGGCGTTGTCGATGCCGAACAGCTCCGTGCCCCACCAGTCGGCGGTGCCGAAAGCGTGCTTCCCCGTGCCGCCGGCCTTCATCGCCTCCAGGACGGCCGCCGGTTCGGCGCTGCCCGCCTGACTTGCGGCGTCGGCCCACAGATCCATGATCGAGGCGTATTCCCAGGAAACGGCGCTCCATTCCGAGGCGCCGTAACGCTTGGCGTACTCCGCGTAGAACTCGTTCGGGTTGACGAAGTTCACCTCCTCGCTGTTCAACGCCGGGTCGTCGAAGTCCGGGAACTGGAAGATGAAGCCTTCCATGAACTCTTCCGACGTCTTTTCGATGATCTTCTGGTAGAAGTCAGCGGTGCAGGAAATGATCTGTCCCTTGTAACCCTGCTGGAATGCCTGTTCGCACAGCGGATGGACATAGTCGGCGTAGCAGGTGTCCAGACAGAGGATGTCCGGATTCCCGGCGAGCAGCTTGGTCATGACCGGCGCGAAATCGGTCGTCGCCGGGTCGAAGAACAGGGGCTCGTCGACCATCCCGATCCCTGCCGCCTCGAAAGCCGCCAGGTAAGTCGCCACCGAAGGCTTCCCGAGGGAGTCGTCCTGCGCGCACATGGCGGCGGTCTTCAGGTCCGGCTTGTTTTCCGCCAGCCATTCGACGCCGGTCACGTTGTAGATCGGATGCACCTCGCAAGGCGCCAGAAGGGTGGTGCTGTCAGGCGACAGGTCGCTCGGCAGCAGCGTCGAGAACAGCATGCCCTCGCGTTCGGCGATCGTCTGCACGCCGGGCCAGGTGTCGCCGCCAAGCATCATGATGAACTTGACACCGTCTTCCTTGATGAGCTTGGTGGCGCCGGTCCGCGCCTTGGCGGCGTCGTACTCGTTGTCGTAACCGACGAATTCGATGTTGTACGACTGGCCGCCGATGTTGACCCCGCCCTTGGCGTTGACCCAGTCCGCCCAGATCAGGCAGCCGTCGAGGCCGGGCTTGCCCCAGGCCGCCACCGGGCCCGTGAGCGGGGCCAGGAATCCGATCCTGATCGTATGGCTGTCGGCGAAGGCGACGCGCGACAGGCCGCTGCCCATCGCCGCCAGCGCCGTCCCCGACGCCGCCGTGGTCCCCAGAAATTTTCGCCTGCTAATCTTGTGGTCAAGTGACTTGCGCGACATGAGAGCCTCCCAGAATTGTCAGGCCGGCGTCCCGGAATTGCTACGCCGGCGTTGGCGCCTGTTGTCCTGCGGTGTCGCCAGGGAACTGAACGATCGTCCGGCGACACCTCGCAGGGTCTGCGTGACCGCAACCGGGGGCGATCCGTCGGCGCCAAGACCAATTCTGACCAATTCGCACGGCGGATGGCCCGGGCCTGCACGACTGCGGTCAATCATGTACAGCATGACAAATTTGAGGCTGGATGCAAGCGAATTGTGCATCCATGTCGCTTTTACGCCCGATCCCGCCAACCGAATCACCGCTGGGAATCGAACCCGCATGGACATGAGGTGGCGTATACTGATGTTGATTGGCGTAGATTTGGTCTATGCCGATGAAGCGAATCTTGAAACCATACGGGCAATTCGGATCAGACCGGATCGCCGGCCAGGACAGTGAGCGAAGTCATGGGCAAAGAAAAACGTCATGACGTTCCGGGACAACGCGTACAAGTCGGTGATGACCGGCACCATGGCCCCTGCCCACCACACCGCCCGGGTCGATGCCATGGACGATTCGATGGAGAGCAATCTCCCCAACGATTGACGCTGCCCGAACGCCCGACCATGGCCGACCAGGCGACGGAATGGGAGTGGGACGCCCTTTCGGCGGCCGCGCTCGACGCGTATCGCTCGGCGCGGCGCGAGGAGGCAGTCCACCTGTGGCGGCGGGCGGATGCGTTGGCGCGGGACTTTCCGGAGGGCGATCCGCGCCGGGCCGCCACCCGGAACAACAGCGCGCTCGTCCTCCTGATCGAACAGGACCACGACGGCGCCGTCGCCGCCCTGTCGTCGGCGCTTGCTTCGTGGGACGGTGCGCTGGAGTGGACGCGAGGCATGGCGGTCAGCGCCGTGGCTCGCAGTTCGCTCTTTCACCAGCGCATGGAGCAGCGCCATGTCGCGGCCTACGGCGACGTCCGGCGTGCGCGGCACCGCGAGTTCCTGGGTGGTGCGGTGGCCCTGACCCGCTTCAACCTCGCGATTGCCCGGCTTTTCCTGGACGACGACGAAACCGCCGATGCCCTGCTCGCGACCGCGCTCGCCGAACGCGAGCGGGCGTTCGGACCGAACAACTCGGAAGTCATCGGAATTGCGCGGGTGCTGTCGGGCCGGGCCGATGCCGCCGGGGACGACGCCGGTATGGCCCTGTACGATGCCAGGATCCAGGCCGCTGCCGGGAACCGCGCCCATGATGTGCTCGACACCTGGCGCCGGGAACAGCCGCCGGAGATGACGGACACCCGACGGCTTCTGGCTGCAGGCTATCTCACTGCAATCGTTCATGAACGGGATTTTCTGTAGCCGGCCTCCTGCAGGGCGACGTAGGTGGTACACATGTCGATGCACAGATGGCAGGGGGAACGGCCGATGACAAGATACGCATCATTCGCCATCGCGGCGATACTCGCCGCATCCACGTCGGGCAGGGCGCTCGCCGCGTCCGACAACGAGCTCGCGACCGCGACCTTCGCGGGTGGGTGCTTCTGGTGCGTGGAGTCGGATTTCGACACCGTGCCGGGCGTCGTGGAGACCATATCCGGGTACACCGGCGGTACCACCGCGAACCCGACGTACAAGCAGGTCGGCGAGGGCGACACCGGCCATCGCGAAGCAGTGCAGATTCGCTACGACCCGAAACAGGTCTCGTACGAACGCCTGCTGGAAATCTTCTGGCGCAGCGTCGACCCCACCGACGGCGGCGGACAGTTCTGCGACCGCGGGGAGAGCTACCAGACCGCGATCTTCGTCGACAACGAAGAAGAACAGCGCCTCGCCGAAGCGGCGAAGGCGGCGATCGACCAGTCCATGGTGCTGGACGCGCCCGTGGTCACCCCGATCGAGCCGGCCGGGGAGTTCTATCCGGCCGAGGACTACCACCAGGACTACTACACGAAGAATCCGTTCCGCTACCGGTTCTACCGATTCTCGTGCGGGCGAGACTCACGCGTGCAGCAGGTCTGGGGCAAGCAGGCTCACGAGGGTATCGAGAGCAAGTTCAAGGGGATCGAGCGGAACTGATCGAAGCACCGCTCCGGCGCGGTCCCTGTCGCCGCGCGACGACGCTCGCGTCCCCCGTGATGCCTCCGGACGGCACCCGCCGTTTCAGTCGAGCATCTCCCGCACGTCCGCGAGCCGCCCCCTCACCGCCGCCGCCGCCGCCATCGCCGGGCTCACGAGGTGGGTGCGGGCATCGCGCCCCTGCCGACCCTCGAAGTTGCGGTTCGAGGTGGATGCGCAGCGCTTGCCGGCGCCGACCCGGTCCGGGTTCATCCCGAGACACATCGAGCAGCCGGACTCGCGCCACTGGAAGCCGGCGTCGATGAAGACCCGATCCAGCCCCTCCGCCTCCGCCTGGTGCTTGATGAGGGTCGAGCCGGGGGAGACCATCGCATCGACGTGCGCGGCCACCCTGCGCCCCTCGACCACCGCGGCAGCCGCACGCAGATCCTCCATGCGTCCGTTGGTGCACGAACCGATGAACACGTTGTCCACCGCGATGTCGGTCATCGCAGTGCCGGGTTCGAGTCCCATGTACTGGAGGGCCCGCGTCATCGCGCCGCGCTTCGCCTCGTTCGGCGCATCGGCCGGGTCCGGCACCACGCCTGTAATCGGCACCACGTCCTCGGGGCTCGTGCCCCAGGTGACCTGCGGTGCGATGTCCGCCGCCTCGATCCGCACCTCCTTGTCGTAGGCCGCGCCATCATCCGATGCGAGGGTGCTCCAGTACGCCACCGCGGCGTCCCACTCGGCGCCCTTCGGCGCCATCGGGCGGCCCTCGAGGTAGGTGTACGTCTTCTCGTCCGGGGCGACGAGCCCGGCCCGGGCCCCCGCCTCGATCGTCATGTTGCTCACCGTCATGCGGCCTTCCATCGAGAGGTCGCGGATGGCGCGCCCGGAGTACTCGATGATGTGCCCGGTGCCGCCGGCGGTGCCGATCCGACCGATGATGGCGAGGATCAGGTCCTTGCCGGTGCAGCCGGCCGGGAGCGGATCGTCCACCGTCACCCGCATGCTCTTCGGCCGAGACGTGCGCAGCGTCTGCGTCGCCATCACGTGCTCGCCCTCCGAGGTCCCGATCCCGAAGGCCAGCGCGCCGAACGCCCCGTGGGTCGCGGTGTGGCTGTCGCAGCACACCACCGTGGTGCCGGGGAGCGTGAAGCCCTGCTCCGGCCCGATGACGTGGACGATGCCCTGGCGCGGGTCGAGCATGTCGAACACCTGGACACCGAACGCCTCGCAGTTCGCGCTCAGGGTCTCGACCTGGAGCCGCGACTCCGGATCCTCGATGCCGCGGGTGCGATCGGTGGTCGGCACGTTGTGGTCGGCGACCGCGAGCGTCGCGTCCGTGCGCCGGACGCTGCGCCCGGCAAGGCGCAGCCCCTCGAAGGCCTGGGGCGAGAGCACCTCGTGCAGCAGGTGCCGGTCGATGTAGAGGAGATTGATCCCGTCGTCCTGGACGTCGACGAGATGGGTGTTCCAGATCTTCTCGAAGAGGGTATGTGGCTGCGTCATGAGGAAATTACCGATGTGTCGTTGCGCCGGGGCACCACGCCTCGCCCCGGCAAGGCCTGTGCCGAGCCGACGGTTCCGCGCGAGCTCGGGCATCCTGCCCGCGGCAGGCCGCGGGCCCCGGACTTTCCGGGAGCGTGGGCATCTCGCCCGATTGAACCGCCGCGGGCCTGTCGCCCCTTGCGGGTGGGACCCTCGCGCTCCCGGGAGGGGTACGCCGCCGGGAACGTCTCACGGGCGTTGCGGCGGACTCGCAGGGGTGACGAGCGTTCGACGGCTCTAGCGATACAGCCACGGCTGGCGCTCACGCTGCGTCTTCTCGAATGCGTCGATCAGCGCCACCTTCTGCATCGTGAGCCCGATGTCGTCGAGGCCTTCGAGCAGGCATTCGCGGCGGAATTCGTCGATCTCGAAGCTCAGGACGGCCCCGTTCGGCCGCGTGATCTCCTGGGTGTGCAGGTCGACGGTGAGCACGGGGTTCTCGCGGTCGGAGGCGTCGGCCATCAGGGCCTGGAGTTCGTCCGCGGAGACCGTGATCGGCAGGATGCCGTTCTTGAAGCAGTTGTTGTAGAAGATGTCGGCGAAGCTCGTGGAGACGACGCAGCGGATGCCGAAGTCGAGCAGCGCCCACGGCGCGTGCTCGCGCGACGACCCGCAACCGAAGTTGTCGCCGGCCACGAGGATCTCCGCCTTCCGGTACGGCTCCCGGTTCAGGACGAACTCGGGCTTCTCGGTGCCATCGGTGTCGAACCGCAGCTCGTCGAACAGGACCTTCCCGAGTCCGGTGCGCTTGATGGTGCGCAGGTGCAGCTTGGGAATGATCTGGTCGGTGTCGACGTTGATGACGTCCATCGGCGCCGCAACGCCGGTCAGCTTCGTGAATTTCTGCATCGTTCGGTTCCCTGGTGCTTCGTTCGTGAGATTCCGGGCAGGAATGCGGGGATGCGTCCGCGACTACGGGATTCCCGCGACGGCCGCTCGTGGCGGCGGCCCGATTCGTCGCCGGGGCAGAGCAGGCAGTCCATCCTGCGCTCCCGGGTGTTCTCTCGCGCCTCGACACACGGCATCCCGGGGCGTCATCACCTCATCAGCTCCCGCACGTCCGTCAGGCGTCCGGTGACCGCGGCTGCGGCTGCCATCGCGGGACTCACCAGATGCGTGCGTCCGTCCCGCCCCTGGCGTCCGACGAAGTTGCGGTTGGTCGTGGATGCGCAGCGCTCTCCCGGCTCGAGGCGGTCGGAGTTCATCGCCAGGCACATCGAGCAGCCGGGCTCTCGCCACTCGAAGCCGGCCGCCAGCAGCACGTCGGCGATGCCTTCCTCCTCGGCCTGGCGCTTCACGAGGCCCGAACCGGGGACGATCATCGCCCGCACCCCGTCGGCGACCCTGCGTCCCTTCGCCACCGCCGCGACCTCGCGCAGGTCCTCGATTCGGCCGTTGGTGCACGAGCCCACGAATACCCGGTCGATCGGTACATCGGCCATGTTCGTGCCCGGGGAGAGCCCCATGTAGTCCATCGCGCGCTGCATGCTCGCGCGCTTCTCTTCACTGGGAGCGCTGTCGGGATCGGGCACCGTGCCGGTGATCGGCACCACGTCCTCGGGGCTCGTGCCCCAGGTGGTCAGGGGGACGATTTCCGAGACGTCCAGCGTGACCTCCTTCGCGTACCGCGCCTCGGGGTCCGAGGGGAGGGTGCGCCAATGCTCGACTGCGCGGTGCCAGAGATCGCCCTTCGGCGCCATCGGCCGGCCCTCGAGGTAGTCGAACGTCGTCTCGTCGGGCGCGATGAGCCCGGCCCGCGCCCCGGCTTCGATGGTCATGTTGCTCACGGTCATCCGGCCTTCCATCGAGAGTGCCTCGATGGCGGGGCCGGCGTATTCGACCACGTGGCCGGTGCCTCCGGCGGTCCCGACCTTGCCGATGATTGCGAGGATGAGGTCCTTCGCGGTGCAGCCGAAGGGGAGGGCGCCGTTGACGGTGACGCGCATGGCCCTGGCCGGCGTCTGGATGAGCGTCTGGGTGGCGAGTACGTGCTCGACCTCCGACGTCCCGATGCCGAAGGCCAGTGCCCCGAACGCGCCGTGGGTCGCGGTGTGGCTGTCGCCGCACACGATGGTCGTCCCCGGCAGAGTGAATCCCTGCTCGGGTCCGATGATGTGGACGATGCCGTTGCGCGCATCGTCGACGCGGAACAGCGAAACCCCGAACTCCTCGCAGTTGCGGATCAGGGTGTCGATCTGGAGCTGAGAGTCTTCGCTCACGCCTTCGCTGCGGTCGGTGGCGATGTTGTGGTCGATCACCGCGATGGTCGCGTCGGTGCGCCGCACCCCGCGTCCCGCCTGTCTCAGCCCCTCGTAGGGCTGCGGGGTGGTGACTTCGTGGGTGAGGTGGCGGTCGATGTAGAGAAGACAGGTGCCGTCTTCTTCCGCCGCGATGACGTGGCTGTCCCAGATCTTCTCGAACAGGGTGCGTGGCTTCACCATCCGCAGGCTCCCGGCACGGTCGCGGGGTCGTCGTGCCTCAGGTGTCGGTCGGTCGCCGCGGTCCCCGAGGATGCCGGCCGGCGCAAGCCGAGGCGGCACCACCGCGCGCGGCGAATTATAGACGCGAGCGGTGCGGATGTGCCGGTGCCCGACTGCCGCGGCCGCTGCCGGGCTCGTCGTCTTCGACGCCGACCACGGGGAAGTCGACGGCGGAGGATGCACGACCGGACCGCATGCCGTGGCGGCCGCGGCTGATGACGCTGCGGGTACGGCGGCGGAGCCCGCGTGGGCGCCGGTCACGTCACGCCGGGGCGGCAACGGGTACCTCGAGCCGGATGCCGGTGCAGGGCGCCCGCCTCGCATCGGCGGTGACGTGAGTCAGAGCGCCTCGGCCGCCATCTCTCCGGTGCGGATCCGCACGACGTTTCCGAGCGTGGTAACGAATATCTTGCCGTCGCCAATCTTTCCGGTCCGGGCCGCGGTGGTGATGGTCTCGATGACGTCGTCGAGCCTCGAGTCGTCGACCGCGACCTCGAGCTTGATCTTCGGAAGGAAGTCGACCACGTACTCCGCGCCCCGATAGAGCTCCGTGTGTCCCTTCTGCCGGCCGAATCCCTTGACCTCCGTGACGGTCATCCCCTGAACGCCGATCTCCGACAATGCGGTCCGTACGTCATCGAGCTTGAACGGTTTGATGATTGCGGTGACGAGATGCATGGGCGCTTCTCCCCGGGATGGTCGCTGGCTGCACGGGGCACGTATCATGCCATGTCTGCGAAGTACGGTGCTTCAATGAGTTAGGTACCACTGTGGCATGAAGGTTCCACTGATTCGGCGGCGCCGTGCGCCCAAACGGAGCACAAGTGCCGAGCATTGCACCAACACGGTTCGCGGGTGGCCATGAACACACTTCCCGATGCGATCCGCGAAGGGCTGCGTGCGATCGCGGTCGGCATCAATCCGTCCCTGCCGTCGGTCAGGGCCGGATACTGCTTCGCCAACCCGCGCAACCGATTCTGGCCCGCTCTCAATGCGTCGCGGCTGGTCGATGCGCCGCTGGAGCCCGGGCCGGACGCCATCCGAGCGCTCGTCGAGCACTACGGGATCGGCTTCACGGACATCGTGAAGCGCCCCACCGCCGGCATCGCGGAGCTTCGCGCGCACGAATACCGCGAAGGCGCGTCACGCATCGAGGGGCTGGTGGTGCGGCTCGCGCCCGCCGTCGTCTGGTTCCAGGGTGCGCAGGCGTGGCGCGCGTTCGCCCGCCACATGGGGTGGGCAGTGGCCGGGAGGGTCGCCTGGGGTCCGCAGCCATGGACGGCGGGCCGCTCCCGCGTCTTCGTCACTCCCAATCCGAGCCCGGCGAATGCCGCGTATTCACTGCCGGTGCTCGTTCAGTGGTTCGATGCGCTCGCCGAGTTCCTTCCTCCCCTGGATCGTCGGGCGGTCGAGTGACGAATCCCGCATCGCCGGATTCGTCACCACTCATCCACGTTGGCGGTATCCGACGCGCGGGCGTGACGCTTGCCCGCCCGCGGTCATGCCGCGAACGCCACACCGGCCACCGCCTACCGGCCGTCGAGGCGCTTTCGCGCACGCAGACTGAACAGCAGCATCGCGGCGATGAGCAGCAGGGTGATCAGAATCATCAGGCTCATCAGGGCGTAGATCGAGGGCGTCAGCCCGACCTGCAGGTAGCGCGACCAGATGTACGTCTGCACCGTGTTCAAAGGCCCCTGGACCAGGCCGGTCCTCACCGTCTCGTTGAAGGAGAGGATGATCGAGAAGGTCGCCGACCCCAGGATCCCCGGCCAGACGAGGGGCAGCTCGACGGTCAGGAACGCCCTCAGGCGGTTCGCGCCGTGCACGTAGGCCGCTTCGAGGTAGACGGGGTCGAACGTCGCCATCGCGGTCAGCACGATGAGAAACGCGAACGGAAGCGCCCACAGCACGTGAATCACGGTGATCGTGAACAGCGACGGGAACACCCCGAGCTGCTGGAACAGGAAGGCGTTCGCGAGCCCGAGACTCACCCCGGGGATGAATAGCGGGGCGAGCAGCAGGAGCACCACGAGCCGGGGGCGCCGCAGCTCGCGCACCGCCATCGCGGCCCCGAGCGCGAGCAACGGCGTGATGAGTCCGGCGAGCACCGCCACCTTCACCGAGGTCTCGATCGAGCCGACCAGCGTAGGATTGTCCGGCAGCTCGACGTACCACCTGAGCGTCGGCTCGCTCAGGTCCGGTTGCCGGCCGGTCGGGCTCACCGAGGTCGCGAGCGGCGGCAGCAGCGGCAGGTAGAGAAGCCCGACCACCAGCAGCAGACCGTAAGCGGGCAAAATGGGCCGTGGTTGCAGAACGGCGATCAGTGTGATGGCGGATCGTGGTGGTTCGGGCCGAGGTCGGAGCGCAAGGGGGCGTCGGCGAACAGCGATTTCCACATCCGCGGGGTGAGCTCGATGGCCC
>JAJDUQ010000021.1 GCA_022826505.1 Gammaproteobacteria bacterium
AAGCACCTGCATCAGTGGGACATGCGCACCGGAGAGCCGGCCGGCCCCGCGGAGAACGACCGCGAGCTGCTGCGCTACGAATCGAGGGTCGAGGGCGGCGACCTGCTCGCCCGCATCGACGGCGAGCTCGTTTACGAATACGAAGACGACGAGGATGACGACTTCGAGTGGTAGCCCGCGCGACGCGTCGTCCGACGACAAGGGTCGGCGTTGAAGGTCACGGTCCGAACCAGGGCCTCGAGTCACGAGATCGAGTGTGCTCCGCGCGAGCGGATCCTGTACGCGGCATTGCGCGCGGGGGTCGGCGTCCCCTATGAGTGCGCGACGGGATCGTGCGGCACCTGCAAGGCGCGCGCTCGCCCCGGCACCGTCGAGGACGTCTGGCCGCAGGCCCCGGGACACGAGTATCTGAAGCGCGAGCGAGGCGAGTTCCTGATGTGTCAGGGCGTCGCCCTCGGCGACTGCGAAATCCTGGTCCCGTCACGGATGGGTGCGGAATTCTGCGCCGCCTCCGGGCCACGGCACGTGGCCGGAACCCTGTCGGAGGTCCGCTCCCTGACCCACGACGTCGATGCGTTCAGCGTCGAGCTCGACGGTCCGATCACGTTCGACGCCGGGCAGTTCGTGGTGCTGGCCGCGCCCGGGCTCGCCGGATATCGCGCGTACTCCATGGTCAACGAGGCCGCGGAAACCTCTCGCCTGGACTTCATTGTCAAGCGGAAGGCGGGCGGGGGCTTCTCCGGCTGGCTCCAGGCCAAGCGAGCCGGCAGCACGATCGACGTCTTCGGGCCGCTCGGCAAGGCGACCTGGCGGCCGGAGGAAGGAAAGGACCTCCTGTGCATCGCCGGAGGCTCGGGCATCGCCGGAATGATGTCCATCCTGTCCCATGCCCTGTCGAGCGGGCACTTCAAGCGGCACCGTGGCGACGTGTTCTTCGGGGTCCGAGCGCGGGAGGACGTGTTCTTCACCGACGAGCTTGCCCGGCTCGTGCAGGCCGCGGGAGGACGGCTCTCGGTCACTGTCGCCTACTCCGAAGAGCCGGTCATGGACCGAGACCCGCGGATTCCCGGGTGCATCGACGTCTCGCACGGCTTCGTTCATCTGGTGGCGGGCGAGCGGATGGCCGGAGCGTGGGGCGATCCGACCGCGTTCGTGGCCGGTCCGCCTCCAATGGTGGACGGCGCGCTGAGAATGCTGGTCATGGAAGCCCGTCTCCCGGCTTCGGACATCCGATATGACAAGTTCACCTGAGACCGGGGTGCTTCTCCCGGTCGACGCGTCCAATGACGCGAACTGCAGAGGGCTCCACCATGACGACTGATCCGACCGCGTATCGCGCGCTTTCCCAGGCGGAGCTGTTCCAGGGGCTGTCGGCGGCGACCCTCGATGCCATCGCGGCGTTGAGCCGCGCCCACGATTACGAGGAGGGCGAGTCCGTCTACCGGTTCGGGGACGATGCCCTCGACGTCTACGTTCTCGTGAACGGCCGCGTGCGGTTCTCGCTCGGCGTGGGCAACCGGCCGGGCGAAGGCCACTCCGTCTTCACCTCGCGCATGGTCATCGGCTGGGCCGCACTCGTCACCGATCAACCGAGGCGAATCGCCACCGCCGCGTGCCTCGAACCGACACGTCTCCTCGCGTTATCAGGCAAGGATCTGCTCGATGTCCTCGAAGCCAACCCCGCCGACGGCTTCATCGTGATGAAGAGACTGGCCGCGATGATCACGCGCAACTTCATGTCGTAGCGCGCGAGTCCGGACGTCACGATCACTCGACTGTATCCGCAGCGACTCCGTCCCGCACGGCCACGCGACCGCGCCGGCACACGCCGGCGCTCCCGACGAAGTCAACGGGGGCCGAACGCGTGCGTCAGCGCGTGACGGACAGGTCCTTGTAGCGCGGCAGCAGGCAGGCCTGATCCTGCATCGCGTCACGGCGGAACGGGGCGCCGAGCTCCTTGTTGACGACCACCTCCACCAGGGTGGTCGTGCCGTCGGCCTGGGCCGCGCACGCCTTGCGCATCGCCGCAGTCAGATCCTGCATGTTGTCGACCCGCACCCCCTCCAGGCCGAACGCCCGGGACACGTCGGCGTAGCTGAAGGGGTCGCCGAGCTCGGTGCCGACGAAGCGCTCGTCGAACCACAGGATGTCGTTCTTCTTCTCCGCCCCCCACTGCTCGTTGCGGAACACCACGATGGTCACCGGAATGTTCATCCGATCGCAGGTCGGAAGCTCGTTCAGACTGATGCCGAACGCGCCGTCGCCGACCAGCGCCACCGCGGGACGATCGGGTTGGGCGAGCTTCGCACCCATGATCGAGGGGAAGGCGTACCCGCAGTTGCCGAACATCCCCGGAGCGAAGAAGCTCCGCGGCTGCTCGAACGGCAGGTAGCTGTTCGCCATGGCGCAGATGTTGCCGATGTCGGTAGAGACCATCGCATCCGGCGGCAGGCCGTCCTGGATGGCACGCAACGCCTGCCGCGGCGCCATGCGTTCGGGGGCTTCGGCCTTCGCACGGGCATTCCAGGTGCTGCCGGGATCGTCCTCCTCGTGGTCCCAGCCCGCCAGCTTCTGAAGCCACGCGGACTTGGCGGTGGCGATTCGGTTCGTTCGATCGTCCGCTCCGTTGCCCGCGAAATGCCCGCCCAGCGCCTCCAGGAGCTGACGGGCGACCGCGCGTGCATCGCCGCAGATTCCGATGTCGATGGGCTTGGCGAGCCCCAGCATGTCGGGGTTCGAGTCGACCTGGATGATCTTCGCCTGCCCCGTCCAGTACTCGATGCCGTGCTGGGGCAGGGTGCTGAACGGATTGAGCCGCGTGCCGAGCGCGAGGATGACGTCGGCCTCCTTGACGAGCACCATCGCCGACTCCCAGCCCTGGTAGCCGAGCGGTCCGACCGCGAGGGGGTGGCTGGCGGGGAAGCTGTCGTTGTGCAGATAGCTGTTCGCGACCGGTGCGCCCAGGCACTCCGCGAGCCGCCGGCACTCGTCGACCGCGTCTCCCAGCACCACGCCGGCTCCGGCCACGATGAACGGTCGCTTCGCCTCGCGCAGCATTGCGGCGGCGGCGTCGACGGTGTCCACGTCGCCGGGCTGGCGTCCCGGCATGATGGGGTCGGGGACCTCGACGTCGATGATCTGGCAGAAGTAGTCGCGGGGTATGTTGAACTGCACCGGCGCGGAGTGCTGGCGCGCACGCTGGAAGCACCGGTTCAGCGCTTCGACCATGCGGTCCGGGTGTGCGAGCGTCTCCTGATGACAGGTGATCTCCTCGAAGTACGGGAGCTGGCGGGTTTCCTGGAATCCGCCGAGCCCCTGGGTTTTCGCCCCAGTCTCGGGAGTCACGATGATCATCGGGGTGTGGTTCCAGTACGCCGCCGCCACCGCGGTCACGAAGTTCGTGATGCCCGGTCCGTTCTGGGCGATGCACACCGCGATCTCGCCACCCGCCCGCGTGTACCCGTCCGCCATGTGGGCGCCGCCCTGCTCGTGTGCGACATCGACGAACCGAATCCCCGCGCGCTCGAAGATGTCCAGCCCCGGCATGAACGCCGAGCCGACGATCCCGAACGTCACCTTCACTCCATTCACCCGCAGCGTCTCGACGAACGCCTCCTGAGAAGTCATCTGCATCGTTCGATTCCCGTTGATTGGCGACAGAAGGCGCGCAGTCTACCCGACCGTCCGGCGCAAGGTCATACCCGGCGGCCGGAACATGATTGCTCTCGCCAGAGCATTCGGCCCCCGCGCGTTGGCACGGTACGATCCAAGGTCGGTCAGGGCGCCGACGACGCCGCGCGGATCGGACCGGCATTCGCTCCCTGGGGCTGTGCCGTGATCGGAGTGCGGCCCCGGTCGTCGAGAAGAATCAGCCGCCTGACCGGGTTCTCCGGCATCTGCCGGCGTGCGGTTGCACTTGTCGCAGTCCCTCCCAGTCCCGAGAATGGAGCGATGACGGATGCGGACCATTCCGGACCGGGAGGCGGCGCGAGCGCCGGCGACGCGCTGGCGCGGCTTCGCGCCCAGGTGCTGGCTCGATGGAGCGAGTTTCCGGAGGCGTTGCGCGGCGAACTCGATGAGCTGCTCTCCGGTGCACTCGAACGCGCGGCAGGGGCCGAACCCGAAATTCTGACGGTCATGGACCCCGCAACCCGACCCCAACGGCTGCGTCTCGCCACCGTGGTCGCGGAGGCGGACCTCGACAGCTTCTACCACAACGAATGGGCGGAGCTCGCGGTCTCCCACGACGGCCGGCTCTTCCTCGTCTACCGCCGGCGCGACGGCGGGGACTACGCGGTCACGTGGTCGCTGGCGACCACGATCCCGGCTCCGGTCATGCAGGCCCTGCCCGACGTGCTCGCCACCGCGATGCTCGAGAGCGACGGCGCGGGCGGCTGACATGATGCTTCCCGCGAGTGTGACGAGGCTTGCGCGCCGGCTACTGCCGGCTGAAGGGCATGTGCCCCTTCGCCTCGACATGACCGGAGCAACGGCACGGGTGCCCGACGCCGCGCCGCCTGCCATCGTGCGCCGTATCGCGTGCGGCCTCCTCCTCGCCGCAGCCGGCGCGGCCCACGCCACCGGCCCGACACCCGTCGTGGCGGACTACGGCACCGTCGGCTACATCGAGATCGACGACATCATCGATCGATTCTCCGACCGCTATCTCGCCCGCACGATCGAGCAGGCCAGGGCCGAGGACATCGACACGCTGCTGGTGCGCATCGACACCGACGGCGGTGAGGTGCATTACGCGCGCACCATGTTCAAGCGCATCCTCGACCTCGAGGCCGCCGGAATCCGCACTGTCGCGTTCATCGACTTCCGCGCAATCTCCGCCAGTGCGCTGATCGCCTACGCGCACGAAGAGGTGTACTTGAGCGAGACCGCGTCCATCGGCGACATCGGCGTGGTCTTCCAGTCACCGGAAGGGGAAATCAAGTACGCCCCCGAGAAATTCGAGACCGTGGTACGCACCCTTCTGACACAGGCGGCGGAGCAACGCGGCTGGAATCGGGGAATGCTTCTCAAGATGACCGCCCACAAGCAGTCGCTGTACCGCGTGGCCCTGCCCGACGGTTCGGTGGACTACGTCATCGAAGACGACCTCCCCGAGTTCCTCGCCCGCCACCCCGGCATCGACCGCGACGATCCGAATCAGGTCCTCGTCTACCGCGGTCCCGACCGCCTCCTCACCCTGACGGGACTCGAAGCGGCGAAGTTCGACATGGCGAGCGGCAACGTCGAGAATCTCGACGCGATGCACGTGCGTCTCGGTGTCTCCGCCGACGAGATCGTCGATCTGTCGCCCCGGGGGACCGAGCGTGCGGCGTGGGCGCTGTCGCGGTTCGCCCCGATGCTGGCGGGGCTCGCGGTGCTGTTCCTGCTCTTCGAGCTGAAAACCCCGGGGGTGGGTCTTTGGGCGAGCCTCGCGGCCCTGCTCGGGGCGGGGTTTCTCCTCGCCCAGTACTCTCTGGACCTCATGGAGAACTTCGAGCTGCTGCTGATCGTGATCGGCGTCGGACTCGTCGCGGTGGAGATGTTCACGATGGCGGGCGGCGGACTGCTCGCGGCGCTGGGGGCGGCGGTGGGATTCACGGGCCTCGTGCTCGGGTTTCTGCCGAACGAGCTCACTTTCGACTTCGACGACCCGCTCTTTCTCGATGCGTTGCGCGACGCCGGGTTCGGAGGCGCGGCCTCGGTGGGCATCGTGGCGGTCGGCACCGTGCTCGCCGTGCGCTACCTGCCGCGCAGCACCGCGCTGCGCCGCCGCATCGCGGTACACGAGGCGGTGACCGCGACGAGCGCGGGAGAGATCGAGGCCCGGACGGCCGCGTTGCTGGGGGAGCGTGGCGAGGCGATCGAGGCGCTGCACCCAAGCGGCATGGTCCGAATCGGCAAGGAGTCGATCCGTGCCCGGGCGGAGCACGGCGCGTACATCGCCGACGGCGCGGCGGTGGAGGTGGTGTCGGTCGAGTTCGGCGAAGTGGTGGTGCGAGTCGCCGCCGACTCCAACGATTCCGATCGGAGGCCCGGCGGTGAACCGCGGCTCCGCACCTGAGCATACGCACTGCGGACTCGTGTCCCGACCGGAGCCCATGACGCAATCGGCGCCTTCACGGAACCGGATTCCCGTCTCCTCGAATATGACGCCCCACTTGCAGCGGCGGTCCATTCCGCCGACAGTCCGTTCTCGCAAAGGCCGGAACGGGATTCCATCAGCCCATGCATCCGCTTCCGAGCCGTGGAACATCTCGGCCGGTATCCTTGCGTGCCTTCAGTGCGCCATGCCATGAACTCGTTCGTCCCGGAATCGTGCGGTGGATAGCCTGGCCCTCTCGGTCTCGCACGAGGTCGACTGGCAGTCCCTGTGGCTCGCGTTCGGGCTCCTGGTCCTCGCCGTCGCCCTGCTCGTCCTCGAGCTGTTCGTGGTGTCGTTCGGGATCCTGCTCGTGGGCTCCATCGCATCGGCGGCCGGTGCGATCCACTACGCGTTCGCCGCGAGCGACGCGACGGGGTGGGCGATAGCGGTGGTCGTCCCGATCCTCGCGGTGGTGCTCGGTCGCTGGGGGCTCGCGCGCATCCGCAGGTCACGTACGCTCGTGCCCAAGGGGGAGATCACCGCCGAAGCGGGCTATCATCACCACGCGGAGACCGTCGGCGTGCATCCCGGCGCGGTCGGAGTCATGGTGACGCCGGCGCGGCCGTCGGGGCGAGCGCGCTTCGACGGCGGGGAGTGCGACGTGCAGGTGCAGAGCGGCAGCCTCGGGCGAAGCGCGAAGGTGGTGGTACTGCGGATCGACGGTCCCATCGTGTTCGTCGCGCCCGCCGGAGACGGCGAGCCATGACACACACCGAGGCAGGACGGCATGACGTTCTTCGTCATCGACCCTTCGGCATGCACGTCATCTCGACGCCGATCGGCCGTCCGAACGCGACGGCGCGATTCGAAAATCACCGAAGCGCGTGCCGCTCCGACGATGGACGGCACACCAGGCGAGCTCGCGCAGCGAGCGGAACCGCACGACATCACCTCGTTACCTGAGGAGGCAAACCGGCATGTCCTTCGACTTCAATCTCATTTTCCTGTTCATCATCGCCATCATCGCGATCCTGATCTTCGGGTTCATCTGGAGCGCGTTCTGGCTGTGGTGGCAGTCCATCCTCTCCAACGCCCCGGTGAGCCTGCTCCAGATCATCTTCATGCGATTCCGCAAGGTGAACTCGTCAGTCATCGTGACGGTGCGGATCACCGCGAAGAAGGCGGGCATCGACCTCTCCGGCGACGAGCTCGAGGCCCACTACCTCGCGGGCGGCAACGTCGCGCGCGTGGTGCAGGCCCTCATCTCCGCGCACAAGGCCAACATCAAGCTCGACTACGACCGCGCCTGCGCCATCGACCTCGCCGGGCGCGACGTGCAGGAGGCGGTCGGCACCTCGGTCAACCCCAAGGTCATCGACGTGCCCTCGGGGCAGATGGCGAGGAACACCATCGACGGCATCGCCGGCGACGGCATCCAGCTCAAGGTGAAGGCGCGGGTCACGGTGCGCACCAACCTCGATCGACTCGTCGGCGGCGCGACCGAGGAGACCATCGTGGCCCGGGTCGGCGAGGGCATCGTCACCACCATCGGCTCGTCGGACAGCCACATGGCGGTGCTCGAGAACCCCGACCGCATCTCCAAGGTGGTGCTGGAGCGCGGCCTCGACTCCGGCACCGCGTTCGAGATCCTCTCCATCGACATCGCCGACGTCGATGTCGGCGACAACATCGGGGCACGGCTGAAGATCGACCAGGCGGAAGCGGAGAAGCAGGTCGCGCAGGCCCAGGCCGAACGCCAGCGCGCGCTGGCCGTGGCCCGCGAGCAGGAGATGGTCGCGCTGGTGCAGGAGAACCGCGCCAAGGTGGTGCTCGCCGAGGCCGAAGTGCCCAAGGCGATGGCGGACGCGTTCCGGGCCGGCAACCTCGGGGTGATGGACTACTACAACATGCAGAACGTCATCTCCGACACCCGGATGCGCCAGAGCATCGCGGGCGACGGTGACGAAGCCGCGCCGACCCAGGAGGGTTGAGGCGTGACGTCGCCTGCACTCGACGCCGCGATCCGCCGACCCGACGCGAGCCTCGAGGTCAGCGCAAACCGGGGCGCGGCCATGCCCACCGCGCGGGCCCCGAGCCGTGGTTCGGGCGCGCTCGCGCGGACCGGCGAGGGTTGAAACATGGCGGGTCTCGGTGATCTGCTGCAGCGAGTCGCCCGATCCCTCGAGGAAGCGCAGGCGCAGCGGCCCGGCGACGACCTGCGGGCCCGGCTGGGGTACGGCACCGGGGACGACGACGAGGACGAGCCGGCGCCGGACGCCTTCCGGGAGCCGGAGGCAACAGCGGAAGCGGCTACCGCGCGGACCTCGAAGACGGCCTGGGAGCCGCAGACGGTATGGAGTCCGAAGACGTCCCGAACAACGGCGCACGGGACAGCGGCGCTGCGGGCGTTCGAGGCGCGCCGGGCGTCACCCGCCGACGGGGACAACAGGAGGCGGCCCACCTCTCCGGGCACTCCGCCTCGTCTCGATGCCCCTTCCGCATCCCTGCTTTCGGAGCGCATCCGGGCACGCCTGCGCACCCCGGATGCGCTGCGCGAGGCGTTCGTGGTGAAGGAACTCCTGGACCGGCCGCTGGCACGACGGCGCCGGAGGTAACGGAGTCCCGGGACCTTGCCGGCGTCCGGTCGAACCGGACGCGGACTTGCCGGGACGACCCGCGACCTCGCTCGCTTGCGCAGTCTCCGTGACCGGTGTGCCGCCACGACCTCATTCGCCATTCCGATCAAGACCCGATCAAATCTTTTCCGTCAATCCGGCGTATTGTTCAGATTGGGGTTTTCGTCTGTACCCGACCTGAATACCGGGACTGGTCATCCAGCTTTACAAATTGCTGAGCCGGAGAGGGGCTGGAGGGAGAGAGAAGGGAAGCCCCCAGGCGGTGCCCGTGAGATGATTCGAGGTGCTCAAGACTCGGACATCCACGTGATGCTCAGAACCAGTCTCCCCTTGCGCTCTTGCTTATCCGCTTGGCGCTTTCGGCTTTTGAAGCCGCTCGATCGGCAATCGCGATTGCCTCGCGCGTTTTGGTCTCGAGCGCGTTCAGCTTCGATTGCATCTCCGCTCGTATCCTGTCTTGTTGCTCCACTATCAGCTTGGCCTGCCTCCTTTGTTCGTAGACGACTCCGAACTCCGATATTGCCATCGCTTTGTAGGAGCAATTCGTCATCTCGTCGAACAGCGCCTTCGTATCGTCGTAAGCCGCAGGCGGGAGTAGCTCGATTTGCGCCGGGTTCGCCAACTCAAGTGCTGGTGCTCGATCGTTGTACTTCTCGATCAATCCGTGGGCACTCTCCAAGTTGCCTACGCACTGCATAATCTTGTCTTCGCATTCGTCTATCTTGTCCCAGAATACGGGGGCTCTCCTTTCTTCAAACTGCACCTCGGCGTGCTTCAAGGACTTTGCGGCTTCACCGAAGAGCTTCTGGGCATCCTCGACCAGGGCCCGTACTCGGCCGGGCATGCTCTTCAGCTCTTCGAGCTCCTCTTTGCGCGAAGAAAAATGACCTATCGCGAAAAAGAGCGCCAGAATGCCGACGACAATTGCAATCAAACCTGGCCATCCACCGATTGCATCAAGGAGACTACTGAAGAAGTCGTGGATGGTAGCAACAAGGAACACGATTACGGCGAGTGCGAAGATGGCAGGCATTTCCTGTCTCCTTTGTCCGCATATGGCTACATGTTCTGTAATCACGAGGGTCATCTGAGGGCTGTGCGAGCGGGGAGTCTCTTCGCCTCTGCCGGTCCATTGCGCCAGCTCCGGGTTGTTCTACCCCAGCACCGCGAGCTTCGCCCCGACTCCTCCGAGTGCGACCATGAACCATTTCCTGAACCGCTCCGCGCTCATGCGCTTGCGTATCCACTCTCCCACCATGACCCCTGGGAGGGCCGGCGCGATGGCCCACAGCGACAGGTTCCTCAGTTGCGGGTCGTACCGTTGGTGGTGTGCGAGCGTTATCGCGAGGGCGAGCGCGCTTGTGCAGAACACCATCGCCATCATCTGTACCAGCGCGTCGCGCTCCAACTTTATTCTCTCGATGTAGGGGATCATCGGTATGACCAGTATCCCCGTCGCTCCGGTCACCAGACCGTTGAGGGCTCCGGCGAGCGCCGTCATCATCTCTTCGCGTTTCGGCTCGTAGTGTCCTTCGCGCCGCGCGATCGCGCTGAACGCGTAGAGCACCAGCACCGCGCCGAGCACCCGCTCGGCGTTGTCCGTGTGCGGTCCTCCGACCACGAGGCTTCCCGCCCATACTCCCGGAACGATCGCCGCGATCCCGATCCCGAACCGTCCCAGGAGCTCTCTTCCGTGTCCTCCGGTTGTCCCTTGCCAGATGTTCGTCGCGATGGTCGGCGCGATCAGCAGGCTCAGTGCGCTCTCGACTCCGTAGAGGATCGAGAAGACCACGATCGACCCTGTCGTCAGCCCGAGCCCCAGGACTCCTTTCATTGCCCCGGTGATGAACACGGTTGCTGCGACCGCCGCGATCATCCCTGCCTCGATGCCGGGTCCCACGCCCGGCAGCGTCAGCTCGTTCATCGTTCTTTCTCCTTGTCGCGCTGAGCGCCGGCGTGCCTGGTTTCCCGTTCGTGGCCGGGGGCTCGGTCGGTGCGCGGGCAGACCGAGGATCTCCCGTGTCGCGCGTGGTCCCGCGCGGTCGGTGCGCGGCGCGCAGCGCCCTGCTCAGGGGCTCTCGCACGTGTCGTCTCCTGCCGGGCGCTGTCGCTCGGCAAGCCGCGTCATCACGATCTGGTCATCGTCGGGCGCCGGCCCCCGTTCGTAGCGCTCGATGACGATCCAGCGCCTGCGCGAGTGCCTCGGCCCGTACGCCTGGCGCTTCCAGTGCGGCCCGACCTCCTGGCGTGCGCGCAGCGCGCTTGCGCCGCTCCGGCGGTGGCCGCTGTGTCCCGTGGCGTGGTCTTCGCCCCGCTCGGGCTCGGGCGCGCGTTTGAGCGCGAACAGCGCGGTGAACGACTGCCGCGCCGCGGCCGTGCCTTGCCTCGGTGGCCGCGCGCCCGCTGTACTTGCCCGGTAGGGTCCGAGCGGTGCCGCCTCCCCGTCGTGTGCGAGGTGCAGCGCGATCGCGGTCTTCGCCCGGGCGACCGATCCGGTGTCGGGCGTCGCGAGCATGTCGACGACGTGCTGTTTGCCTGCCTGGCTCTCGGGGCTCGCCGGATCGTCGACATGGACGGGGAACTTGAGCACGGCCACGCCCGCTCGGCTGCGCTCACCGTCGGCCCCCGTGCGCCAGGTGACCATCGTGACGAGCGGGACCCTGCCGCCCTGGTCGACATCGAGGAAGGCCGCGAGCGCGACCTCGGCCCCGTCCTCTTCCCAGAGCGCGAGCGCGTTCGGCTCGTCGTCGGCCGGG
>JAJDUQ010000091.1 GCA_022826505.1 Gammaproteobacteria bacterium
CATCGACGCCCTGGCGCGGATCGGGCGCCGGGAGGAGGCGCGCGAGATCTTCGACGCCATGCTCGACGCCCGCAACCCGCTCGGCCTGCTCTCCGAGGACCTCGATGCTTCGACCGGGGAGCTCTGGGGGAACTACCCGCAAACCTACTCGCTGGTT
This sequence comes from Gammaproteobacteria bacterium, assembly GCA_022826505.1. GTDB lineage: Bacteria > Pseudomonadota > Gammaproteobacteria > HK1 > HK1 > HK1. The sequence continues at coordinate 158 of JAJDUQ010000091.1, forward strand.
GGCATCATCAACGCGGCCACCCGCCTGAGCGAGTCCTGGGAGGACAATGCGTGAGCCGACCCGGTTCGCCCGCGGACCGGGCGCGACCGGCTCCGCACCCGGAGCGAGCTCGACAGGCACCGCTCGCTTCGCGAGCTCGCCTGGTGGTCGTATCGAACCGCGTGGCCTCGATGAAGGATTCGGCCCGGGCCGGGGGGCTGGCGGTGGCGTTGCTGGATGCCCTTCGCCGCAGCGGCGGGGTGTGGTTCGGATGGAGCGGCGAGATCTCCGAACGGGAGCGCCGCACGCCGAAAATCCAGCACCACAGCGCGTTGACGATTGCGACCCTCGACCTCACCTCCGACGACTACGAGGACTACTACAACGGCTTCGCGAACTCGACCCTGTGGCCGCTGTTCCACTACCGCCTCGACCTCGCGACGTTCGACCGCGAGCACTACCAGGGCTACGTCAAGGTCAACCAGCGCTTCGCCCACACCCTGCTGCCGCTGCTCAGGGCAGGGGATCACATCTGGATCCACGACTATCACCTCATGGCCTGCGGCGAGGAGCTGAGGCGCATGGGGTGCAGCTATCCCCTGGGGTTCTTCCTCCACATTCCGTTCCCGTCGCGAGAGATGCTCACCGCCCTGCCGACCCACGACGTGCTGATCCGCGCCCTATTCTCGTACGACGTCGTCGGATTCCAGACCGTGGGCGACCGCGACTGCTTCTTCGACTACGTCGTGCACGAGGCGGGAGGCAGGGTTCTCGGCCCCAATCGGGTGCGGGCGTACGGCCGGGAGATCGTCGTCGATGCCTTCCCCATCGGGATCGACGCGAGGGCGTTCACGCGGCTGGCGACGACGAAGGAGGCCGGGGAGCACGCGGCACGCATGCGCCGGGTGCTCAACGACCGGCAGGCTATCCTTGGTGTCGACCGTCTCGACTACAGCAAGGGGCTTCCCGAGCGTTTCCGCGCCTTCGAGCGTCTGCTTGCCGGCTATCCGGAGAACCGGGGCCGCGTGAGCTACATTCAGATCGCGCCTCGCTCGCGCGACGACGTGCAGGACTACATCGACATCCGCCACGAGCTCGAGTCGCTGTCGGGGAGCATCAACTCCGAGTACTCGGAGTTCGACTGGACGCCTCTGCGCTACATCAACCGCAGCTTCTCCCGCCGCGCGCTCGCCGGGCTGTTCCGTATCGCGCGCATCGGGCTCGTCACCCCGTTGCGCGACGGGATGAACCTGGTGGCGAAGGAGTACGTCGCGGCCCAGTCGCCGCGCGACCCGGGGGTGCTGGTGCTGTCGCGCTTCGCCGGCGCGGCGCGGCAGGCCGACGGCGCCGTCATCGTCAACCCGTACGACGTGCAGGACGTGGCGGACGCGCTCCAGAGGGCGCTCAACATGCGGCTCGCGGAGCGCAAGGAGCGGTGGAGGACGCTGGTCGAAGGCGTGCGCCGCGATGACGTCACGGCTTGGCGCGAATCGTTCCTCGAGCGTCTCTACGCGGTCCGATGACCCGCTCGCTCGCCGTCGATCTCGGCGGAACCCATATCCGGTTCAGGCTCCTCGGCGACGATGTTTCGCCGGCGCCGGCGCCGGCGCCGGCGCCGCCGCCGGTGCAGGTCATCGATGCGAGTGCCGTTGCGAGCTTCGAGCAAGCAGTCGAACGGTGGCGCGAGGGTGCGGTGATGCACGGGGCGCTCGATGCGATTGCCGTTGCGGCGGCGGGGCCGGTCGCCGGAGACCGGGTTCGGATAACGAACCTGGACTGGACTCTCGATGCGCGCGCAATCGAGCGTGATTGCGACGCCCGGCGCTGCCTGCTGGTGAACGACGTGACCGCGGTCGCGTGGGCGCTTCCATCGCTCGTGCGCGAGGACTTGCACACGCTCGCCGCCGGCAATCCCGACGACCGCGCGGCGAAGGCGGTCGTTGCCCCGGGGACCGGTCTCGGCGTTTCCGGGCTCGTCGCGACGCAAGGCGGTGGATTCGCGGCCATCGAAGGCGAGGGCGGGCACCGGACACTCGCTGCGCAGAATCCGCGGGAATGGGAGATCGTCGCGGCGCTCGCCGAACGGTTCGGGCACGCGTCGGCCGAACGGGCGCTGTCCGGACCGGGCATCGAAGCGATCCGCAAGGCGCTCGAATCCATCGACGGTGCTCGTCACGGTGCGGACAGGTCCGCCGCCGAGATCGCGCGGGCCGCGTTCACCGGCGCCGACCCGGTTGCGGCGGAGGCCATCGAGACGTTCACCGGCTTCCTCGGGTCCGTCGCTGGCGACCTCGCGCTCACCCTCGGCGCCCGCGGCGGGGTGTACATCGCGGGCGGCATCGTTCCGGGCTGGGGCGAACGCTTCGACGCCCGGCGATTCCTCGAACGCTTCCGCGCAAAGGGACGCTTCCGCGCCTATCTGAGCGCAATCCCGGTCCATGTCGTGACCCACCCGCATCCGGGGCTCGTCGGCGTCGAGCATCTGCTGTCGTGCGGAGCCACGGAGACTCCCTGAGCGCGTCGCCGCTCGGTGTGGACACGGCGCAACGGACATGAGGACGTGCGGACCGCAGACCCGTCAGTCCGGATTGGGCGGTCGCTCGGCGTGGATGCGGCGCAACGGATATGGGGCGCCACCCTCCGCGTCGGCAAGGGCAGGGGCGGACTCGCGCTCGACGCAGACTCGTTTACCCGGGGGGCGAATCCGATCGGGCGATTTCCGCCCGAAGTTCGTTCAATGCTTCGACGATCTCGGGTCTTCTGCGGACCCTGCGTTATGACCTTCGTCTACGGTTGCGGCCGAATACGTGTCGAACAGCACCTCTTGACACCATCGAGCCAGGTCGAGAACGACGGTTTCGGCACCGGCGAGGCACTCCACCTTCTCACATGCGGCGTCATGAGCCTGCCGGCGTGCCGCAAGGTAGGCGTTGCTTCGGTCGAGGATCGGGTCACGCATTGCAGATTCTCCAGCACTCGTCGAAGAACTCCACCGCTCGCGTGTCGGATGCGGACCACGGACCGCTGGCGGCGGTCAGTCCCGGGTGCCCTCCGCCGACGGTCGAGCCGAAATGCCACAGATCGTCATCGACGATGGCAAACCGATCGCGCAGAAACGGGAAAGAGTGCTTGTCAAGCTTAGCGCGCCACTGGACCTCGACTCCGCCGGGTCCCGATCGGTTCGAGTTGAGGTGACGCACAAGCGTCTTTCGCCGCCGTTCTCTATCTTGATTGTCAATGTCGCTACGACTCGTCAACAGGCGTGCGTCCAATACCTGGCAGCGTGACAATGCGGGCCCCAGCACATTCACGCCGATTTCGTCGAAATGCGAATCGAGTACCAGAACGCGAGCCAGGGCACTCTCGACCGCCACTTCGAACGCGACCAGCTTCAGAACGATTCCTTGATGATGCATGTTACGCCGTTCGTGAATCTCCTCCCTCTTCCCGTCGGCATTCGTACCTTTCGCGAGACTCGGGAGGATGGCTGCTGCTACGTGTACATGACCGCTCATATCCGGTAGCGGCTCGACGAAGTCGGACAAATATCGATGAGAGAGGACGATTGGTATCATCACGAGACCAATCGGAATCTCATTGGAGCGGCGCAATGGGCAAGACGAGCGTCGACATCGACAAGGATCTGCTTGAGCAAGCACGCAACCTTCTCGGAACCTCGTCGATCAAGGAGACGATCCACTGTGCGCTGCGCGAGGTTGTTCGGGCCGAGGCACGTCGGCAGGAGGTCGCGGCGCCGGTGGCGATGGACGGGTTCGACTTGGCGGACAGGCGAGTCATGAAGAACCCTTGGCGCTCGCGAAGACACGAACGTTACGTGACAATGTCCTACCTGACTGACATGAGCGCGATGGCGCGCACGAAGCACCTGCGGTTGAGGAGCGACTGGCGCCCATCATCGAATCAGGAGAGGCGCTGACCTGCTCCATGGTCGATTTCGAAGTCCTGTATTCGACCTGGAACCGGAACGAGCATTCGCGAGTCCGCGCAGGGCGGGTGCTCACCTGCCGAAAGGTGGACTTGACAGAGGCTGTCTTCAACCGGGCGATCGACGTCCAGGGGCTTCTCGCCGGTCGCGGCCGACACCGGTTGCCGATACCCGATCTGATCATTGCCGCGGCCGCGGAGTCTGCTCGCATGACCGTTCTCCACTATGACGCCGATTTCGACGCCATTGCCGCCGTGACCGGCCAGGACGTGAAGTGGGTGGTGCCGAGGGGTTCGCTGTGAGTCCCGCAGAGCGGTCGCCCGGCCCGGTGGCGACCGCAGACATCGGCGTCATCGGGCTCGCTGTGATGGGCGAGAACCTGGTGCTCAACATGGCGAGCCGCGGGTACACGGTGGCGGTGTACAACCGGACCACGTCGAAGGTCGATGCGTTCCTCGCGGGTCGCGCGGCCGGCAGGACCATCGTCGGCGCGTGGTCGCCGGAGGAGTTCATCTCGAGGCTCTCGAAACCCCGTCGGGTGATGCTCATGGTTCAGGCGGGCCACGCCGTCGACCGAGTCATCGAGACGCTGCGACCGCTGCTCGAGCCGGGAGACGTGCTGATCGACGGTGGCAACTCGAACTACCGGGACACGACGAGGCGCACGCGCGCGCTGCGTGAAAGCGGAATTCTCTACGTAGGCACCGGCGTTTCCGGCGGCGAGGAAGGCGCCCTTCTCGGTCCGAGCATCATGCCGGGCGGCAACCCCGACGCCTGGCCGGTGCTGGAGCCGATCTTCAAGGCGATCGCCGCGAAGGTGGACGACGGCACGCCCTGCTGCGACTGGATCGGTCCGGACGGTGCGGGTCATTACGTGAAGATGGTGCACAACGGCATCGAGTACGGCGACATGCAGATGATCGCCGAGGCGTACTCCCTGCTGAGGGACGTGGGCGGCATCGAGCCCGCGGCCATGAGCGAGGTCTTCGCGAGCTGGAACGAAGGAGAGCTTTCGAGCTACCTCGTCGAGATCACCGCCGGAATCCTTGCGCGCGTCGACGACGCGACGGGACGCCCTGTCGTCGATCTGATCCTGGACGCGGCGGGACAGAAGGGGACCGGCAAGTGGACCGGGATCGATTCCCTGATGTTGGGGGTGCCGGTCACTGCCATCACCGAGGCGGTGTTCGCGCGGGCGCTGTCGGCGCTCAAGGAGGAGCGGGTCGCCGCCTCGCGGGTGTTGCCGGGGCCGACGGCCAATACCGGCGGGAGCGGCGGCGCCCCCGGACGTTCATTGCCGGCCGGCGCGCCCGCCGCGGACCCGGTCGCCGGGCTCGGAACGCACGGCGACGCGGAGTCGTTCGCACGAGATGTCCGCCAGGCCCTCTACGCGTCGAAGATCTGCTCCTACGCGCAGGGCTTCCAACTCCTCTCGATGGCCTCGACCGAGTACGGCTGGCGGCTCGATTTCGGCGCCATCGCGCTCATGTGGCGCGGCGGGTGCATCATCCGCGCCGCGTTCCTCGACCGCATCAAGGCCGCCTACGACGAAGCGCCGGAGCTGGCGAACCTGCTGCTGGCACCGTATTTCCGCAACGCCATTTCAGGCGCGCAGGCGGCATGGCGGCGGGTCGTCGCCACCGCCGTGCTCCGGGGGGTGCCGGTTCCCGCGTTCGCGAGCGCGCTGGCGTGGTACGACGGGTACCGCAGCGAGCGCCTGCCCGCGAACCTGCTTCAGGCCCAGCGCGACTACTTCGGTGCCCATACCTACGAACGCATCGACCGCCCGCGCGGAGAGTTCTTCCATACGGACTGGACGGGGCGCGGCGGGGAGACGGTCTCGACCTCGTACAACGCATAAGCAGTGCGTCGGCGCCTATCGGATTGGTCCACCCCTAGGTGACCGGCACGCCAAAGAGGGCGGCATGGAAGACCGCGAGCAGTCCGGCGGCGGCGAGACCCGAGACGATGGCTACCGCGTCCATCGAGAGGCGCGGCGTCTTGTCGGTCGGTAGTCGCTGATCTCGTGCCACGGCGCTGACGAGGTCGAGCACCGCAAAACCCGCGAAACCGCCGAACAGCACGACCGAGCGGAGGTCGCCGTTGGAGAGCAAGTGGGCGATTGCCCACAGCAGCAGCCCGAGCAGCATCGGATGCCTGAGCACTGCACGTATATGGGTTGGCATGTTGGCCGCCGCGAACAGCACAAGGGCGACTGGCACCGCGAACATCGCCACCTGGCGTCCCCACGCTGGCGCCGCATACAACGGTTCAAAGGGCGCACGGGCGAACCCCCATACGATGAGGACCAAACCTGCCGCCGTGACGAGTGAAAACAGGCCGCGGTAGGGTCCTGCTCCGAGACGCGCGATCAGCGCGGCACGCACGGGTACGACGCTCGGAATCAAATGGACCGCGATGAACAGAACAAGGCCGGCGACAAGAAGGGTCATCTCGGGGTGCTCCTGCCAGGGCAGTACACCATACTGGCGCGAAATCGCCGACCGCAACCGTTCGTCGGCCGTTCGTCGGCCTGAGGTGCCAAACGACGCGCATCGGTCTCGCTCGGCCACAACGCACGCTCGGGGCGCTCCGCCTCGGATTCGGCGATCCATTCTTCAAGCGTCATCGCCCCTCCGAGCACCCGGCGTCGAGGCATTGCGTCGCGAGAGCTACCAGGTCGCCACCTCGATCCCGCGCGGAATCTTCTTCTCCCGGTCGTAGAACGGAAGGTCGACGATCGTGGCCGGGTGCATGGCGACGTCGAAACCCATGACCTCGACCGAACGGGGTTCGCTGTCGTCGGCGCGGGCAAGCTGGACATAGGCGACGCCCCGCCCGAGAAAGGGCGACCAGCCGGAGGCCGTGATTCGGCCGATCTCGCCGCCGTTGCGCGCGACCGGCCCGCCGATCAGCGGCTCCGCCGCCTTGCAGGTGATGCCGTACATGCGCGTTCGCCGGTTGGTCATCGCTTCCAGTGCGTCGCGGCCGAAGAAGTCGGATTTGGCGAGGTCGACGAAGGGCGCCAGACCCGCAGCCCAGGCGGACGTCGTGTGGTCGACGTCCGATCCGTTGTTGAGGATCGCGGCCTCGATACGGCGAATGTCCATGCCGTCGAGGCCGATGTCGAGCATGCCGTGCCGGGCGCCCGCGGCCGTCACGTGGGCCCAGAGCGCCTCGCAGTCCACGCTGGCGCGGGTGTAGACCTCGAAGCCCAGCTCTCCCGTCCAGCCCGTGCGGGTGATCAGCACCGGCTGCCCGCCCATCGTGACTTCGCGGGCATCGAAGTAGCGGAAACCCTCGGGCATGCCGTCGTCGCAGGCCTCGGCCAGCACGTCGAACGCCTTCGGTCCCTGGATCTGGTGGACCCAGGATCGAGGATCGGAGATGTCCACATCCATGTCGAGGCCGTGGGCGCGCGCCCAGCCGACGAAGTCTCCGTCGGCCTGCACGTACCAGAACCGGTCCCCGGCGAGACGGATCAGGATGCCGTCGACCAGCACCCCGCCGTCGGGCCAGCAGGCCACGCCGTAGGCGCTGCGCCCGGGCTTCATCTTCGACACGTCGCGGGTAAGAAGTCGATCGAGAAGGCGCTCGGCGTCCGGCCCGTGGAACTCGGTGGGGAGCTCGCCGGTGTCGAGCCGCACCACGCCCTTGCGCAGCGCCCAGTAGGCCTGAAACCGGTCGGCGTTGGTCATGGAGACCGGCATCATGCGCCGGTTGTAGATGACCCACGTCGCGCCGTTCGCGAGCGCGTGGCGGTAGAACGGAGAACGCTCGTGGCCGTAGTTCCAGCCCGGCTCCTCGAGCGAGCAGACGAGGTCGCGCCGGGCGACGAGATGACGGGTCATGGACGCTCCTTGTCGAGGTTCCCGCGGCCGGCGGACGGGCAGGGGAGTGGGCGCAGGCGGGTGAATTGCCGCAACACTGTACAGGAGCGCGTGGTCCGAAAAGTGCGGTCCGATCCGTTTCCCGCCCCTGGGGCTGGACTTCAGTACTGCCCGGCCGTGCCCCGTCCCACCACCTTCACCCGGTTGTTCTTCGTGTACTGCTCGGGGTCGACGACCTTGATGACCACCTGGTTGACCTTCAGCTTGTTGGTCTTCGTGAGATTGGTGTGCAGGCTCTCGGCGATCTCCGTCGCAACCGCCTTGACGTCCTTGCCGCGGTTCTTCTCGCTCAGCACGACCAGCACGTAGGGGCCGCGGTTGTCGAAGGTCTCGATCTTGAACTCGTCGATCTGCTTGTTCCGCACAATCTTCTTCATGTGCTTGTTGATGGCGGGCCTCAGGATCTTGACATCGGTCAGGTAGGAGAACACGAACGCCTTCCCGACGATCTTGTTGACCTTGGCGAGCTCGATCTCGGAGATGTGCACGTCGAAGCCGGACCACAGTCGGCCGCTCACCGATATGTCGGCGCGGGTCCTCTTCCGCGACTTCGAAAATCCGGTATCCGCCATGTACTCGGACCGGAAGAATGCGCTGTAGGGCATGACGAGGCTGCCTACCCTTACGCCCTCGATCTCCTTCTCCTGCAGCAGCCCCCGGACCTCCTGCTTGATGGACTGATAGGTCCAGATGTAGGTGACGAGGCAGAACAGGACGATCAGGTAAACCACTCGCTTGAGGGTGAAGAGACCCAGAAACGCTTCGCGAAAACGGTGCCGCAGGTGTGCGACATTTCCCGCGGTCGCCCGAAGCTGCACGAGCTGCGCGCGGCGGTCGGGCGCGGTGACGAGGAGAACGCACAGGACGCCCAGGACGAAGGCGGCCAGCGGAACGAAGGGTGCGAGATCGGCCATGGTCAGTCCAATCCGAGCAACCGCCTGCGTTCGCGGGCCCAGCGGGTGACCAGGTGGTCGACGGCCAGCGCCATGAACGAGACGCACAGACCCAGCACCACGCCCTTGCCGATGTTGGTTTCGGACAGGGCCTTGAAGATCTGCTGGCCGAGATCGATGGTGCCGACGAAGGCCGCGATGATGACCATCGAGAACGCGAACATGATGGTCTGGTTGACGCCGAGCATGATATGGGGGATGGCGACCGGGAGCTGCAGGTGCACGAGCCGCTGCCACGTACTGCACCCGGCCATGGTCGCCGCCTCCTCCAGCTCCGGGGCGATGGCCCTGATGCCCTCCACCGTGTAGCGCACCGCGGGGATGATGGCGTAGACGATGACCGCCATGATGGCGGACAGGTCGTTCACCTGGAACAGCATGATGACGGGAAGAATGTAGATGAACGACGGAAAGGTCTGGAAGGTGTCGCACCAGAACAGCGCCGTCTTCGCCCGCCTCCCGTCGAGCGCGCTCCAGATGCCGACGGGAATCCCCACCACGATGCAGATGAAGGTGGCGAACACCACCATGTAGGCCGTGATCATGGCCCGGTCCCACCATCCGGCAAGGCCGACGAAGACCAGAAAGGCGAGGGTCAGCAGCGCGGAGTAGTACCCCCCGAGGATCAGTCCCAGCCCCGCGACGAGGAGCAGCACCGAGGGGTAAGGCATGTACAGCAGCGCGTCCCTCAACGGCGCCAGCACGTTCGAGATCAGGACGTGGCGAAAGGCTTCGAGGCCGTCCGACCAGTTGAGGACGATCCAGTCCACCAGGCCGTCCCAGGTCCTGGCGTAGGTGACGGTGAGGTCGCGCGGCACCTTGTGGAGAATGGGAAAGTACTGCGACAGCACCCAGGCGGCTCCCACCAGGACCACCATGAGAATGGGATACCGGAAGCGCTTGTGGAAAGGCAAGTTGGCAGAGTAGTCGCGCTTCTTCTCGGCCCAGGCCCGTGACAGGCCGTCGAGCACCACCGCGAGGAGCACGATCGCCACCCCGATCTCCAGCGACTGGCCGAGCTTGAGCGATTGCAGCTTGTGGAGCAGCCGGTAGCCCAGTCCCGACGCACCGATGAATGCCGCGATGACCACCATCGCCAGACACTGCATGATGACCTGGTTGACGCCCAGCAGCAGCTCGTTGCGCGCGCTCGGGAGCTGCACCCGGAACAGGAGCTGGAAGCTGGTGCAGCCGCTCATCTTTCCCGCTTCCACGATCTCCGGCGAGACCTTCTGAAGCCCGAGCAGGGTCAGGCGCACCATCGGAGGCACCGCGAAGATGATGGTGGCGATGACCCCGGTCTGGTGGCCGATGCCGAAGAACACCACCACCGGGATCAGGTAGGCGAAGTGCGGCAGGGTCTGGGCCACGCTCAGTATCGGCAGCATCGC
>JAJDUQ010000219.1 GCA_022826505.1 Gammaproteobacteria bacterium
CCTGTTCTACATCCTGTTCCTGCAGCTCGCGAGCGCCCACCACATGCTGGTCGAGCCGGGGGTCAGCTCGGAGTGGAAGATCTTCAACACCAGCTACGCGATGTACCTCGCGGTGCTCGGCAGCATGATCCACGGCATGACCGTACCCGGCTCCATCGAGGCGGCGCAGCGCCGGCGCGGCCTCACCAACGGCCTGTTCGAGTGGCTGCGCAAGGCCCCCTGGGGCAACCCCGCGTTCTCCGGAATGTTCATGTCGCTGCTGATGTTCGGGTTCCTCGGCGGGATCTCCGGAGTCGTGATGGGCACCGAGCAGATCAACCTCATCATGCACAACACCCTCTACGTGCCCGGTCATTTCCACGCCACGGTGGTGGCCGGCACGACGCTCGCGTTCATGGCCATCACCTACCTCGTGATTCCGCTCATCTTCCGCCGCGAGGTGGTGATGAAGAAGGTGGCGCAGTGGCAGCCCTACGTGTTCGGGCTGGGGGTGGCCGGGATCTCGGTGTTCATGATGGGGGCCGGCACCCTGGGCGTGGCCCGCCGGCACTGGGACATCACCTTCGCCGGAACCGCGCTTCCCTACGACTACCCCGGCGCCGCGTTCCTGATGATGGGTCTGAACGGTCTCTCGGCAGTCCTGGCGGCGATTGGCGGCATCATGTACGTGGTGGTGGTGGTCGGCTCGGTGCTGTGGGGCCGCAAGGTCGAGGGGCCGATCGAGCTCGGACCGCCGGCGCCCCGGACCTCGGCGGTGGCGGCGCAACCGGAGGCCGCGGTCGTCGGCCAGTACGGCAGCGCCGGCACTCTGAACATTCCGGGCACGGTGGCGCTCGTCGCGGTCTTCTTCGTGGCTTTCGTCCTCTACTACTTCGTGAACTGGAAGTACCTCTCGGAAGTATGGCCGCTTCGCTAGCGGGGCGGTGCGACAGGCGAGTGCACAGGCGATGGCCGTTCAGACTGTCCACCGGGATGCAGGGCGAGGAGTGACTGCGGTAGTGGTCGGGGTGCGAGAGCTGCTCTCCGTGTTCAAGCTGCGCATCGGCGTCGCGATCATGCTCTGCACGCTCGTGGGGGCGGCCGCGACTCCAGGTCCGGGTATCGGGCCCGGAGCGATGGCGGTGCTGGCTCTCGCGGTGCTCCTTTCCTCCTGCGCGGCAGGCGCGTTCAACCAGTTCGCCGAACGCGATCTGGACGCACGCATGAAACGCACCCGTTCGCGGCCGTTCGTGACCGGACGCTATTCCGACTCCTGGTACTGGCCGACCGGAATCGTGGCGCTGCTGCTGGCGGCGGTGGCAGGGGCGGCGCTGGCCGCCAATTCGCTCGCGGCGCTGTTCGTATTCCTGGGCGCGTTCACCTACGGGGTGGTCTACACCCTCTGGCTGAAGCGGCGCACCTGGCTCAATATCGTCATCGGCGGGCTCGCGGGCAGCTTTGCGGTGCTGGCCGGCACCAGCGCGGTGGACCCCGATCTCGCGCCGGCGCCGGTGATTCTGGCGGTGGTGCTGTTCCTCTGGACGCCTCCGCACTTCTGGAGCCTTGCGTTCGCCTTCGGCGAGGACTACCGGCGCGCCGGGGTGCCGATGCTGCCGGTGGTGGTCGACGAACGCACCGCGGCGTGGGTGATCCTCCTGCACACTGTCGCCCTGGTCTGCGTGTCCGTGCTGCCGGTCTTCTTCGGGATGGGTTGGCTCTACCTGGCCGGCGCCGTCGCGGGCGGCGTGCTGTTCCTGCGCGGCAGCCTGCGACTGGTTCGCAGTCCGAGCCGGGTCAGCGCGATGGCGAACTTCCATGCCTCGCTCGCCCAGCTCGGTCTGCTTCTGCTCGGGGCGCTGGCCGACGCGGCGTTCTGAGCCGGTGGTCGAGCCGGCGTCGGCCCGCGCATTGCGCCCGTTCGCGGTTGCGATCGCGAATCCGTGGCGCTTCCTTCATCGCTGTGTCCTCCTCCGGCAATCCTGGGGACCGGGGGCGAGAGTCGGCGAGACAGGCGGGGTGCGAGGAACAATTCGCCTCGCCGTCGCGTCGTTGGTGGTCGCGCTCGTCGGGCTGTCGTTCGCGTCGGCAGCCGATCGGGCGGAGTTCGATGCCGAGAAGGCGCTCGAGCGCAGCCAGAGCGCGATCGGCGTTCAGCTCGACGACTTCCGTTTCGTCGACACCCGAGGACGCACCGTGGACCTCGGCGATTCGAGTGACAAGCCGCTGGTTCTGAGCCTCGTCTACACGAGCTGCCCGGATACCTGCAGCGTCGTCACCCGCAATCTGGCGCGTGCCGTGCGCGCGGCCCGGGAGGCGCTCGGGGAGACGAGCTTCTCGGTCGCCACCGTCGGATTCGACCCCGGCTTCGACACGCCCGAGCAGATGCGCCTCTACGCGGACCGACAAGGGGTGTCGATACCCGACTGGAGGTTTCTGAGCGGCGATCCGCGGACCATCGAACGTCTGCTCGATCAGGTCGGCTTCACCTACGTCCCGTCGCCGCGAGGGTTCGACCACCTGGCGCAGACGACGGTGATCGACGCGCACGGACGCATCTACCGGCAGGTGTACGGCGACGCCTTTGCGGTGCCGGCTCTCGTCGAGCCGCTGAAGGATCTGGCGCTCGGGAGGCCGGCCGGCGCGTCCGTCCTCGGCGACTGGATGGACCGCGTGAAGCTGCTCTGTACCGTCTATGATCCCGCCGCCGATCGCTATCGCTTCGACTACTCGATCTTCGTTGCGGCGAGTGTGGGACTCTTGTGCCTGGGGGGACTGGGGGTGTTCATCGTGCGAGCCTGGCGCGAGAGCGGGCGGGCCGGGCGTTCTGCCTGATGCGCATCGGGAGGCGCGTCATGAGCGCAAGGATTCCGGTTGCCGCCCGGTACCGTTGCCGTCTGCGACCGCTCGCGGTCTGTCGCAAGCCGGTGCGTCGTGTCGGGTGATCGCCGCGGGCGACGGCGATCTCCGGGTAGGATTCGTCCGGCACCGAGGCACGAGCGGGTTCCCGGACACGCGGACCCGTTGTCCGCAACGCACCGCGGGTCCGCGATCGGCAATTCGCGCGGGCGACGCATCTGCCATTCGCCGAACTCGGTCGGTCGTTCGCGCTTGCAGGGACAGGTCGCGCAAGAATCCGGCGCAGCGGTAGAGTTGGTCCCGTCTCGAGAGATCCGGTGAGTCGGCCGTGAGTCCGAAAGCCATCCTGAGAGCCCCGCTCGAACGCATCGAGAGCGTCTTCGACGCGGCATTCACGCCGGCGCTGAATCCGCTCTATCAGCTCGGGGCCCTCGGCTGGTTCTTCTACTGGATCGTGGCGGTTTCCGGGATCTACCTCTACATGTTCTTCGATACCGGCGTCGAGCAAGCATACGCCTCGATCGAACGCATCACCCACGTGCAGTGGTATGCGGGCGGCGTCATGCGGAGCCTGCACCGCTACGCCTCCGATGCGCTGGTGGTGGTCGTGATGCTGCACTTGCTGCGCGAGTACCTGCTCGACCGGATGCGGGGCGCGCGGTGGCTCGCCTGGTTCACCGGGGTTCCGCTCCTGTGGCTGCTGTTCGCGGCCGGCGTGAGCGGCTACTGGGTCGTGTGGGACGAGCTTGCACAGTACGTCGCGGTCGCGACCACCGAATGGCTCGACGCGCTGCCGCTCTTCGGCGAGCCGATCGCGAGGAACTTCCTGCACCCGAGCGCCCTGAGCAGTCGCTTCTTCACCCTGCTCGTGTTCATTCACATCTTCGTGCCGCTCGCGATGCTGTTCGTGATGTGGATTCACATCCAGCGCCTGTCCCGCCCGCGCGTGAATCCTCCGCGGCTGCTCGCACTCGGCACCCTCGCCATGCTTCTCGCGCTCTCCGTGGCACGCCCCGCGGTGAGCCACCCGCCCGCCGATCTCGCCCGCGTCCCCGGTGCGATCGATCTCGACTGGTTCTTTCTCTTTCCGCTGCCCTTGCACGACCACTATTCCGGATACGTGCTGTGGGCGGCGGTGGGGGCCCTGACGCTGCTGGCCCTCGCGCTGCCGTGGCTCCCGCCGATGCGTCGGACCCCCGCGGCCGTCGTGGACCTCGAGAACTGCAACGGCTGCGGGCGCTGCGTCGCGGACTGTCCGTTCGACGCGGTCACTTTGCGCCCCCGCACCGACGGCGCCGCCTTCTCGGAGGAGGCGGTGGTCGACTCCGACGCGTGCGTGAGCTGCGGGTTGTGCGTCGGTGCCTGTCCGAGCGCGACGCCTTTCCGCCGCCGGAGTCGCCTGTCGCCCGGAATCGATCTGCCCGAGATCCCCATTGCCACCCTGCGCGAACGGGTGCTCGACACTGCCGGCAAGATTCGGGAGCCGGTTCGAATCCTGGTGTTCGGCTGCCGCCACGGAGTACGCCTGGACCGCGTCGCGGAAACCGGGACCGGCGTGATGGTGCTGCCGTGCGTCGCTCACCTGCCGCCGTCCTTTATCGACTTCCTGATCACCCGCGCACGGGTCGACGGCGTGCTTCTCACCGGTTGCCGGGACGGCGATTGCCACCACCGGCAGGGGATCGGCTGGATGGAGCAACGCGTCGGCGGCCGCCGCGATCCGTACCTGCGCAGCCGCGTGCCGCGCGAGCGGGTGGCCTGGACGTGGCTCGGCGTCGACGGCGAGGCGCGGCTGCGCAAGCGCATCGAGAGCTTCCGGGAGACGTTGCGGGCGGCAGGCCCGTGTCGGCGCACCCCTGCCGGGACGAAGGACGAAGTCGGGCGCCCCCTCGGCTCGGATGCGCCGGCGGGAGGTCGGTGAGGTGTCCGCCGGTATCGTTCGGGTGTCCGCGCAGTTGGGGCTCTATGCCGGGTTTGCGCTCGTCGTCGCGGTCCTTTCCTGTTGGCCGCCCTACGCGCGGGTCGATCTCGACAACGCCGTGATCAAGCTGAGCTTCAGCCATGCCGGTGGCCTTCGCGAGCCCTGCCGCACGCTGAGCCCCGAGGAGCTGGCGAATCTCGCTCCGAACATGCGTTCCGGCGTCGATTGCCCCCGCGAGCGCGTTCCGGTCGTCGTCGAGCTGGAGATCGACGGCGAGCGGGTGTATCGCGCGGCGCTGCCCCCCTCCGGTCTCGCCGGCGACGGACCCTCCTCGGTCTATGAGCGTTTCGCGGTCCCCGCGGGTCCTCACCGGATTCGAGTCCGCCTGCGCGACACGGTGCGCGAGAGTGGCTTCGATCACGAGAGCACCGCGGAAGTTCGCCTCTCCGCGCGCCAGAGCTTTGTCATCGACTTTCGGTCCGAGCTTGGCGGCTTTCAGTTTCTGTAGGCGGAATCGTCGAGCCATGCATCGAAGCGTGCCTTGATTCGGTCGTAAAGGCTCCCGTACCACTCCGTGTCCTTCAGGATCGCGGTCCCGAAGTTCGCCGGGCTGGTCGGCAGGTGCGGCCCCATGTCCACCCCCGTCTCCGCGTGCGTCGAGACGAGCTGCATCGATGATCGGCGCGCCGGCCCGTAGGCGATGTACTTCGCCTGGTCCGCGAGCGGCCGCGTGCCGGTCGCGAACCGGATGAACTCCATCACCTCCTCCAGCCGCGGTGTCCCTCTGGGGATGCCCCACGAGCCGAGCTCGTAGATCTGCGCATCCCAGACGATCTCGACGGGGTGGCCGTGAACGACGGCGGCGTCGAACAGACGCCCGTTGTAGTGCGATGCGATCACCGCTTCTCCGGTGACGAGAAGCTCTACCGGCTGGTCCACGGTCGTCCACCACACGACGTGGTCGCGAATCGCGTCCAGCCTCTCGAACGCGAGCCGAAGGCCCCGCTCGGTGCTCAGCAACTGGTAGAGATCCTCGCGCGGCACCCCGTACGACCTGAGCGCCCATTCGAGGTTCGCCTCGGGGAGCTTCTGCAGCGCGCGCTTCCCGGGGAACCGCCGGAGGTCGAAGAGGTCTTTCATCCGGGTCGGCCGCTCTCCGGGGAACGCGTCGCGGTTGTAGGCCACCACCATGGCGTAGACGATCTGCGAGACTCCGCACTCGGTCAGCGCGCCGTCGACGAAGTCCTCCTCGGCCGGGGTGCCGTCGAGCGCGGGCAGGAGCATCGAGTGGTCGATGGGCTCCAGCAGCCCCTGGTTGCAGGCGGCGCGGTTGTCGGCCATGGTCATGTCCAGCAGATCCCAGGTGATCTCGCCCCTGCTCACCTGCCGGCGAAGCTCGGCGAGACCGCCGTCGTACCGCTCGGTCCTGATCCGAATCCCCGTCTCCTTCGTGAACGGCTCGAAATAGGCCTTCGCCTGGCTGTGCTCGTAGGGACCGCCCCAGGTCGTCACCGTGATGGTCCGGTCCGCGGCCTCCGATGCGGCGTTTGCACCAAGCGCGACGAGCCACAGGCACGCGATGCCGAGCGCGGTGCTGCCCTTGCCGCCCGACTGCCTCCACCCGCGCTTGCATGGAAGTTCCCCTGCCGCCTCGGCTCTCGTGGATTCCCGCCTTTGCGGGAATGACGGCAGTGGACGACGTGCGTGCGCGAGTGCTCCCGAAGTTCCCTGCGCGATCGCCGGGGCCGGCACTGTGACCGCTACAGGCTTTCGCATGATTCCCATCGCCACCGGCGGGTATTCAGGCCCCCGCGTTCTCCTCGCGTCGAATGTCGTTCATCGTATCCAGATAGGCCTTGACGATGCTCGCCTCGTACACCACGCCCAGCATGCGGCCGTCGTCGCCTTCCTCGAGCACCGGGATACTCTCGCCGACGAAGTCGCCCATCTGCTCCATCGCGGCCCACACGGAGGTCTTGTCGGTGAGGATCAGCGGCTCGGGCTTCGCGAGGGCGGCGACCGCGGTGCCGGGCTCGAGGGCGCCGTTCTCCTCGCAGGTCACGAGCTCGTCGAGCTTCACGGTGCCGAGATAGAACCCTCCGGCATCGACCACATATGCCTCGTGGCTGCGGGCCTCCAGCAGACGCGACTTCGCCTCGCCGAGCGACGTATCCGGCGCAAGCGCGGTGTAGTTCCGGATCACGTAGCTTTCGATCAGTCGGTGGTCGAGCATCGCCTTGTCGCGGCCCGCGGAGAGGTCGAAGCCTCGCATTCGAAGCTGCACGTCGAACAGCGAGCGGCCGAATACGCGGTACGAGACCAGGTTCGAGAAGACGACGCTGACCATCGCCGCCATCGCCAGGTCGTAGTTCCGGGTCAGCTCGAACACGATCAGGATCGTGGTCAGCGGCGCCCCGATCACCGCGCTCGTCACCGCGACCATGCCGCAAATCGCG
>JAJDUQ010000230.1 GCA_022826505.1 Gammaproteobacteria bacterium
GGCAACCGGCTCGAGGGGCCGGCCGTGGTGGAGCTCGAAACCACGACTGTGGTACTTCATCCGGTACAGACGCTGCAGATGGACGCGTACGGCAACTTCGAGTTGTTTCCGGGGCCGGTTGACCGCCTCAGTGTGCATTAGACTCATGGAGACGCCGTGATCGTGACAGTCGACTCAAGACTTCCTCGAAGTACTCCCGGGAGCGCGCATTGGTAATCGGTGAAGGACTTTGATGGAAACCAGCATGCAGCGAATCAGCGAAATGCGCGACGTCCGGTTCGACGGCAAGCACTATCCGTACGTCCCGCCGGAGGCGCTGCGCATCTCCGACACCCTGAAGCTCCACCGGGACTGGTCCGAGGACGTGGACCCCGTGACCTTCGAGGTCGTCCGGCACAACCTCTGGCACGTGAACGAGGAGCACGGCACCACCATTCAGAAGGTGTCGGGCTCGCCGGTGGCGATGTACGCGCTCGACTTGAACCCCTCCATCCTCACCGAGGACGCCGAGTTCGTGTACTTCGGCCCCTACATGCAGTACATGTCCGGGGTGACCGACACCCAGGTGAAGTGGATCCTGGAGCACCGGAGCGACAACCCGGGCATCCACGACGGCGACATGTTCCTCGCCAACGACCCCTGGGTCGGCGCCGCCCACCAGCAGGACGTGATGCTCATCTGCCCGGTGTTCTGGGAAGGGGAGCTGTTCTGCTGGATCACGAACTGCCTTCACCAGTACGACATCGGCGGCATCACCCCGAGCAGCTTCTGCCCGGCCGCGGAGAGCGCCTACGACGAAGGGATCCTGATCCCGCCGGTCAAGATCATCGAGAACAACGTCATCCGGCGCGACATCGAGGAGATCTACCTGCGCGCCTCCAGAAAGCCGGAGATGGTGGCGCTGGACTTCCGCGCCCAGCTCGCCGGCAATACCACCGCCAGGGCGCGCATTGTCAGGCTCATCGAGCGCTACGGACCGGCCGTGGTCAAGGGGGTGATGAAGCGCATCGTCGACAACGCGGAGAAGGCGTTCCTCGAGAAGATGGCCCGCCTGCCGGACGGCCAGTGGCAGGAGCGCACCTACGTCGAGTCCTGCCGTCCCGGCGACCGCCGCACCCATCGGGTGGTGCTCACGGTCCGCAAGGAGGGCACCCGGCTCACGTTCGAGAACCACGGCAGCGCGCCGCAGGACGGGGCCATGAACGCCACCTACTCCGGCTGGCGGGGCTCGGTGATGGTGGCCATCAACGAGCTGTTGTGCTGGGACCAGTACTTCGCGGTCGGAGGGGCGCTCCGGCATATCGACTTCAACCCCACCCCGGGCACCTTCAACTGTGCGAACTTCCCGGGGTCGGTCTCCACCGCTCCGATTCAGGCGATGGAAATCTCGCTGTACCCCGCCTACAACGCCATATCGAAGATGATCCACACGGACCCGGAGATGCGGCAGGACATTCTCTGCATCGGCGGGACCAGCCAGTGGCCGTGCACCGTGTTCCGGGGCATCGACCAGTGGGGCGAGCGTTACGGCTACATCCTGGTCGACCCCATCGGCGGGGCCATCGGCGCCTTCGCGCACGCCGACGGCATCAACACCGGCGGACAGGTTCGCACGCCCATCTGCCAGCTCCCGAATGTCGAGCACACCGAGCAGAGCTTCCCGGTGCTGTTCCTGTACCGCAAGGAGCTGCCGGACTCGGGCGGCGCCGGCCGCTTCCGGGGTGGGATGTCGGCCGAGAGCTGCTTCATCCCCCACAACACCGAGGAGATCGTGCAGGACACGCTTTCATCGGGGAACGCGGCACCCACCTCGCCCGGTCTGATGGGCGGCTACCCGTCGACCACCAACCGCTACGCCTACGTCACCGGAAGCGACATCGCGGCGCGGTTCGCCCGGGGCGAGATGCCCGAGGACATCGCCGAGGTCGAGGGCACACCGACGCACCTGGAGCTTCGCCAGCAAAACCTGAAGCAGCGCGCCTCGGACGTCTACGCGGTGCGCTGGTGCGGGGGCGGCGGCTTCGGCGACCCGGCGGAGCGCGACCCGGACGCGATCCAGGCCGACCTCGACAACTTCGCCATCACCGAGGCGGCGGCGCGCGATATCTACGCGGCGGTGATCGACGAGGAGAGCGGACGAGTCGATACGGAGGCCACCGCCCGGCACCGCGAGCGCCTGCGCGAAGAGCGCGTGCGCCGGTTCGACCGAACGTCCACGAAGCGCGACGGCACGGTGCTCCACGAGGTCACCCCGTACCTGCATGCGAAGCGCGACGACCGCGGAGCGTTCTGGGCCTGCGCGCGGTGCAACACGGAGCTTGGTCCCGTCGAGGACAACTACAAGCTCGGCTGCAACCGCGAGGATCGGCACATCTCCGCATCCAATCCGCTGATCGGGGAGCCTCGCGACTTCATCAACGAGGACGTCGAATTCCGGCAGTTCTCGTGCCCGGGATGCGGCACCCTGATCGAGAACGAGGTCGCGGTCGCGAGCGACCCGGTGCTGGAGGACATCCGGCTGGCTTGCGCCGAGCCGACGACGGAAACGACATGAGCATGAGGGGATGGACCTTCGGTCGCGTGCAGCGCCCGGGGATGGCGCCCGAAGCCGGCACACCCCGAAACGCCCATGCAATATGGGACCCGCGTCACACGGACGCGGAATCACTCTGAACAGAGGAGGAAATGCACATGAAACCACCTCCCTTTCGCTACGTGCGGGCAGGCTCGCTGGAAGACGCCCTGTCGGCGCTTGCCTCGGAAGGCGACGAGGCCAGGCTGCTCGCGGGCGGCCAGAGCCTGATCGCGATGATGAACCTGCGCCTCGTCAGACCCAGCGCCCTCGTCGACGTGAACGGGGTCTCCGAGCTCGACTACATCCGCTCGGACGACGCCACCCTCACCGTCGGCGCCCTGACCCGCCTCTCGGCGGCGGAAGCCTCGCAGGAGATCGCGGGCGCCTGTCCCCTGATGAGCGAAGCGATCGGCCACATCGCCCACCGACCCATCCGCAACCGCGGGACGGTCGGGGGCAACCTGGCGCACGCGGATCCGTCGTCGGAGCTGCCGGCGGTGGCGCTGGCCGTCGATGCACAGATGGTCGTGCAGAAGTACGGCGCCGTGCGCCGCGTGGCCGCCGACGACTTCTTCGTCGGCGCCCTGACCACCTCGATGGCGCCGGACGAGGCGCTGACCGCGATCGAGGTGCCCCGCGCTCCCGGCGGCCAGGGCTGGTCGTTCATGGAGGTCAGTCCGCGCAAGGGGGACTACGCGCTCGTCGGTGTCGCGGTCACCCTGTCGGTCGAGGACGACCGCTGCACCGCCTGCCGCGTGGTCTACACCGGCAACGGCGACCGGGCGAGACGGATCCCCGAGGCGGAGAGCGCGGTGGTCGGCGAGGCGGCCGGCGCCAGCACCTTCGCAGCCGCCGGCGACGCCGCGGGCAGGCACATCGAGCCGAATTCCGATCTCCACGCGAGCGGGCAGTACCGTCGCGACATCGCCGCCGCGCTCACCCGTCGCGCGGTCGCACAAGCCGCGGCGCGCTGCGCACAGGAGGGCTGACCATGAGCAACGAGCAAGTGACAGTCACCGTGAACGGCAGGCCGTACGAACGCTCGGTCGAGCCCCGCCGCCTGCTGTCGGACTTCATCCGCGAGGACGTCGGCCTCACCGGGACCCATG
>JAJDUQ010000079.1 GCA_022826505.1 Gammaproteobacteria bacterium
GATCGACGATGCCCTCGATCCGCTGTGAAGTCCTGGATCCGGCGACCGCGCAAAGGAACTCCCGCATCTCGCCGACGCCCATCTTGGCCGCGGCGGTCACCAGCGCACCGTTCATCGCGCCGTCGTAGCTGGGCAGCACCACGTCGCTCAGGAAGCGAGCGGAGGCCTCCCGGTTGCCGATGGAGCACAGGAGTTCCAGCGTTCGCGCGCTGTGTCCCTCCCAGCTGTCTCCTTCCGACCGCTTCCGGTGCGGGTCGCACGAGGGCCAGAAGTCCGCCACCTGGGACGCCAGGTCCCGGATCGGACCGCATGTCGGCGCGCCCGCGGAGGCCCGCTGCCATTCTCCAGCAAGAAACGCCGCAAGAGAGCCCGCACCGGCCTGCGCCAGAAGGCGCGCGCTGTCCGCCTTCGGCCATACGACCAGAGCCGCGCGGCAGTAGAGCCGCTCGATCGTCGCGCCTTCGTTGCCGCTCGCCTCCAGCAGCCGCTGGCTGTCGGGCCGCTCGGGATCGAGCCGGCCTGCCGGCATCAGCTCCCCCGGCAGCAACGGGAGAGCGCCATAGTCGGCAGGGGCGCCGTCCGGACGCGTCCAACCGTCGAGCCAACACGCGACCTCGACGATATCGTAGAGTTCGAACTGGTCGTCGGCGATATCCTCGACAACGTCTTGGTAGCCACCGTACCAGCCCGAACCTGTCTCCTCCACGCGCACGATCGCCGCGTGCAAGGCGCAACCGGCACGATCCGCCGCCGCCGTCAACACGCGCCCGATCGCCGCATCCACGTTCTTCAGCGTGCCGAACGAGAGACCCGCCGCGCTGTAGTCGTGCTCCAGGAGCCAGATCAGCTTGCCGCTTGCGCCGGGTTCGCGGCATCGAGCGCCAAGTTCGGCGGCGATCAGGTCGATCTCCGCGCCGTAGTCGGGTGCTTCCAACAGCGTGTCGCTCCCGTCCTGCAGCATCAGGTTGTAGACGAGGCACACGCGATGGCCGTCCGTCACGGGGAGAATCTCGTGCTCGCAGTCCGCGTAGAAGGCGGCGTAGACCAGCTCCGACGGCTCGTCGGTCCTCATGTCGACCACGGTCTCGCGGCCCTGGTGGCGAATGACCAGCTCCCCTCCTGCGCCGGGCACGGGCAGGGAAATGACCAGCGTCGTCACCATGCCGTCCGCTTTTTCCGTGTCGCGGTGTGGCTTGAAGAATCCGCCGCGCTCATAGATCAGGAGCTTGTACAATTCTGCCGTGACGGCGCCCTCCGGGCAGCCGAGACCGACGGTTGCACGGTCCAGAATGTCAGCGAAGGTGTGGACCCAGGTCCGGCCTCCCATGCGAACTCTTGCGGGTGCGAGCTGCCAGCAGTCGCGCACCGAAGGGTCGACGATGGTCTCCCGGCCCCTGCCGTAAGGCGCGCGGTCCGCATCGGCGACCAAGGCTTGCGTCTGCGCCGGCGGGATCGGAAAGGAAAGAACGCCGGCTGTTCCGGCTTCGATACGCGGCATCGGGGCGAACAGGCGCCCATGGACGCAGTAGTCGCCGGGCCGGGTGACCGATCCGATCAGCCCGGACAGCGCCGCCAGGCGCTCGTCGAACTCGATGACCTCGCTGACATCGGTGTGGAGGGTGTCGAAGGTGTCGATCGTTCCGCTCTCCCTCGGTCTCACGGCGCACGCGACGCGGCACAAGGCCGCGATCCGATACTGCTGCTCCACCCATGGGCCTGCAAGCTCGGTGCTCATGTGGTGTGCAGCGCCCGACTGGATCGCGCGAAGTCGTCAAGCACTCGCTCTTGCAGAGTTGCGGAGAGCCGCGGCGTGTCGATCAACGATAACGTGATCTCGGCCGGGCTGAACGTGGAGCTCGATTCCGCGCAGACGGACGCACCGCGTTCTCGGAGCCGGGCAGCCGCCACATCCTGGGACTCAATCGCGGTGCCAACGATCAATCAGACGAAGAACGCAAAATCCTCGGTATTGTTGAAGGGGAAGCGCAGGGCGCCGGCCGTGTTCTCGACGCCGAGGTAGCGGCGTAGCGCCTTGTGCACGTGCTTCGGATAGATGATCGTCCCGTAGGTGTCGTCGCGGCGGAGCGTCGCCGGGTCCATCTTGTAGGCGAAGTGCAACCCGTCCGTCTCGCCCACCGCGCGCCCCGTCCACGACCGGTTCTTCTCCATCACCACGTAGCTCCCGATCGGCCAGTGGTCCTTGCCGTTCACCGAGTTGTAGAAGTTCGTGCGCCCGAAGTCCGAGCCGATCACCACCACCATGCGGTCGGCCACGCCGTGCTCGTCGGCGTAGCGCCAGAGATAGTCCACCGCATCGGTGAGATTGCGGAACAGCCATTCGTGGGGCGGGTCGTGGTTGGTATGGGTGTCGAAACCGCCGAGCCAGAGGTCGGCGCTCACCGCCACCCCGGTCTTGAACGCCAGTACCGTCAGCTGTGCCTGCCGGCGCAGGGTGCTGCGATTGTCCTGGGTTTCCACCGGCTGCTCGAGTTGGTCCTCCGGCGGGATGGCGTCGGCATAGGCCTTCAGCCCCTCGGCAGCGAAGGACGAGCCATAGAAGCCGAGATGCATCTCGTCTCCCGGCAGCAGGTCCGGGGCCGCAGAAAGACGCGCCACCGTCGCCGCCCGGTGCGATGCCATGGCCTCCCAGTCCTCGTCGCTGAAGAACGACCCCATGTCGTCGATGGGAGAGGCGATCTCGTGCAAGAGCCGCGGATCGTCGAGGCGGGTGAAGCGGGTGAGGCCCGCGGTGTTCGAGAAGCCGCCGAAGCTGAGATAGGGCACCGGAAGCGCCGGCGCATAATGAGCGGCGCAGAGCGCCCCGAGTGTCGGATAGCCCTCGGAGTTGCGCCCGCTCCAGTTGTGGACGATGCCGACCGAGTGCGCGTTGGTCTGGGCGTCGACGCCGTTGATGACCAGCATCATGCGGTGATACTTCTCGAAGAACACTTGGTTGCCGGCGAAGGGGGCATAGGGGATGTTCCCCGCCTGCCTGACCTCGTCGCTCTCCGCCCAGTGGTTGATGACCTTCTCGCCGGGCGTGTTGGCCTTGGGGTCGCAGAAGCTGGTGGGGTCCCAGCCGCCGTCGGCCTGAACGAAGACGAAGAGCTTGCCGCCGTGGTCCTCAGCGTGGACCAGCGGCAGGCGGAAGCCCGGCGCCACGGCGGCGACTGCGAGCAGACCCTTGAGCACCGAGCGTCGGTTCATCCCCGGCCTCCTACAGATAGAGATACCGGTAGTCCATCAACAGATACGACAGGACC
>JAJDUQ010000009.1 GCA_022826505.1 Gammaproteobacteria bacterium
CCTCCCACTCTCCAGTCGCTGACACTCCTCCTCACCCCGGGTGTTGAGCGCAACTCCCGGGCACCTCCTTCTGCCAGTCAGACCCGTCCTCCGGCTACTCTCGCTATCCGGGCTAAAATCCAGCGTGAAATCACCCTGGCCTCACGGAAGGCGTCCTTGTTGTAGTACATGACGATGGTGGAGCGCTGGAACGGGATGCCCCAGGTCTTGCCCCCGGTGATGCCGTTCTCCATCAGCGACGGGTAGAACGACTGAAGCCACGCACGCTCCTCGTCCGTCTCCACGATGTCGTCGAAGGCGACGATCGCGTCCTGCTCGATGAGTTCGTAGATGTCGATCGAGAACATGACGGACAACTGGGCCGGCTGGCCGCTCTTCAGCGCGGCCAGCGCCTTGATGCGGGCGTCGTTGTAGTTGCCGGCGTAGATCGCCTTGACCTCGACGTCCGGGTTCTCCTTCATGAAGTCGGCGACCATGCCGTCCACGATCTTCGTCAGCGGGCCGCCGACCGCGACCGGGTAGTACATGGTCAGCTCGACCGCCGACGCGGCCGGCGCCAGCAGCAGACCCGCGATCAGTGCCAGGACCGCGGTCCGGGCGGATTTCAGTCTCTTCACCATCGGTTGTCTCCCTCTCTTTCAGTGGGTTGCAATGTCTTCAGGCGGCGACTGGCAGGGGACGGGCCCCCGTCGTTCGCGCACCGGTTTCGTCGTCGAACAAGTGCACCTCGCTTTCCTGCCAGTGAAAATGGATGCGGCTGCCGGCCGGCAGCGAGTGGCGGCCGTGGGCGCGAACCAGGATCGACTGCGAGCCCACACGCGCGCCAACGATGGTGTCGGCGCCCAGGTAGTCGCAGGATTCGATTCGGCCCTCGATGCCGAAGCCGTCGGAAATGGCGATCTTCTCCGGCCGGATGCCCATGACCAGACCACCGGTGCCGGCCTCCGCGACGGCGGGGCCCTGCGTTCCGGCGATGACGAGCCCGCCACCGGCTTCCTCGATCTTCAGCAGGTTCATCGGCGGCGTGCCGATGAAGCCGGCCGCGAAGACCGTTTCCGGAACGTCGTAGAGCTCGGCCGGCGGACCCTGCTGCTCGATTGCGCCGTCACGCATCAGGACCACCTGGTCCGCCATGCTCATGGCTTCGGTCTGGTCGTGGGTGACATAGACGGTGGTCATGTCGAGGCGTTTCTGCAGCGCGCGGATCTCGACCCGCATCTCGTGCCGCAGCTTGGCGTCGAGGTTGGACAGCGGCTCGTCCATCAGGCAGATGGGGTTCTCCGCGATGATCGCCCGCGCCAGCGCGACCCGCTGGCGCTGACCACCCGAGAGCTGAGACGGCTTGCGGTCGAGCAGCTCGGTCAGGCCGACCATCTCCGCGACGCGAACGAGTCGCGCGCTCTGGTCGGGCTTCGGCACCTTGCGCGCATTGAGGCCGAACAGGATGTTCTCGCCGGTGTCCAGGTGAGGGAACAGCGCGTAGGACTGGAACACCATGGACACCCTGCGCTCGGCGGGCGGCGCCCCGGTCATGTCTTCGCCACCGATGAGCACGCGACCGCTGGTCACGTCGTCGAGTCCGGCGATCATGCGCAGGGTCGTCGACTTGCCGCACCCGGACGGTCCGAGAAGGACCACGAAGCTGCCTTCGTCCACCGCGAACGAAATATCCCGGACGGCCACGGTGGCGCCCCAGGTCTTGGTGACGCTGACGAGTTCTATGGCGGCCATCGGTTCCCTCGGGCACGCGGCCCTGCGTCACAACAACAACACAGTATTGAACAGCCGTGACATTGAACAGCCTCGACAGTCCGACAGGATACGGTCGCGAAGGGCGGCAACCGAGCCCCGAAACACATGGAGAACACTGCGGATCAGCGACGCTGCACTTCCCGACCGCCCCTTCGGCAAAGGTGGTCCTGTCAGATGTTGAACTCCGCCCAAACCGGCTTGTGGTCAGAGCCCACGGCGTCACCGTCGACCCAAATCGAACTCAGTCGTTCGACCAGTTGATTTGTCAAGAGGATGTAGTCCAGCCGATGGGGACGGTCATCGAATCCGTATGTCGCCCCGTCCGTCTCGCCGTTGTTGTCCCGAATCATCCAGGCATCGGTTAGACCGTCGCACGTGGACAGAGGACCGAATGCCGGGTCGACCGAACCGCAGAGCCTGGTGTACTCCCTCGAGTTTGGCTCGCAATTGAAATCGCCCATTACGATCGACCGTGCAGGCTGTGGCTGAGGCGGTGCGTCAAGTCCCCATCCCGGGGCATAGTCGGTTCCCGACCAGGCCCCGCCGTCGCGCGGCGCCGTCTCGAGGATTTCCATCAGCCGTTCGATCTGCAGCAACCGTTCCGAGCTCGCCGCGTGCGCCAGGTGAACGGACACCACCCGGCAGGGCCCGTCCGGCAGCGCGACGACGGTCTCCAGCGCCGCGCGCTGCAGGCTCAGCGGACTGCGCAGGTGCAGCTTCGGCAGCAGGTGGTTCCGCACCATCAGAATCGGCCAGCGAGCCAGCACCATGTTGCCGAACTGACGTCGCCGGTTCACCAGCCTGCCGTTCGGCTCACAGTAGCTCGCATCGACGTCCACGCCCGGCCCATAGGCCCAGTGATAGTCCGGAAACCGTTCGGCCAGGGCATCGGCCTGATCGACGTGCCCGGTGCGCTGCCAGTGACGGTCGATCTCCTGCAACGCCATGACGTCGGCCGAGGCGATCTCCGCCGCGATGCGGTCAATATCGGTGTAGCCGTCCAGACCGGTGCAGAACTGCGTGTTGTAGCTGACGAAACGGACCATGTTTTCGCTCTGGTGCTGATCGAATTCACTCACGGCCGGACAACCGTGCAGCGCTCGGCGAGAATTTCGATTTCCGTCCGTTCGCCGGCCTCGAGGGCCATGGATGCAGGCACGCGGCTGCGCAACTTCCACGACCCGACGGTCAGGTGGATCTCCCTGACCTCCCCGAGATCCGTGGCGACCTCGATGACGGCCTCGAACCTGTTGCGTGCGTCCCGTTCGGAACCGGGCGCGAACTGGATGGCTTCCGGACGAATGCAGGCGACCGCGGCCTCACCGGGGCCGACGCCGACACCGTTACCCCAGAACGACAGTCCGTCCGAGGTCCGCAGTCGCACCAGGCCATCCGCATCCGCAGCTTCGGCAACTCGGCCCTCGACGATGCTGACGGTTCCGATGAAATCCGCCACGAAGCGGTCGGCGGGGCGATGATAGACTTGGCTCGGTGGTGCGTCCTGCAGGATGCGCCCGGCGTTCATCACGATGAGCCGGTCGCCGATCACCATGGCTTCGGTCTGGTCGTGGGTCACGTACACCGTGGTGATCTTCAGGTTTTCCAGCAACTGACGCAGCTCGAACCGCATGTACTCGCGCAGCTTCGCGTCGAGATTGCTGAGCGGCTCGTCGAACAGCAGGATGTCGGGCTCGGTCGCCAGTGCCCGGGCCACCGCAATGCGTTGCTGCTGCCCACCGGAAAGCTGATTCGGGTAGCGCTCTCCTACATCCGGAAGCTGCACGAGATCGAGCACGGACCGCACCTTGTCCGCGATCTCGTCCGGCGGCTTCTTGCGCACCGTCAGGCCGAACGCCACGTTGTCGAACACCGTCATGTGCGGGAACAGCGCGTAGTTCTGGAACACCATCGCCGCGTTGCGACGCTCCGGGGGAAGGTCGTTCACCAGCCGGTC
Source organism: Gammaproteobacteria bacterium (assembly GCA_022826505.1). GTDB lineage: Bacteria > Pseudomonadota > Gammaproteobacteria > HK1 > HK1 > HK1. The sequence continues at coordinate 3,707 of JAJDUQ010000009.1, forward strand.
GCCGAAATAGACGTCTCCCTCGTCGTGACTGAGCAAGCCGGCGACCGTCCGCAACGCCGTGGTCTTGCCGCAGCCGGAGGGTCCGACGAAGCAGACGATCTCGCCCGAGTCGATCTCGAGATGATCGATGTCGGTCGCGACCACGTCACCGAATCGGGTCTTCACGCCGGAGAACCGGATGGAGGTCATGGCAAGGGCATCCTGGTCATGCGCCGGCCGGCACCACGCTGGCGCCTTTCAGCATTCGCTCGACGACATACATCAGGGCGAGCGCGGGAATCAGCAGGAACAGGCCGAGCGCCGCGGCCTTCTGCGGGTGAAGGTAGTAACCGCCGACGAACTGGTAGATCTGAACCGGGATGGTTTCGATGTCCGGGAAGCCCAGCAGCAGCACCAGAACGAACTCGTTCAGCGACCAACTGAAGGCGAAGATGCCGGCGGCCAGCACACCGCGCCACACCAGCGGCAGGTAGATCCTGCGCATGACGTAGAACCGCGTCGCCCCGAGATTGCGCGCGGCCTCCTCGTACTCCGGCGGCACCAGCAGGAAGCTTCCGACCATTGCCCTGAGCGCGTAGGGAATGGCCATGATCATGTGGCAGAGCACGATGCCGCCGAACGTGGCCATCAGTCCCAGCGCGGCGTAGAGCGGCAGCAATCCGAGGGCGACGGTAATGGTCGGAAATGCCAGCGGCAGGTTCGACAGGTTCTCGACCAGAGCCGCCGGCCAGCCGGCCGAGGCGCGAGCGCGGGTGCCCAGCACGTAGGCCGCCGGGAATGTGATCAGGATGGTGGCGATGGTGGTCAGGGTGGCCAGCAGGTAGCTGTTGAACAGCGAGTTGATCAGGTTGTCGGTCTGGAAGATCGACAGGATCCACTTGGTGCCCATCTCCTGCGGCCACCACCAGTGGTTCGCGAACCACTTGGTGGCGAAGGCGTAGACGAATACCAGGCAGAGCGGTACCAGGATCAGCAGGGTCACCGTCGCGATGACGATGACCGGCCACGTGCCCCAGCCCGTGTGCGAGTCCACCCTCGTTCCGGATCTAGGCATTTTCTCGGGACCGCCCCAGGCTGAGGGAATACACGTAGCCGATGGCAAAGGCGATGGCGACGTAGACCACGGCGGCCGTGTAGCCCGAGAGCCAGTCGCCCTGGTCCTTGGCGTTCACGTAGATGAACACCGACAGGAACTGCGGCCAGCTCGCCCCGAGCACGAACGGAATGGAAAAGGCGATGAACAGGGCCAGGAAGTTCAGCAGCGCCGCGGACAGCAGGCCGTACTTGGTCAGCGGAAGGAAGATACGCCAGACCACGGTACGGCGCGAGGCGCCGAGATTGCGTGCGGCCTCCTCGTAGCTCGGATCGATCATGGCGAGCAGGTTGTGGGCCATGATGAAGCCGTAGGGAAACCGCATCCACGTTGCGCACAGGATGATCGCGATCCCGAAAGGATCGTTGACCAGCATGGGCTTTTGCTCGAACAGCAGGTAGTAATCGGCGATGAAATCCTTCAGCAGCGACAGGACATTGACGATGTAGCCGGCGGGATAGAGCAGCACCCAGAAGATGAAGGCGATGACCAGATAGGGCGTGAACAGCGGCAGCTTGATGATGAAGGACAGTGCGACCGGCAACTCGATGTCGCGCAGCTTGAGATAGATGGCCAGCGCAACCCCGGTCACCGTCGACGTGATTGCGGTGATCAGCGTGACCTTGAAGGTGAACCAGAGAGCCACCAGCGCCGGTTTGCCGGGATCGAAGAATTCCCGGTAGCCCTCCAGGGTGAACGAATCCGGCAGGCCTTGTACCGGCTGAGCCAGGCCGAGGGAGCTGAGAACCGCCATGACCAGCGGATAGACCACCATCACCAGCAGGAATGCGGCGAGCGGCACCAGCAACAACAGACTGAACCAATTGACGCCGCCGGCCTTCCGCACGCGGGCGCGGGCAATGCCGTCGGTTGCCGGATTGGCGCTGGTACCCGCGGATGCGGTCATCTGTCTGTCCAACGAGAACCCGCGGACCGGGCCGATGCCCGGTCCGCATTCCAATACATCTCGGTCAGCTACGCGCCACCTTGTCGATCCAGTCCTGCATCATCCGGAACATGTACTCGCCATGCCGCGCCCCGACCGTGCCGAGGTCTCGCCAGGCCCGAAGGTCCTTTTCCGGATGCCAGGGCTCGTCCCGGACCTCCTGCGGCGACGCGTCCCAGGCCTCCGTCACTGCCGGATAGGATCCGACTTCGCTGACGACGCTCATCTGCGATTCCACCGACGTGATGTGGTCGAGGAACAGGAGCGCCGCGGCCTTGTTCGGCGCATTCACCGGAATCGTGAAGCCGTCGAGCGGCGAGAAAATGCCGGGCTTCGGGATGTACATGCCCAGGCGATCCGGATCCAGGAAGCCCTGCTTGACCTGCTGGCTCATCACCGCGTCCCAGTTCGGGCAGAAGGAGATCTCGCCGGCCGAGAAGAGCTGCGCCACGGCGGAATTGCCCTGCGGGTAGGTGCCCGGCTGATAGCAGTACTCCTCCAGCTCGTTCAGGAAGTCCCAGAGCGGTCCCCAGTCCTGTTCCGGCAGTTGCTCGTCGTACGGCCGGAACGCGTACTTCGAGTAGCCGCCGGTCAGGCCGTAGATCAGCATCATGCCGAACGTATGGCCCGAACCGCCCTTGTTGAAGTCGCAGTAGGTGAATTCGCCCTTGTGGGCCTTCGCCCAGTCCAGCACCCCGAGGACGTCGTCGGGCATGTCCGAGCGCTGGTACTTCGACTTGTCGTAGACGTAGCAGTTCTGCCAGTTGACGTGGGGCACGAATGCACCGTAGGTCGGAACCATGTCGTGAACGAAGCGGCCGAGCTCCGGCCGGTACGCGATCTTCCTCGCGTTCGGCAGCAGGTCCAGCATCGGCACCTCCCAGACGCCGTTGCCTTGCAGCAGATTCGAGAACGGCTTGCCCCACAGGAAGATGACGTCGATCTTGCCTTCCGCCACATTGTTCTGGACGTCGCCCAGCACCTGTTGCTGCGCGGAGAACCAGTCGCCGTGCGTGTAATCGGTCTTGATACCGTAGGTCTTCTCGAATGCCTTCACCAGCTTGTTGTAGTGAACCTTCACCTCGGGACCACCCCAGGCGCTGACTTGCACCTGCCCTTCCTTCTTGGCCAGATCGACGATACGGTCCCAGCTCGGGAACCAGTCGGGATAGGCCGACTCCGGATTGGACGTCGCCGCCATGGTGAGGTCCGGATTGAGCGTCGCGGCGCGGGCCTCTCGTGCCACGTAGCCAAGCGCGGTCAGCGACAGGGCCGAACCGGCCACGGTGACGAATCCGCGCCGTGAGATGTAGGGTGCGCCTACGGCCGGCTTGCTCTCTTCCTGCGCAGGTGGTGTGTCTTTTCGCGTGTCTTTCCGCATCTGCCCGCCTCCTCGGTGTTGTTCGATCGCAAAGGGCGCAGACCTGATGCAGTGCTGCCCGAGCCCATGGGAATCAATGTATATGCAGCATGCCAGTGCGGTAAATTAGGAAATATCTTCTATTCAGTTCGGAATTTCCGATGTTTAACAATATCAGACACCTGAAGTATATTTCGACCGTGGCGAAGTGCGGCAGCCTGTTCGAGGCGGCGCGTACGCTGATGGTTTCCGAGTCCGCCGTGAGCGCCGCGATCAAGGTCTGCGAGCAGGAGCTCGGCTACAGCATCTTCATCCGTCGACCGTCGAAGCCGCTGGCCCTGACCGCTACCGGCGCGGAATTCGTTCGCAGCGCCCAGCACTTCGTTGATCACGCCGAGGTGTTCTACGAAAAATCCGTAGGCTTGGGAACGCAGCTCAAGGGAGCGATCCGACTGGGATGCTTCTCCTCGTTCTCGTCGCTGATGCTGCCGCCGATCATGCGGTATTGTCAGGAACGCCTGCCGTTGCTGACGTTGCGGATATTCGAGTATGACCTGCCGGAAATGCTCTCGCGGCTGCGCACCGGCGATGTCGAGATTGCAATCACCTACGACCTGCACTACGACAGCGACATCGAATTTCGGCCCCTGTTCAGCGTGACGCCTCATATTGGGGTGTCGGCCGCGAATCATCTCGGAGATCGTCAGCCACTGCGACTGTCGGAGATTGCCGAGGAGCCGTTGATCCTGTTGGACTATCCGGTGACGCGGCAGCACATCCTGAAGCTGTTCGTGGATCGCGGAATCACGCCCCGTGTCCTGTATCACCCCAAGTCCATCGACACGCTGCATGCGTTGGTCGCGCACAATTTCGGATACTCGATCTTCTTCCTGCGGCCCAACTACGGGGGCCATGGCGGGGCCACATTGCAACGCCTGTCAATCGCCGACGATGTTCCCAACCACAACGTCGTGGTCGCGCATTCGAAGAACGTACAGTTGACTGCCAAGGTACGCGCAATCGCGGACGCCTGCGCCGACATTTTCGCGAACCGGGAACTTGTGGAAAGCATCCGGTACCGAAGGCTCGACCACCCGGAGGTGATGGTTCATCGATAGCTGTATGGTCAGCTTGGTCCGCGGACCGCAGACGGTGACCTTCGTCGCGCACGGTCCCGTCACCGGAACCTGCGACAGTTTTCGCGGTCTGTTGCCGCCAAGCCCGTGCGTTCTGCACGGCGTGACCCATCGCAATCCGGCTCTCGTGCATCCGTGACTGGTCGACCAGCTCGCACGGACAACATTCGGAACAATATCAATGGATGGATGGCCGGCCAGCAACACTTCACTCGGCACCTGTTCGTGAAGGGTCCGTTCGAGCAGAAGAAGCAACGAGGCGACACGGAAATCAGGTGCGCACCACAACAAAGCGACGGCGGGGGCTGGCAGGGCCGGCAGAGCCGACGGGAGCGGACAGGCCACAAGGAGCTGACGGCATGACCGGACTGCAATTCATCGGCGAGCGAATTCCACCGTCGGTCACGGAGCCTCGGTGAAGGTTCCTGCTGCGCCGGTAGGCTCCCCGCCAGGCACGACAGCCAATGGAACATCGAATGTCGCATCCAGGACGAACGGACTCGCAGTTCGAATCCTGCCCCGCGCCATGCTCCTCGTACTCCTTTTTGGACTCGGTCTCGTGACCGGCCGCGCGCTCGAAATTCAGGGACACCGCGGCGCCCGCGGGCTGCTTCCCGAGAACACGATTCCGGCGTTCGAGCGCGCGATCGAGCTCGGCGTCGACGTGCTGGAGCTCGATCTCGGCATGACCCGGGACGGTGTCCCCGTCGTGTATCACGACCGGGCCCTCGATCCGGATCGCACCCGGGACGCGGCCGGCGCGTGGCTCGCGCCGCCGGCGCCGTTTGTCAACACCCTGGATCTGGCCGCGCTGTCCGAATTCGACGTTGGCAGGGTGGCACCGGGCAGCAAGATCGCGAGGCGGTTTCCCGCACAGGTCCCGCGCGACGGCACACGCATTCCGACGCTGGCGGAGGTGCTGGCCCTGGGGAAACGTTCCGGGGCGAATGGAGTTCGCTTCAATATCGAGACCAAGGTGACTCCCCTGGCGCCGGAGGAAACGGCGAGGCCGGAGGAGTTCGCGCGAGCGGTGGTCGGGGTGCTGCGCGCCGAGGGAATGATCGACCGGGCCGACCTCCAGTCATTCGACTGGCGCGTACTCCGTGAAGCCCGCAAGCTCGCGCCCGATCTCTCCACCGTATGCCTCACCGCCGAGCAGCGCTGGATCGACAACGTCCTCCGCGGCCACCCCGGCGCGTCGCCCTGGACTGCGGGTCTCGACATCGAGACGTTCGACGGTTCGTTGCCTCGGATGGTGGAGGCGGCGGGGTGTGCCGTCTGGTCTCCGTACTATCGCGAGGTGACGGCGGCGGCGCTGACCGAGGCCCATGCGCTCGGCCTGAGGGTGGTGGTGTGGACGGTGAACGAGGCCGACGAGATGCTGGCTCTGGCCAGGCTCGGAGTCGACGGAATCATCACCGACTACCCGGACCGCGCGCTGGAGGCTCTCCGACCCTGACGTGCACGAGAGTGGCGGAGGTCGGTCCGCGCGGATTGCCAGCGGCGACGTGCTCCGCATCAGTGCGCATCCGGCAAAGCGGACCATCGAACTCACCCCACGGATGTGAAAATAGCTATTCGCCGACGCCCCCTTGCGCACCGACCTCGGCCCGCACCACCACGATTCGCCATCACACTGAACGCCGTCCCGCAACCACGGCCTACGTTGCCCGCTTACGGTGCACTGTCCACGGGACGCCGAGCCACGGAGTGTGCAGATCCAAGACGACCGGGTGGGCGTCGATGGATTTCAACGAAGACTTGCTGCGCAGCTTCGACGTCACATCGGCAGGATTGAACGGCTGCGGCCAAAGTCGAGAAGGCAACTTCGGCTGTTCGAGATGCAACGCGACTCTCCAACGTCGCCTTGCCAACGCCCGCCGCGCGATCTTCCGTTCGCATTCATCGTTGGCAGTCGCGTTCGCCGCCGCCAGGCCAGCCAGCGTGTCGCGTACTTTGCTCGCCACTTCATCTCCGAGGTCGATCAGATTCGGCTTTGGCTCCGTCTGCTGCCATTGTCGGTAGTCCGTGACTTCAATCAGCCAAGCCGCATCGTCATCGATGCAGAGGATATCCACCGCCTTCGAACCGCCTGCGACGGAATGGAACTGGTTGCGATAGAAGGACCACCTGTCGTACTTGCTGACTTCGCATCGATCCGGAAACGAGAACGTCAGAGCGCCCTCCGTAACCAGGGTCACTGCATGTACTCCTTCATGAAGCGATCAGACTGCAACAACTCCTCGTCCAGCAATATCAGCGGATCTACGCCGCTCACGTCATCGGCTTGAGAAATTTCTACTCCTTCATCACCACGCCACAGCGCAAAATAACGCTGCTCGACCTTCTTGAATTTACTCTTGTGGAGGATTTCGAGCTCTCTCAACAGAAAGAGGCTGTGGGTTGCCACGACCACTTGAACTCCCGCGGAACAGATGCGAAGAAGCGCGCTCGCGACTTCACGAATCAGTCTCGGGTTGAGGTTCGACTCGGGTTCGTCCCAGAAGAGGCAGCCCTTGTCGAGCAATGAGCCCGTGGCGATCAACCGTGCCAGCATGGCGAGCTTGCGCCAACCCTCCGCGACCAAGTGCATTTCCATGTTGCCGGCGTTGGTCGGACTCAGATAGAAACGGCCGTTTCTCTCCAGAACTACGCGGCCGCCGAGTTGCTCTTCAAGGGGCTCGAGCAGTCGTGCGACATCGGTCGCTCGTGGTCCCTTGAGCGTCGGCGCGCCGAGCAACACACAGGTGTCCCGCCACGTCTCGTCGAATTCGAGGTGGTGCGTCTCATACAAGGAAACGAACCCTGGGTAAATCGTCAGCAGCTCGCGGGTAGGCAGGAACACCGGCCAGTCGTCGCGCCATCGAGACAGGCTGCGGTCGATGATGACCTCGGATATGTTCTGCGAAGCGAAGTTGAACGCGATCGAGGCCCTTGGCCTGCGGAATTCCAGCTTCACTTCACATCGGCTCCGGCCCTTCTGCCGGCGTGCCAAACGGCCTATGCGGTCCTCCGGACGAAACACATTGACGACTTTCTCTGCGATTCGCGTCTGTAGCAGGGTCTTGGTGGGGCGGCCGAATCGTGTCCTGCCCTCGTTGGCACTCATCGACATGACGGCATACGGGAGCTTGAGGAGGTGCGTCTTTCCCGTCCCGTTCTCGCCCACTATTACGTTGAGGCCCTTGGCGAAGTGCAAGTCGGCCTCCGGGAAGACCGTGAAATTCCTCACATTGAGGGATTTGAGCACTGTCTCCCCCTACCTCGACACTCGGGAACGCGGACATTGTATGCCAGAAGACGAACAGCAGCGGGGTGGGGAGATGCGGGACGATTCGCGCCAACACTCAGCACTTCAACCAACACCCCTGCGCTACGCCATCGCCTCCCCCAACCACTCGTACAGCGCCCGAATCGAGTGCTCGCTGTTCACTCCCCCCGCGGGGTCGATGACCAGGGGCGCAGGTCGGTAGCCGCCGCTCTCCAGACCCCGCTGCACCGATTCCACCAGCCGCACATCCTCCGCCACCGTGGTGCGGAGATCCTGCTCCGCAAGCGACTCGATGACCTCCGGCTCCACGCCGTCGGCCGCGAACCACTGCCGAACGACGCGCGTAGTCCGGTGATCGACCGCCTGCCAGATGTAGGTGTTCAGGACGTTGCCCGGATAGACTTGAAACGAGAACGTCGGCCACAGGAACCAGGAGGTGTAGTCGAGCGCATGCGGATGGGAGTCGGGATCGACGCGATAGGTCAGCGATTCCACCGGCACCGACTTCGTCACGTGGCGCAGCACCCGGCCGTGCGGGATGATGTCGTAGCTGTCGGCCTCGACCACGCCGTTCGAGAATGTCGGATGGTTCAGCCGGCAGTGGTAGCACTCGCTGTAGTTCTCGACCGACACCTTCCAGTTGCAGCGCTCCACCACCTCGCGCGCGCACACCAGGCGCAGGCGCTACGGGTCCGGCAGGTACTCGGCGAGGGCGTCCGCGATGCCGGGATACCAGTGCTCCATCGGCTCGGCATCCGGGTCGAGGTTGACGAACACGAACCCGCCAACGAGTTCGCTCCGCACCGGGGTGAGGCAGATCGCCGACGGATCGAATCCGGGCGTGCTGTCGGCGCCCGGAGCGGCACGAAGTCGGCCGTCGAGCTCGTAGGTCCAGGCGTGGTACGGGCACACCAGGACCCGCTTGTGGCCGCTTCCTTCCACGAGCTGGTGGGCGCGGTGACAGCAGGCGTTGTAGAAGGCGCGAACGACGCCCTCGCGGTCCTTCACGCAGAAGAGACCGCGCCCGTGGAGATCGAGGGCGAAGTAGTTACCGGGACGCTCCAGTTGCGAGACGTGTCCCGCGAACTGCCAAGTGCGACGGAAGACGCGTTCCCGCTCCCGCTCGAACAGGGCCGGATCGGTGTAATGCGCGGCGTCGAGGGCGTGTACCGGATTCGTACTCATGGCCTCGCACCTCCCGGGCGTCGGCAGCCGGAAACGCGCGAAGCGTAATCCGCTCCCTCCGGTTGCGTCGAGAGAATTTTCGCTGCGAAATTCGCCCTGCGGACGTGGCGTTCAGGCTCCGTCGTCCCATGGACCGAAATTGCCTCGACCCGATGCGACACAACGCTGAGTCACGGGACGCGGAAGACCTCCGTTCCATGCGCGGCCCGCCCTGCCCCACTCATCGGCGGATCTCCCCGCGGCAACGCCTCGGATGCTCTCCCGTCAGCAGGCCCGCTCGGTCAGGCCAGAAGACCCGTCACCACCCTGTCCGCGAAGGCCCGCGTTCCGAGAGGACCACCGAGGTCGGCGGTCCGCGTTTCCGGCGCGGCAAGCAACGTCTCGACGGTACGTTCGAGCGTCCGCGAGGCTTCCACCAATGCGCGGTTCTGCTCCCGCTCTCCCTTCCAGGCCAGCAGTTGCGCGGTCGAGAACAGGAGCGCGGCCGGATTGGCGATGTCGCGGCCGGCGATGTCCGGGGCGCTGCCGTGCGCGGCCTGGGCCACCGCCACGTTGTCGCCCGCGTTGATCGAGCCACCGAGACCGAGGCCGCCGGAGAGCTCTGCTGCGAGATTCGACAGGATGTCGCCGAACATGTTCGTGCACAGCAGCACGTCGAAACGTCCCGGCTCGCGTACGAGCAATGCGGCCGCCGCATCGACGTGCACGTCGTCGACCTCGACGTCGGGCCATTCCGCGGCGACACCGTAGGCGGTGCGTTCGAAGAGCCCATCCGTGTGCTTCAGCACGTTCGACTTGTGCACGACGGTCACCTTGCGTCGCCGGTTGCGGGCGGCGGCGAAGGCGGCACGGGCAATCCGTTCGGAGCCTCGACGGGTGATCTTTCGCACCGCCAGGGCGACATCCTCGGTCGCCATGAACTCGCCGGTCCCCGCATGCATGTTCCGGTCGGCGTAGAAGCCCTCCGTGTTCTCCCTCGCGACGAGCAGATCCATGCCCGACGCGAGCGCCGGAACGCCGGGCAGTACACGGCTCGGGCGCATGTTGGCGTAGAGATCGAACCGTATGCGCATCGTGGCGCTCGGGTTGACGCCGCCCTCGGTCGGCGGGGGATATGCGGCGGAATCGACCGGGCCGAGAATGGTCATGTCCGCGGCGCGCACGGCCTCCTCCGCCGCATCCGGCCATGTCGTTCCGTCGTGTTCGAGCGCCGCCAGCCCGACGCGGCATTCCGACAGGCGGAGGCCCAGCGCAAACTGCGTGTTCAACGCCTCCAGGGCCTGGCGCACCGCCGTCGAGATTTCGGGCCCGATACCGTCGCCCGGCAGAATCAGGACGTGCATGGAAACATCCCCTCCCGTTCGATTTGACCGTCGTTCCGGCTCGTCCGGGCCACCTTTCCCGATCGCCGCTTCCCCCACCCGGCGGCCATGCGATCCGACCGGGAGCGAGGCCCCTCACCATGTCGTCGAGCCGGTGGTGGAGACCCATGCCACCGGCCGGGGTGAACTCGAGCACCGGTCCGACTCCGACGCGAACCTACATCAAGGCGCGCCAAACGGACATAATCCGCGAGGATGACCAGCCGCAACACCTCGCCGACTCACGGCTGCGCACGCGGATTCGACCGCATTCGCTTCGTTGAACACGGCCAAGGTGCTCGACGTACCGTCAAGTACGCCTGCCCGCCTTGGCTCGCGCTCGCCTTGCGAATCCAGCCATCTCCGCGCCCTTGATTCGCAAGTCGGTGAGATATTGCGGCCACCGTCCGTTCACACCACAAGGGAGAACCGGTTCCATGGACAAAGAACGCTACGAGACCGGACTGAGAGTACGCTCGGAAGTACTGGGAGAGGACTACGTCAACAAGGCGATACAGGGAGCGACGGACTTCAATCGCGAATTTCAGAGCCTCGTCACCGAGTACTGCTGGGGCGAGATTTGGGGAAGCCCCCATCTCGACCGCAAGCAGCGCAGCATCCTGAATCTGGGGATGCTCGCCGCGCTTGGGCGCAGCCACGAGTTCGAGCTCCACTTCCGCGGCGCCATCCGCAACGGCGTCACCCGCGACGAGCTGAAGGACGTACTGCACCAGATCGCCGTCTACTGCGGCGTCCCGGCCGGAGTCGAGAGCTTCCGGATCGCACGCCGGGTACTCGACGAACTGGACAGCGGCGACTGAGTCCAATTTGGTCCGGTAGCCCGGACCGGCTTCCGGCGGCTCGCGTGGAATGGCGACGGAGCGACAGCATGGCATTGAATGAGATCGGATTCGTCGGCCTCGGCAACATGGGTCGGCCGATGGCGACGAACCTCGTGAAGTCGGGGCTGGATGTCGTGGTACACGACGCGGCGGGCACCCAGGCACGGGCACCGAAGGGAGCGCGGCTCGCCGCGTCGGTCGCTGCGCTCGCCGGCCGAGTCGCGGCGATTCACGCATGCGTACCTGACGGCCGGGCGTCGGAGTCGATTGCGCGCGAAATCGCCGGGGTCTCCGAGCGGACGACCCGGCTCGTCGTCGATCACTCGACCATCGGAGCCGAGGCCGCGCTCCGCGTGCACGACCTGCTCGCGGCGCACAGCATCGAGTACGTGGATGCGCCGATTTCGGGCGGCGTGAGCGGCGCGGTCAACGCGACCCTCGCAATCATGTACTCGGGCTCGGAATCGACGTTCGAGAAGCTGCGGCCCGCGTTCGAAGCCATGGCCGGCAACGTGTTCCACGTAGGGAGCAACGCGGGTCAGGGTCAGGCGATGAAGGTGCTCAACAACTTCCTTTCCGGCACCGCGATGGCGGCCACCGCCGAGGCGGTCGCCTTCGGAGTGCGTCAGGGTCTCGACATGAAGATGATTCTCGACGTGGTGAACGCATCGAGTGGTCGCAATACCGCGACCGCCGACAAGTTCCCCAATCGCATCCTGACCGGCACCTGGGATGCCGGCTTCTCGAGCACCCAGCTCAACAAGGACCTCGGTCTCTACCGGGAGGCGGTCGAGGCGATCGGCGCCGCTGACCCCGTCAGTCCGGCGGTGATCGACGTCTGGCGGCACCTCGAAGCGCACGAGCCGAATGCGGACATCACCCGCGTCTACCCGTTCGTGCGGGATTCGCTCCAGGGTCCCGAGGAGGACTGATCGGTCATCGGTGATCCTCAGCGCATGAGCCAGTTGCCGGCGGCCTGAATCGGAAACGGATCGCCCGGCACGCCGACCCAGACCGCGAGCGCTTCGCGCGGCGCCGGGTTCGATGCGGCGGGGACCTCCCCCGACACCTCGAATGCCCCATCGACACCGTTCATGCGGTGGCGATTCCAACCGAGCACCACGAATCCGTGTTCGAGGGTCCGGCCATCGTTCTCGCCCGCGCGCACCTCGGTGACGAGATCGAAGCCGAGCCGCGCCACGTGCAGCTCGATCGACTTGCGAATTTCGACGGTCGGTTCGAACCGCGCTTCAAACCGGCCGTCGCGCACATCCACCGAGATCGATCCGACGTCGACCGCCTTCTGCGGCTTGAGCGTCGGATCCCGGAACCAGCCCCGCCACTCCCGGCCACCAACCACGAAACCGGGGGTGTAGACGCCTCGGATCCGTCCGACCTCGCGGTACGTCCGCTGGCGCTTGGAGTGCTCGCGGGCGGCAAATCGATCCGGCCAGCCGATGTAGTCCCAGTAGTCCACATGGAACGCGACGGGGACGACCCGACTCCAGAGGTCCGAGCGGGCCTCGGTTTCATTCAGCCACTTCTCCGCCGGCGGGCAACTGCTGCACCCCTCGGAGGTGAACAGCTCGACGAGGGTGACCCGGGAGACGGGTCCCTGGATGTCGGCGTTCTGGGCCAATCCGGAGACCGGTATCGCGAGGAAGAGGGAAACGACAAGGGAACGAAGCATGGTTGGCTCCATGCGGCTGAAGACGGAAGAATGTTTCAACTGACCCGCGGATGGTCGGCGGGTTCCCTCGCGGTGTCCAGCCCGGAGGACGGCTCGTCGGTCGTGGCCGAAACGAGGAGCCCGGCTCAGCCGATCTTGATGAGCGCGACCGCGAGCCCGACCATGACGCCGACGCCGCCCAGCAGCCGCCACGTCAGCCGGGCTTCGAGGGCGGCCATGCTCGCCTTGAGCTCGGAGCCCAACAACCCGAGGTCGGCCTTCGTGGCGAGGCTCGGGACGAATTCTTCCGCGAGCGCGTCTGCCATCGCCTCCGCCTGCTCCGGAGCGACCCCTGCCTCCTTGAGGCGCCGGGCGTAACGCAGGGTGTCGATAATCGAGGCTGCCACGCGGGTCGCTCCGAATCCGATTTCGTGTCGCTCGGGTGCGGGAGTCGACACGAATGATAGGCATCGAGTCCTGTCCAGTCCATGCCGTACGCCGGGACCTGGAGGCCGCGGCTTGTACGCCTCGTTCGACTCTTGGGGCTGGACAGCATTCCCCCGAGCACGGATAGTCGCCGGCTCTCGCGGCAAGGGAGCCGCATCCGAGGGAGCTGGAGACCGAACGTGCGAGAAGTGATGCTCATTACCGGCGCGAGCCGGGGGATCGGCGCGGCGAGCGCGGTGCTCGCGGCCGAACGAGGGTTCGACGTGGCGATCAGCTACCGGCGGGACTCCAGTGCCGCGGAGTCGGTCGCCGAGCAGGCGCGGGCCCGAGGTGCTCGTGCGACGACCATTCAGGCCGACATCGCGAGCGAGGACGACGTGGAGCGCATGTTCGCCACGGTCGATTCGGAGCTCGGGACCCTCGCGGTCCTGGTCAACAACGCGGGCACGCTCGACCTCCAGATGCGGCTCGACGAGATGTCCGCCGAACGCATCGAACGCACGTTGCGGGTCAACGTCGTCGGCGTGTTCCTGTGTTGCCGCGCCGCGGTGCGACGCATGTCCACACGCTACGGCGGCACCGGCGGACGCATCGTCAACGTCTCGTCCGCGGCGGCCCGGATGGGCGGCGCGCGCGAGTACGTCGACTACGCGGCATCGAAGGGCGCGGTGGACACGATGACCGTCGGCCTCGCGAACGAAGTGGCGGAGGAAGGGATCCGCGTCAATGCGGTCCGGCCGGGCATCGTCTACACAGAACTCCATGCGCTCGGCGGCGAGCCGGAGCGGGTCGACCGGGTCAAGACCGTGGTGCCGATGAAGCGCGGGGGTCAACCCGTCGAGATCGCCCATGCCATCCTGTGGCTCGCCTCGAACGATTCCTCGTACTGCACCGGCTCGTTCGTGGATGTATCGGGAGGTCGCTGAGTGGAGCGGAACATGACGGACCTGGCCGCGTCGCTGTGCGAGATCGCACGCCGGGCCGGAAGCGAAATCCTCACGGTGTACGGGAGCGAATTCGCCGTCCTCGACAAGTCCGACGGATCGCCGGTCACCGAGGCCGACACACGGGCCGAGCGCGTGATTCTGGACGGCCTCGCCGCGTGCGCGCCGGACGTCGCAGTAGTCGCCGAGGAGTCGTTCTCGGCGGGCAACGTCCCTGATGTCGAAGCTCGACCGTTCTTCCTCGTCGACCCGCTCGACGGCACCAAGGAGTTCATCCGCCGCACCGACGAGTTCACGGTGAACATCGCGCTCATCGAAGACGGGACGCCCGCCGCCGGAGTGGTCCACGTCCCGGCCCTCGACGAGACGTACTGGACCGCGGGCGACGGCAAGGCATGGCGCCGCCGCCGCGGCGGGGCCGCCGAGCGGATCGCGTGCCGCAGGCCGGGCAGGCGCCTCGTGGCAATCGCCAGCCGCTCGCACCGCAGTGCCGAAACCGATGCCTGGCTCGGACGATTCGACATCACCGAGGTCGTGAGCGCGGGTTCTTCACTGAAATTCTGCCGAATCGCAGAAGGCGTCGCCGACGTGTATCCGCGACTCGGCACCACGATGGAGTGGGACATCGCGGCCGGCCATGCAATCGTCAATGCGGCTGGCGGCAGCGTCGAAACCCTTGATGGCAGTCGGGTCTCCTACGGCAAGCCAGGGTTCGAGAACCCGCATGTCGTCGCCCGCGGACTGCCGCCCGACGCGGAGATCGGCGCCGGCACAAGGAGATAGCTCAATGTCCGTTCCATCGATACCGTCACGCATGACCGCCATCGAGATTTCCGAGCCCGGCGGCCCGGAGGTGCTCGTTCCGGTCGAGCGCTCCGTGCCCGAGCCCGGCCCCGGCGAGGTGCTCGTCTCGGTCGAGGCGGCGGGTGTGAACCGACCCGACGTGATGCAGCGCCAGGGGCTCTATCCCCCGCCACCCGGCGCGTCGGACATTCCCGGACTGGAGATCGCGGGCACCGTCGCCGCGCTCGGCGACGGAGTCGATTCACCGGCCATCGGATCGCGCGTGTGCGCACTCGTCACCGGCGGCGGATACGCGGAGTTCTGCACCGCGGCGGCACCACTCTGCCTTCCCGTTCCGGCCGGCCTCGACACGGTCGAAGCGGCGGCGCTTCCGGAGACGTTCTTCACGGTCTGGACCAACGTCTTCGATCGCGCCCGCCTCGCCGAGGGGGAGTCGATCCTCGTGCATGGAGGCTCGAGCGGCATCGGCACCACGGCGATCCAGCTCGCGGCCGCATTCGGCGCGACCGTCCATGTCACCGCGGGTTCGAAGTCGAAGTGCGACGCCTGTCTGGCGCTCGGAGCCCACGCGGCCATCAACTACCGCGAGGAGGATTTCGTCGAGCGCATCCGCGCACTCACCGGCGGGCGCGGCGTCGACGTGGTGCTCGACATGGTCGCCGGCGACTACCTCGCACGAAACCTGAAATGCCTCGCCACCGAAGGACGGCTCGTGATCATCGCGGTGCAGCACGGCCCCAGAGTCGAGAAGCTCAACGTGCTGCCGATCATGCTGAATCGCCTGACGGTCACCGGGTCCACGCTGCGCCCTCGCTCCGTCGAACAGAAGGCGGCCATCGCGCACGCGCTCCGAACGCAGGTGTGGCCGTTGATTGCAGGGGGCACCATCCGCCCCGTCGTGCACGCGAAATTTCCGCTTGCCGACGCGGCGGGCGCCCATCGGCTGATGGAGAGCAGCGAACACGTCGGGAAGATCATGCTGGTCGTGTGAGCGCGCCGCGCATCACCCGGCGGGTGCGTCCTCGCGCTCCGCCGGAGAGTCGGTCACCGGTTCAGTAGTATCCCTGGTAGGGGTGCTGGTGGGTGGCCCGTTGAAAGAGGTTGATGAGGTTCATGAAGTCGTAGACCGGGAGGCCGGTTGCGTCGTGCACCGCTCTCGCATAGGGCGGCATGAGCGAGCATTCCAGAATGATCGCGCCGAGACGGGGCGAGGCTTCCTGCAACGCGATCGCCTCGTTGACCACCTCGCGTTCGATGACGTCGGTGTCCACGACCTCGGCCGGATCCTTGAACGCCGCGTGCCAGTGGTCGTTGTCCTGCATCCCTCGGATCACCACTTCTCGCCCGGGCGGGAGGCCGGAGAGCTCGAGCACCCGATTGCCGAGCGCGGTCGTGTTGGCGGTGAGCACCCCCAGTGTGCGGTCGCGGCCGAGGAAGGACGAGACGAGGGGAAGCTGAAGGAGGCTCGACAGGAACACCGGCACGTCCACCGCCTCCGCCACCAGGTCCTGGAAGTTCATGAAGAAGCCGCAGTCGCTGCTGATGCCCTTGACACCCTGATCCACCAGTTCGCGTGCCGTCTCGACCACCGCATCGTTCAGTTCCGGATCGCCGACGAACACTCGCGAAGCGCATCCCCCCGGCACCGTGCGGTAGAGGACCGGGTAGTCGTAGCTGGTGGCGTTGCCGACATCGCCGGGAACGAAGGGCTGGCGCAGATCGAGGAGCAGGATGCCGACGCAGTAGCCGTTGGCGTCGGCGCGCGGACTCGTTCGATAGACGGGCATCTCGGGACTCCTACATGAAACCGTGGTATCGGCGCGGGTTGATCCCGGCCTGCATGAAGTCGATGAGGGAGACGAAATCGAACACTGGTACCCCCGCCGCCTGTTGAATCGCGGCGGCATAAAGAGGCATTCGGGAGCATTCGAGCAGTATCGCCCCGAGTGCGGGATTCTCGTGCTTCATCTCGCGCGCCTTCGCGGCCGTCTCTTCCGTGACGACGTCGGTGTCCATCGTGCCCTTGGGCTCGAGGATGGAGGTGCGGAACTCCGGCTCGTCCTGCATGCCGCGAATGACGATGGGGTTGCGGGGCCTGATCCCGGCGCGCTCGAGAAATTCCACGCTCAGGTTGGAGGAGTCTGCGGTCAGCACGCCGATCGGCCGATCAGCGGCGAGGCTGCGCTCGATGAGCGGCAACTGGAGCAGGCTCGACAGCGCCACCGGCACGTCGACCGCATCCGCCGCCACCTGCTGGTACCGGAGCATGAGGCCGCAGTCGCTGCCGATGGCGCGCACGCCTTGCCGTGCGAGCTCTCGCACGCCGCCCACTACCGCTTCGGCGTATTCCGGTGCGCCGGCGAGGCACGCGTCAACCGCGAGTCCGGGCACCGGCCTGAAGATCACCGGGTAGCGGTAGGTGCTGGCGTTGGCGACATCGCCCGGAGGAAAGGGCATGTGCGCATCGAGGAGCAGGATACCGACGCTCTGTCCGTAGCTCTCGGCGTTCGGGTTCGTGCGGTAGACCGGCATGTCTCTCTTCCATGCAGCTCGGACTGGCGCCGACGCACGCGACTCCATCCCCAAGCGGGCATCCCGGGGCGCTCAAATCGTGAACCCTGCGCAGGGTGCCGTCAAACCCGATACACGTCGATGCCGGAGGCAGCAGTCCGGCACGGCGCTCGGCATCGCCGAAGTCACTCGAGCGAGTCGAGTACCGGGCCGAGATCGTCGAGGAGCGCGATGCCAAGCTCCAGGTCGACGCCCATCTCCCGGTCGTCCTCCCGGAACGCGATGCGCTCGCGCACCATCGCGTGCACCGTCTCCAGCCGCTCGCTCGAACGCAGCGGGCGCAGCAGGTCGATTCCCTGCGCGGCGGCGACCAGTTCTATGGCGAGCACCATGCGCACGTTCGCGACCACCGTGCGCAGCTTGAGCGCCGCTCCCATGCCCATCGATACATGGTCCTCCTTGTCCGCCGAGGTAGGAATCGAATCGATCGAGGCGGGATGGCACGCCACCTTGTTCTCCGCCACCAGCGCCGCCGCGGTCACCTGCGCGAGCATGAATCCGGAGTTCAGGCCCGCGTCGCGCGCGAGGAACGGCGGCAGTCCGGAAAACGCCGTGTTCGTGAGCTTCTCGATCCGCCGTTCACTGATCGAGGCGAGTTCGGCGAGCCCGATGGCCAGAAAGTCGGCCGCGAACGCCATGGGCTGGCCGTGGAAGTTGCCGCCGGACAGTATCGCCGTGCCGCTGTCTTCCCGGCGGAAGACGAGCGGGTTGTCGGTGACTGCGTTCATCTCGACCGCGACCTTTGCCTCGACGTCTTCGAGCACGTCACGCACGGCACCGTGCACCTGGGGGGCGCAGCGCACACTGTACGGATCCTGTATCCGCACGTCGCCCGCGCGATGGGATTCCCGGATTGCGGATCCGCTCATCAGCGACCACAGGTTCGCGGCCGAGGCGCACTGGCCCCGATACGCGCGCAGTGCGTGCAACCTCGGGTCGAAGGCGGTGTCGGTGCCGCGCAACGCATCGGTCGACAGCGCGGCGACGAGATCCGCTGTGCGCACGAGACGGCGCGCGTCGAGGCACGACAGGGCGAGCAGCGAGGTCATCGCCTGCGTCCCGTTGATGAGCGCGAGCCCTTCCTTCGGCCCGAGTTCCAGAGGTTCCAGCCCGGCACGCCGCAGGCCGTCGGCGGCGGTTGCGACCCGGCCGTCGATCCGCACCTTCCCGTATCCGAGCAGCGGTAGCGCCAGATGCGCCAGCGGGGCGAGATCTCCACTCGCACCGACCGAACCCCGGCTCGGCACCACCGGCAGCACACCGGCGCCGAGGAGGGCGATCAGCGCCTCGACCACCTGCGCCCGCACGCCCGAATGTCCGCGTGCCAGGGTGTTCGCGCGCAGGAGCAGCATGCCGCGCACCACGGAATCTTCCAGCGGTTCCCCCAGCCCGGCCGCGTGGCTCAGAATCAGTCGCCGCTGCAGCTCGGCGATCCGTTCCCCGGCGATGCGGACCCCTGCCAGGTCTCCGAAGCCGGTATTCACTCCGTAGACGGCATCGCCCGTATCCAGCGCGCGGCGCACCGCGGCCTCTCCACCTTCGACCGCGGCTCGCGCAGGCGCGGAGAGCGCGCACGACGCGCCCCGACGGGCGACCGCGTCGAACTCCTCCAGTCCGAGCGATGTGCCGTCGATCAGGACTGGGTTCGGCACGGGACCGGACTCCTTAGTACGCAGCCGCGGTCGACGGACGATCACCGGCGGCATCATTCGTCTCGCGGCGAGGCGAAATAGGTAAGCGGCGTTCCGACGCCGCGCTCCTTCGCCTTCTCGTACGCCAGGTGTCCGAGCACGATGTCGCTCACCGCGAATCCCTTGTGCCAGAACAGGATGCGCTCTTCGTCCGACTCGCGTCCTGGCTTGAGGCCCGCCACGACCTCTCCGATCTCGCCGTAGATGTGCTCGTCCCTGATCGCCCCCTCCTGGATCATCCCGGCGAACGTTCCGTACTTCGACGTGTGGCACTGGTTCCAGTCGTCGACCACGAACTTGTCAACCGAGAACGGCAGCGTACGCTCGACCGACAGCACCGCGCCGTAGGCCTGGAGCAGGGCCCCGGGCTTCACCGCGCTGTCGGGCACCAGCACCTCCTCCTCGGTGAGCCGCGACGCGTCGATGATGATGTCCGCATCGCGCACCGTGTCGAGGCAGTTGTCCATCACCCGAACCTCCTTCCCGAGGCGCTCGGTCATGATGCGGCAGAAGCGCTCGCGCGACTCCGGGCGCTTGCTGGTCCCCCTGATCTCGTCGAAGTCGAAGATGTGGTCCATCATCGCCACGTTGTACCAGGACGTGCCGCGAGCACCGATATGCCCGAGCACCTTCGAGTCCTTGCGGGCAAGATGCTTCGCGCCCATCGCCGTCACCGCACCGGTGCGCATCCAGGTGATCGCGGTCGAATTGACGATCGCGTACGGGGCACCGGTTTCAGGACGGATGAGCAGCAGGGTCGAAAGCTCCGACGGGAGGCCGTGCTCGTGGTTCCGGCTGAAATCCCCGAGCACCTTGACTCCGACGGAGCGGATCGGACCCACATAGCCCTTGAGGATGTTGAAGATGTTCTGCGGCCAGTCGAGCGGGATGTGGTCCTTCGACGGGAGCAGCACGTCCTTGCGCCCGTGGGCGTCGAGGCCCATCTCCACCGCGTCGAGCATGTCCTCGAGGCTCAGCTCGAGCGAATCGACATCTTCCTTGGAGAGGAACAGCACTTCGATGGCGGACACGGTTCACGACCCTCCCTGGAGTCCTCCCTGCACGTTCGCCCGATCGTACATGCGGGTGGCTGGTGGCCACGACTGTCGCCCGCGGCCGGCGGCGCAATCCCGGTCCGTCCCCGTAGCGCGGCGGCAGGACGCCCCCCGAGGATTCGAGCCGACTCGGCGACGCCGGCCCCCGATTCGGAGATGCCCGAGGCTCTATATCAGTTCAGGGTACCCCGACGCGGCCGCGGCGCGCTCCATTTCGAGCAGCGGCTCGTAGGCATCGACCGACGTCACCGAGAGGCCGGCGATGAGCAGCGCCTCGCGCGTCTGCGCCAGATCGGGCCGCGCGAGCGTGCGCTGCAGCGCACGACGAATCGCGTCGAGGATCGCCTCGGCGCAATCACCGGCGGTGACGAACGGCAGGCCGGGCATCGGTTCGGTGAAGGCGAGAACTCTGAGCCCGACAAGTGCGGCGGGACGGTACCGGCCGAGCAGCGCCCATGTCACGCAATCGACCGAGCAGACGTCGGCGCGACCGTCGCGCACCGCCTCGATGCTCGCGGCGTGGGCGCCGGTTTCGACGGTTTGCGCGAAGAACCACCCGTCTCGCGCCGACGGCGCGACCGCCGATCGCAACGCGTTGTAGCCGGACTGGGAATTCCGCGAGTTGAATGCACAGACCGCATCGCGCAGCCCACCGAGATCGGCCGCGCGGTTCGATTCCCGCACCACGATGACACTCGAGTAGCAGAGGCCTTCGCAACCGGGTGCCGCGTAGTGCGGCGTCGCGACCACTCGGAGCGCACCGCGAAACGCCGTCGCGACGGGATATCCGCACGACTGCGAGAACAGCAATCCATCCGGTCGCCACGCGTCGTGGTGGTCGGGCACGCGTTCGAGCGCATCCGGCGCCTCGGAGATCCCCTCGGCGCGCAACTCGACGGCGACGGCGCTCCAGAACCTGTCCGTCCATTGCCTGGCCTCGAACAGGTCGTACATCGGCAGGCTCGCGCGCAATGCCATGCCTCCCTCCTCAACCGCCCGTCGCCTGACCACCGAAGCGGTGTCGCACGCACCGATTCGCGCGACGGCTGCGGGCGAGTTTCGATGTCGACCGGGCCAATGACATTCGAGCCGGCCGGGCTCGCCGGAGTGCGGAAGTGTACGGAGTCCGACCCTGCCGCGGCGAGCGACCCGGTCGTGCGTCGAAAGCGGGTGCCACCGCTGTCAGGGAGACGCGTCGGCATCGACGTCTCGACATTCGGGGACTTCCGGGCAAACGGGCAATTGCCTGTCCTTCCATCCGATGCGGCGTCCGACTTGCGAGGACATCGCCCACCCCCGGAGCGCGGCGGTACCCGCGGTCCCGTTCCGGGGCGGATTCCCGAGCGGCGATCCCGCGCCTCACGCTCGACGCGGTGATCGCCGCGGGGGCGGGGAACGCTCCGTGCCTGCGACGCCGTGCTCGTTCGCACTGGAAGTTGCCGACGCGAGTACCCACAATGCCGGGCAAGGGTTGCGGTGGCACCTGCACACCCGATCTCCTGTGCCGAAAGGCGGCGAGACTGTCTCGAGGGCACCGGGCGCATCGCCGGCGATCGTCGCAGCCCCGGCCATCGGAAGGAGTGGACTTGATGTTCGTCTTCATCCTCAAGCGCTTCGGTCAGATGCTCCTCATCATGCTGGTCGTGTCGGTGCTCCTTTTCCTGTTGCTCGAAATCAACGTCGAAAGCGTCGCCACCAAGGTCCTGGGCCAGTACTCGACCCAGGAACAGCGCGAGATCTGGCTGCACAAGCACGGGTACTACGACCCGGTCCACGAGCGCTACGGGCGCTGGCTGTGGGGCTTCGTGACCGGCGACCTCGGTGAGTCGGCCCGCTTCAAGAAGCCGATCAACGATTTCATGTGGGACCGGCTGTGGAACACCGCGATCCTCGCCTTCTGGGCGATGGTGTTCATCGTGCCGCTCTCGCTCGTTCTCGGCATCCTTTCGGGAATGAAGGAAGGCTCGTACCTCGACCGGACAATCTCCGTGACCAGTATCGTCACCACGTCGGTACCGGAGTTCGCGAGCGCACCGTTGCTCGCTGCGATCTTCGTCTTCGGACTGGCGTGGTTGCCGGGCACCAGCAGCATGATCGGCGGCTTCGACTGGAAGCAGCTCGTGCTCCCGGTGGCGGTGCTCGTCATCTACGACTTCGGCTATGTCGCGAGGATGACCCGGGCCTCGATGGCCGAGGTCATGACCACGCACTACATCCGCACCGCGGTGCTCAAGGGGCTGCCGTACCGCTCGGTGATTCTCAAGCATGCTCTGCGCAACGCCCTGATCGCGCCGTTCACGGTCATCATGCTCCAGATTCCATGGCTGCTCTCCGGGGTCATCGTGGTCGAGTTCTTCTTTGCCTACAAGGGGTTCGGAGCGCTGCTGCTGGAGGCGTCGCTGAACCAGGACATTCTGCTCATCGAGGCCGCGTCGATGGTGGCGGTGTTCGTGGTGGTCGCCACCCAGACCATCTCGGATATCGGCTACACCTGGCTGAATCCGCGAATTCGGTTTACCTGAGGAGCGAGAGGTGGCCACGACCGCAACAGTTTCCGCTCCCGGCTACGGCTCCGCCCTGATGAACGCCGTCCGGTCGTTCGCGCTGCTGCGCGAGAGCGTGGTCGGCATGGCCGGTACCGCGCTCGTGCTTTTCTGGGCGACCCTGGCCATCGGCGCTCCGCTCTTCGCGCCGTGCGACCCCAACGCGACGCTGCAGGCATTCGCCAGGCCCGGCACGCCGATCCCCATCGCCGGCGCCTGCTGGACCGATACGTTCGTCCTGGGCGCGGACAACATCGGGCGGGACATTCTCTCGCGCGTCGTGTGGGGGGCACGCACGGTACTGACGTGGGCGCCGATTGCGGCGGTGTGCGCCTATGCGGTGGGGATCGTGCTCGGGCTCGCGGCCGGGTACTACCGCGGCTGGATCGACGACCTGCTCTCCGGCTTCGCGAACATCATCCTCGCCTTTCCGGTGCTGGTCCTCTACATCCTGATCATCGCCACCATCGGCGCTTCCCCGCTGAACATCGTGTTCGCGGTCACATTTGCGACGGGGCCGCTGGTGATGCGCATCGTGCGCGGCCTGGTGCTCGACCTGCGCAACCGCGAGTATGTCGCGGCAGCCGAGACCCGCGGCGAGTCGGCCTGGCGCATCATGTTCGTCGAGATCCTGCCGAACGCTCGGGGCCCGCTGATCGTCGATGGATGCCTGCGGCTCGGGTACGTCATCATCACGATCGGCGTACTCGGATTCCTCGGCCTCGGGCTGCCGCCGCCGGATCCGGACTGGGGCGGCATGATCAACGAAACGCGTCAGATGGCGCTCGCCTTTCCGCACATGACGGTGTTCCCGTGCCTGGCCATCTCGTCGCTGATTCTCGGTTTCAACCTGATGGCGGACGGGCTGCGCGAGATTTCACTTCGCGACTGACCGAGGTGGGTTCGCAGACCCCGGACACTCCCACCGGACCCGGACCACCGACGTTCGCGTCCCCGAAGAGCGGCATCTGGAGGAAGGACCCATGGCGATGACTTTCGACGAGAACGCTCCGGTCCTCGAAATTGCCGGCCTGAACCTCTCGTACTGGACGCGGGCCGGGGAAATTCCGGCCGTGATCGACTTTTCGCTCACCGTGCACAAGGGCGAGAGCATCGGGCTGGTGGGAGAGTCCGGCTGCGGGAAGTCGACGGTGGCGATGGCCATCATGCAGTACATGGGCAACAACGGCACCATCAAGAGCGGGAGCATCAAGTTCAAGGGGGTGGAGTTGACGGACCTCTCTCCCGACGAACTGCGCAAGCTGCGTGGCTCGCACATCTCGATGATCTACCAGGAACCCTTTGCCGCGCTCAATCCGAGCCTGACGCTGGGGACCCAGCTCAAGGAAGTGCCGATGACCCACGACGGCATCTCCGACGCCGGAGCCCACGACCGCGCGCTGCAGGTGCTCGCCGACGTGCGGCTCCCCGACCCGCACCGTGTGATGGCGGCCTACCCGCACCAGATTTCGGGGGGGCAGCAGCAGCGCGTGGTGATCGCGATGGCGCTGCTCTCCAATCCGTCGCTGCTGCTGCTCGATGAGCCGACGACCGCCCTCGACGTCACCGTGGAAGCCGGCATCACCAAGCTGATCACCGACATCAGCGACAAGTACGGCACTTCGCAGATCTACATCTCGCACAACCTCGGCCTCATCCTGGGAGTGTGCGACCGGGT
This sequence comes from Gammaproteobacteria bacterium, assembly GCA_022826505.1. Taxonomy (GTDB): domain Bacteria; phylum Pseudomonadota; class Gammaproteobacteria; order HK1; family HK1; genus HK1. Next base: position 28,303 of record JAJDUQ010000009.1, read on the forward strand.
GTTCGTGATGTACTCGGGCGAGGTCGTCGAGGAAGGCACCATCAACTCGCTGTTCACGTGGCCGAAGCACCCCTACACCCACGGGCTGTTCGGCTGCATCCCCCTGCCGACCGCGGACAAGAACGCGGCCCCGCTCAAGCCCATCGCCGGCCAGCTTCCTCTTCCGCACGAACGTCCGCAGGGATGCAATTTCGGTCCTCGCTGCGACTTCTTCCAGGACGGGCGCTGCGACGCGAAGGATGTGTCGATGGAGTCGGTGCCGGGCCCGACGACAGGCAACCACCTCGTGCGCTGCGTGCGGTGGCGCGAAATCGACCATGCCCTCGATGACGCGCACGGCGAAGCGACGGAACCGATGGAGATCGGCGACGACGTCCTCACGATCGAGAACATGCAGAAGTACTACGAGGTACACGACCGCTCGATCAGGTCGCTCCTTTCGGGCCGGAGCGTGATGTACGTCAGGGCGAACGAGCGGATCAGCTTCGACGCCAGGCGCGGGGAGACGGTTGCCATCGTCGGAGAGTCCGGCTGTGGGAAGTCGACGTTTGCGAAGGTGCTCATGGGGCTGGAGACCGCAACCGACGGAGAGATCCACCACGACGGCAACGAGATATCGAGAATTCCGGTTCGGGAGCGCTCGCCGCGGCAAATCGGCTCGCTGCAGATGGTGTTCCAGAACCCGTTCGACACGCTCAACCCGAGTCACACCGTCGGTACCCAGATCGGACGAGTCATCAGGAAGTTCGGTGTCGAGACGGACAAGGCCAGGATCCGGCAACGGGTGCTCGAGCTGCTCGACATCGTCAAGCTGCCGCGCGACTTCTACGCCCGGCGACCACGCCAGCTCTCGGGTGGGCAGAAGCAGCGTATCGGCATCGCCCGCGCGTTCGCCGGGAATCCCTCGATGGTGATCGCCGACGAGCCGGTGTCGGCGCTGGACGTGTCGGTGGCGGCGGCGGTGACGGAGCTCCTGATGGAAATCCAGCGCGAGCACAAGACGACGCTGCTCTTCATCAGCCACGACCTGAGCGTGGTGCGCTACCTCTCCGACCGGATCGTGGTGATGTACCTCGGCCAGATCATGGAGCGGGGCGCCACCGAGGCCATCTTCGCCCCGCCCTACCATCCGTATACCGAGGCTCTGCTCTGCGCGGTGCCGATTGCCGACCCCGAGGTCACCAAGCGGGAGATCGTTCTCGAAGGCAACCTGCCGAGCGCGTTGAACCCGCCGCACGGATGCCCGTTCAGCACCCGCTGTCCGCGAAAGGTCGGGAAGATCTGCGACGAGGAGCGTCCACCGATGCAATTGGCCTCGGAGACCCACGCGATTGCCTGCCACATCCCGCTCGAAGAGCTGAAGCGGGTCGAGCCGGTCATCGTCGTGCCGGGCCGGGAAGAGCGATTGCACGCATCCCGACGGACACCGGAGATCCCGGTACCGTAGATCGATGCGGTGCGACCGGTCTCTGAAGTCACGGTGAAGCGGCACACCCGGGACGCGGTCGGTGCGTGGCGCGAAGCGACCCTCGGACACCTGCTCGACCTCGCACGGAGCCGGTCGGCGTGCCGGCCGTCGTCGGAGTCGGAGCGTTCTACGGGCACCGGTCGGATGCCGGGCCTATGCTAAACTCCCGCCCCGATTTTTCGGGGCTCCAGGGAGAACTCGCACGTGAGCGATCGGCACGCCGGCCAGCGAATCGACGAGATCAGCGCCGATCTCGACAATCTCCACCGCGAGGACGTGTTCAGCGACATGCGGCTCGCGACGATCCGAAGACTGCAGCCGATCAAGCACGACGGCAGCCACGATCCTTCGCGCCCCACCACGTACATCGCGGAGACCACGATCGTCTCGCAGCTCGGACCAATTCCAGTCCAGTCCCCTGTCGAGGCGGATTCCCTGCAGGATGCATTTTCGAAGTTCCCCGAGGCAATCAAGGCGGCGGTGGAACGGCTGAGCGAGCGCGCCCAGGAGATGCGCCGGGAGGAGGCATCGCGAATCGTGGTGCCCGGAACCATGCCGCCGGATCTCGGCGGCGGGCGGCCCGGCGGTGGCGGCGGAGGACTCATCTTCGACCGCTGAGGATTACTGCTCGAGCGGGACCTCCCCCGCATCGATGGCGCGCTTGCGCTTCGCGACGTATTCGCGCAGTGCCTCGTCCACCCCCGGATCGATGGGCGGCGGCTCGTACTCCGCAAGCAGTTGCTTCCAGATTGCGTTTGCCCGCGTGGCCGCGGAGTGCGCGCCGGATTCGTGCCAGGTCTCGAAGTTGCGCCAGTCCGACACGATCGGCTTGTAGAAGACGTCTTCGTACCGCGAAAGCGTGTGCGTCGCTCCGAAGAAGTGGCCACCCGGCTGCACCTCGGCAATCGCGTCGACGGCCAGGGTGTCGTCGTCCACCACCACCGGTTCCAGGTACTCGGCCAGGAGCTGGCACATTTCCGCGTCAATCACGAGCTTCTCGTACGAAGCGGTCAGCCCGCCTTCGAGCCAGCCAGCGGCGTGGTTGACGATGTTGGTATGCGCCATCACCGAAGCCCATAGCGACATCTCGCTCTCGTACGCGGCCTGGGCGTCGACCGCATTCGACGCGTTCGTGCTGCTCGCCCGATACGGCACCCGGTAACGACGCGCGAGCTGAGCGCCGGCCTGCGTCGCCTTCGCGTACTCGGGAGTCCCGAATGCCGGAGCGCCGCTCTTCATGTCCACGTTGGAGGTGAATCCCCCGTAGGCCACGGGGGTTCCCGGTCGCACGATCTGGCACAGCACCATCCCCGCCAGCGCCTCGGCGTTCTGCAGGGTGAGCGCCCCGGCGATGGTGGTCGGAGCCATCGCACCGAGCAGCGTGAACGGGGTCACGATGACCGGCTGTCCGACCGAGGCGAGCTCGATCATCCCGTCCGACATGTTCGCATCGAGCTGGCGCGGAGAGTTCGTGTTGATGTTGCCGCTGACGATCGGCTGTGCCGCAAGCTCATCGCGCGTCACTCCGTGAGCGATGCACGCCATCTCCACCGCGTCGTGCGCACGGTAGCCACCGAGCAGCGACGCGCCCCAGACCTTGTCGTGCAGGGTGATCGCGGCGTAGTACATGTCCAGGTGGCGGGTCGGAGCGGGCAGGTCCAGCGGCGCGAGAGGCGCAGAGCCACCGAAATGAATGATGTCGAACGAGTACGACAGCTTCATGAAGTTGCGGAAGTCCTCGTAGTCCCCGGCCCTGCGCCCGCGGTCGAGGTCGGAGACGAACGACGGCCCGCCCACCAGTCCGAAGTTGATGACGTTGCCGCCGAAGTCGAGGGACTTTGCGGGATTGCGCGCCTTCACCGAGTACGACGGCGGCGCCTTCGCCATGTATTGCGCGATCATCTCCGGATCGAAGCGGACCATCTCGGTGTCCTCGTCCGCCTTCGCACCGGCTCGCGCATAGAGCGCCCGCGCCTTCGGACTGAGCACCTTCATCCCGATGTCGCGAAGCACCCGCAGCGATGCCTCGTGGATCGCCTCGAGCTGATCCTCGCCGAGGACCCGGGTCGGGGGATGCGGGTTGCGAACGGTACGCCACGGCAAACGCTGGACTTCGACCGAGGCGCTACGGCGCTCACGCCGATGTCTGCGTGTGCGCCGTCGTGCGGATGCGGACATCGGATGAAAGGACTCCGTGAAGGGAGCCGGAAGGAGACGATCGCGCCGCGAGCGTGTCAAGCGGCTCGCTGATCGGCCATACGAAGCACGCATGGCCGGGCTGGCCGACCCACGCCATGAAACGTCCTCTGTCGCGGAGCGGCATTCCCCGGAAGCACGAGTGCATCTTCACGACAAGGCTCCCAGCCGCTCGCAGATATCGGACAGGGCGTGCACCGGGCGAAGGCTCGAAGTCATCCGGACCGCTGGGATGTCTCCCCTCGGTCCTCGCACCCCCGTGATGCGGTCGCTAGACTTCCGGCCACCGAACCCGCTTCAACCCCGGAGACCACCATGCAGATCGACACCGACGCCGGGACCGTCGAATGCCCTTCGAAGTCGCCCCGGCAACCCGCCTCGCCGGCGCCGGAGTTCCCCGGTTGCCGGCCGGTGACCATCACGCGCGAGGACATCGCCGCCTGGGAAGGCCGCTTCGAGTACTGGGACGGCGACACCGAGACCGCCTGGGTCGTCTCCGAGCCCACCAGCGCCACCCACGAGCAACCGGGTGCGCGTCTGGCGGGCTTGAGCCACGTCATCGCCGGGGTGCGCGGCGCGCCCATCGAGTGCTACGGCACCATGGACCTGCTGCTGCGCGACAAGCGCGGCGAGAAGCGACGCATCATGCAGGCGGATCAGTCGGTCTACCTGCATCCCTGGCGGGTCCGGCTCCCGACCGATGCGATGGAGATCGGCCGGCACGATCGCCCCGACGTGGTGCTGGAGGTGGACCACACCACCGACGTGCGTCGTGGGAAGCTGGGGCTGTACGAGAGTTGGGGCTTCCCCGAGGTGTGGGTGGACGTGCCGGAGGCGGGCTATGCGGTGAGGCGTCCCGCCGGCCTGTCGCCGGGGTTGACAATCCACCGGCTGGAACGCGGCGGCTATGTGACCGCTGCGCACAGCCGCGCGTTTCCGGGCTGGAGCGCAGCCGAAATCCACACCGCGCTGAACGAGGAGATGCTGTCGGAGGAGACCAGCCGGGTGCTGCGGCGTGTGGGCAGGGCGCTGGGGACGCGGGAAGGCACGAGTCCCGACGATACGCCGTGGCTGCGCATGGAGCGCCGGGAATCACGGGCCGAAGGTGAACGGGCATTGCTGGTTCGCCAGGCGGAGCGGCGGTTCGGGGCTGGGACGGCGGAGCGACTGTCCACGCTGCTCCTTCGCATCGAAGGTCCGGATCAACTTGCCGAGGTAAGCGACTGGATCGTCGACTGCGCCACGGGTGCCGCGTTTCTCGATCGCGTGGAGACGCTCGACTCCCACTCCTGAGCACCCGTCGCAGCTCGTGCGCAGATCGGCCCCATCCCCTCCTCGACCCTCGTCCTCCGAACGCGAAGTCCTCGCCGGTTCCGTCGAGCGGGTGACGTTCCACAGCGAGGAAAGCGGGTTCTGCGTCCTGCGCGTCAAGGCACGCGGGCACCGGGAACTGGTCACGGTCGTCGGACACGCCGCCGCGGTCTCCGCCGGGGAATGGATCACCGCCTCCGGGGAGTGGGTGAACGACCGCACGTACGGATCGCAGTTCCGGTCCCGGTTCCTCAAGGCCAGCGCCCCCACCTCGACCGAGGGCATCGAGCGGTATCTGGGGTCCGGCATGATCCGCGGGATCGGACCCGTGTATGCGAAGAAGCTGGTTCGCGTATTCCGCGAACAGGTGTTCGACGTCATCGAGACGGACCCGGAGCGATTGCGGGAAGTCGACGGCATCGGTCCGGTGCGCGCGGAACGCATCACCGCCGCCTGGGCCGAGCAGAAGGCGGTGCGCGAAATCATGATGTTCCTCCATACCCACGGGGTCGGCACGGCACGCGCGGTGCGCATCTTCAGGACCTACGGTACCGACGCGGTACAGGTGATGTCGGAGAACCCCTATCGGCTTGCCCGCGACATCCGCGGCATCGGGTTCAAGACCGCCGACGCCATCGCGATGCGGCTCGGCGTCGAGAAGTCGGCCATGATCCGGCTCCGCGCCGGCATCTCCCACGCGCTCACCGAAGCCATGGACGACGGGCATTGCGGCCTGCCGGCCAAGGAGCTGCTACCCGGAGCGGCAGCGCTGCTGGATGCTCCGGAGGACCTCGTCCGCACTGCCGTCGAGGAAGAGCTGGCGGCCGGGAACGTCGTCGCCGACGCGGCCGGCGATACCCCGTGCGTCTTTCTGGCCGGTCTGTACGGAGCCGAGCGGGGCATCGCCGGCCGATTGCACCGCATCGCGGCCGGACCGCCGCCGTGGCCGCACATCGACCCCGACAAGGCCCTTCCCTGGGTCGAACGGCGGATCGGAATCACACTGGCCGAGAGCCAGGAAGCTGCGGTCCGCCTCGCTCTCTCCTCGAAGGTACTGGTGATCACCGGCGGCCCCGGCGTCGGCAAGACCACCATCGTCAATGCCATCCTGCGCATCCTGGCCGCCAAGGGCGCCACCCTCGCGCTGTGCGCACCCACCGGCCGCGCCGCGCGGCGCATGACCGAGACATCGGGACTCGAGGCGCGCACCATCCACCGGTTGCTCGAAGTCGACCCCATGTCCGGCGGCTTCCGGCGCGACGCGGACAACCCCGTCGACTGCGACCTGCTCGTGGTCGACGAGGCATCCATGGTCGACGTGCTCCTGATGCACGCGTTGCTCAAGGCGGTGCCCGACCACGCCGCGCTGCTCATCGTCGGCGACATCGACCAGTTGCCCTCGGTGGGGCCGGGACAGGTGCTGGCCGACATCATCGGCTCCGGGGCGGTTCCGGTGATACGTCTGACCGAGGTGTTCCGCCAGGCGGCGAAGAGCCGAATCATCGTCAATGCGCACCGCATCAACGACGGAGTGGTTCCCGATCTGGACCGGCCGGACGGAGAGAGCGACTTCTACTTCGTGCCCGCAGACGATCCCGAGAGTGCCGTGCCCAGGATTCTCGAGCTCGTCCGCACCCGAATCCCGAGGCGATTCGGCCTCGATGCGGTTCGCGACATCCAGGTGCTCTGCCCCATGAACCGCGGCGGAGTCGGCGCGCGCTCGCTGAACATCGAGCTCCAGGCGGCGCTGAATCCGGCCGGGGAACGCAAGGTCGAACGCTTTGGGTGGACGTTCGCACCGGGCGACAAGGTGATGCAGGTCGAGAACGACTACGACAAGGAGGTGTACAACGGCGACATCGGCCGGATCGACGACGTCGATCCGGAGCTCGGCGAAGTCGCCGCGCGCTTCGACGACCGCGTCGTCAACTATGGCTTCGGGGAGCTGGACGCACTGGTGCCGGCGTACGCGACGACCATCCACAAGAGCCAGGGCTCGGAGTATCCTGCCGTGGTCATTCCGCTCATGACGCAGCACTACGTCATGCTCCAGCGCAACCTGCTCTACACCGGCGTGACCCGCGGCAAGCGCCTGGTGGTACTCGTCGGTCAACGCAAGGCCATCGCCATCGCCGTCAAGGCCGCGTCGGTGCGCAGGCGATGGTCGAAGCTGCGGGAGTGGATGGAACCGCAACCCGCCGCTCCTTGACCGGGGCGGTCCGGCGCCGCAGCGTCGCGACACGCCGAAGTTCGAACGACCTCGATAGCACGGGAGGCAAGGACATGCGGCGAGTACGAGAGCTGTTCACGAATCGGCCGATCTTCTCGTGGGCACTGTACGACTGGGCGAACTCCGTGTTCGCCACCACGATCATCGCGGGATTCTTTCCGGTCTTCTTCAAGCAGTACTGGAGCTCGGGCGCGGATGCGGTCACCAGCACCGCCCAGCTCGGGTTCGCGAACTCCATCGGAAGCGCGTTCATCCTGATCGCGGCGCCGATCCTGGGCGCGATCGCGGACGGCGGGGCGTCGCGCAAGAAGTACCTGGGCTTCTTCACGGCGCTCGGAATCGCAGCGTCGGCGGGACTGTGGTTCGTCGGGGAAGGGGATTGGTCGACGGCCGCCACCGTGTACGTCCTCGCCTCGGTCGGATTCTCCGGCGCCATCGTCTTCTACGACGCGCTGATCGTGTCCGTGAGTCCACCCGCCCGGTACGACGAGGTTTCGGCCTTCGGCTACTCCCTCGGCTACATCGGAGGCGGCCTGCTCTTCGCCGTGAACGTCGCGATGACCCTTTCGCCGGCCACGTTCGGGCTGACCGGCGCGGCCGAGGCGGTGCGCCTGTCCTTCCTGACGGTGGCCGCGTGGTGGCTCGTCTTCTCCATCCCCCTGTTCCGGCACGTGCCGGAGCCGCCTCGTATCGACTCCTCAGCCTCAGCCTCAGCCTCCGCGACCGCGACCGGGCTCCGGTCGCTCGCGAAGACGCTGCGCGAGTACCGGGCCCACCGCATGGCGGGCCTCTTCCTCCTCGCCTACTTCTTCTACATCGACGGGGTCCACACCATCATCCGCATGGCGGTGGACTACGGACTTTCTCTGGGTTTTCCGTCCGACAGCCTCATCGTCGCACTTCTCATCGTGCAGTTCGTGGGGTTTCCCGCCGCGCTGGTGTTCGGGCTCGTGGCCGCGCGGGTCGGTCCCAAGCCGACCCTCTACTTCGGGGTGGTGGTGTATGTCGCGGTCACGGTGTGGGCGTACTTCATGACCACGGTCACCGAGTTCTACGTCCTGGCGGTGGTGGTGGGCCTCGTGCAGGGCGGCGTGCAGGCAATCTCTCGCTCGCTCTACGCGCGCTACGTACCGGCCGAGCAGAGCGGAGAGTTCTTCGGGTTCTTCAACATGATCGGCCGATTCGCGGCGATCATCGGACCGTCCCTGGTGGCGGTGACCGGCCTCCTCACCGGCAGCTCCCGGCTCGGAATCCTCTCGGTCATCATCGTGCTCGTCATCGGGATGGTGCTCCTGACCTTCGTGCGGGAACGGGAGCCGGAGCCGGCTGTCTGACACTTCAAGGAACCGATCGCCCCCGGATGGATCCGGGACAAGGAGCACCGGCAATGAACAAACCGCAACGAATCATCGCTGCCGCGGCGACGATGCTGCTCGCCATCACCCTCGCCGGGTGCAAGCCGTCGACCAATCTCGTCAGGCCGTGCTGCTACAAGGGAGATGTCGCGCTCACGCATCTCGCGGACACGAATCTCGTTCTCGAGGGCGGAGCCACCGTCGCGTTCGGGGACATCTTCCCGGACTTCAGTGCGGACTCCGATTCGTTTGCACGCGTCTATCCGTTCGAGAAGGCGGACATTGGACTGGTCACCTTCGCTTCGCTGCGCGAAGTTCTGCCGAGGTACGACGCGAACGACGATCGCATCCTGGAGGAGCCCGAGCTCACCGCGCTCTATGTCAAGGAGGCGGCACGCGGACTGGGCTACGCGGTGGTTCGCATCGAACCGAGCGGTGTCAGCGGAGCGATTGCGACATCCCGGGCAGATGTCTCCGGCCTGGTGCGCTTCGTCGAACGCCATGTGCACGAGATGGCGAAACCGCAGCAGCGCATCTTCCGGGACCTGTACTGGCTGGGGATCGAAGTCGATACGCTGCCTCACTTCTTCACCGACGAGGTCGACGGACTCGGAGTCTGATGCAGAGGCGACTCGCGTTCCGCCGACGGCAACCGAAGAAGCAGCGCTCGTCGGCCCGGGCGGCAACCGCCGGACGTGTCGGCGGATCGGGACGCGCTGTCGCGACGAGTCGAGACGGACGCTCGAATTCGGTGCTCGTGGAGTGTACGTCCCATTTTTGAGGCTGTACGTTTCCCGTCGCGGAATGTGCTTGGGATCGAGGGCATCCTGTCCGTTGTCGACAACATAGGGTGTGGTAGTTGGGCACGTCCGGAACTGCGGGAGCCGCGGGTGGGCAACTGCCCGTGGCCACCCGGCCAATCTCCGGGAGCATCGCCGCGGACATTTGGATAAAAAAGATGCGAAAAATAAGAACAAAATTCGGAAAAAGGGAGGCATTATGCGGCTGGTGCGTAAAGCGCAAGGTGATTCGCCGCCCGGGAGGGGCAGGCTCGCACGAACCAGGTCCGCAGTGGAGGGGTGTCGGCGTGCCCGGGACGGGCGGCGACGAGCGCCGGAGCGCGGGCGGGAGTCAGCGCAGTGAGTGGTGCGTCTTCCAATCGACCAATGACCTGAACGACTTTCTCCGAACAAGCGCAAGAGGTGCATGATGGATCGGCTCAATTCACTCATCGACTCCGTGAACGCTTTCGCATGGGGACCGCCCATGCTCGGGATGCTCGGCGTCACAGGCGTTCTCCTGACCCTTGGGCTCGTGTTCATGCCGTGGCGGAAGGTCGGTTACGGCTTCCGACTGTTGTTCGACAAGGGCGGCTCGGTCGGCGAGGGCGAGGTCAAGCCCTTCAACGCGCTGATGACGGCGCTGTCGGCGACCGTCGGCACGGGGAACATCGCCGGCGTGGCGACGGCCATCGCGCTCGGCGGACCGGGTGCCATCTTCTACATGTGGCTCATCGCGCTGTTCGGCATGGCGACGAAGTACGCCGAGGCGGTCTGCGCGGTGACCTATCGGGAGAAGGACGCGAACGGCAAGTACGTCGGCGGACCGATGTACTACCTGCGCAACGGCGTCGGCGAGTTCGCGCCGGAACTCGGGAAGTACCTCGGGCTCGCCTTCGCGATCTTCGGTGCGGTGGCGGCGTTCGGGATCGGGAACGCGGTGCAGGTCAACTCGATGGCGGTGGCTCTCGGAAGCAGTTTCAGTGTGCCGACATGGATCACCGGCGTCGTGGTTGCCGCGCTCGTGGCCTTCGTCATCATCGGCGGGATCCGTCGCATTGGCGATGTCGCGGGGAAGCTTGTGCCGGCGATGATCGTGCTGTACCTCGGCGCGGCGCTGCTCATCATCATCGTCAACATCTCCGAGGTGCCGGCGGCATTCAGTCTCATCTTCACCCATGCGTTCACGCCGGCGGCGGCGACGGGCGGATTCGCCGGGGCGGCGGTGGCCGCGGCCATTCGCTTCGGTGTCGCGCGCGGGGTCTTCTCGAACGAGTCGGGGTTGGGCTCGGCCGCCATCGCGCATGCGGCGGCGCAGACGAACAGCCCGGTGCGCCAGGGCATCATCGCCATGCTCGGCACGTTCATCGACACCCTCGTGGTGTGCACGATGACGGCGCTGGTCATTCTCACCTCCGGAGCCTGGACGATGACCGGCGCGGACGGTGGCGGGTTGACCGGCGCGGTACTCACCTCGACCGGCTTCCAGACTTCGATTCCCGGAGGCCAGTACATCGTCACCATTGCGCTGGCGGTGTTCGCGTTCACCACCATCCTGGGGTGGTCGTACTACGGCGAGCGATGCTGGCAGTATCTGTTCAGCGAACGGAGTCTCGTGTTCTACCGGGCGTTGTGGGTGCTGGCGGCACTGTCGTTCGCCAACGTGAAGGTGGACCTCGTGTGGAATCTCTCGGACACGCTCAACGGGCTGATGGCGGTGCCGAACCTCATCGGGCTGCTGCTGCTCGCGCCGATGGTGTTCCGCGTGACACGAAGGTATTTCGATGAACGAGGGGAGCCATTGTCTCGGTTGTCGCCGTCCAACCGGTAGTCGGCGGCTGGACGGAGGAACGACTGAGTGTCGTGTGTTGGTGAGGCATGGCCGGGATGGGTGGGGACTCGCAGATCTCCCGGCCTGCACCGACGCAAGGTCCTGCGCGTCGGGAGGCTCACGAGTCCGCTCGCCCGGGATCCCGAGGCCCCACTTGCCTGCGGCCCCTGCACTTTCCGTAAGTGGGCCCTCCGCTTGAGAAGCACGGCCAGAGGGGTCGGCATCATCGTGAACGCCGGATGCTCGCCCACCTCACCGCCGCCGCGTACCGGCCCCAGCTCGAAGTTCCGGCACAGCATCGCAAGGACCGTTCGGATCTGAAGCAGCGCAAGGCTGCGCCCGAGGCAAAGACCCGGTCCCCCTCCGAACGGAACGAAGGCGCGCCGATCGGGCACTTGGCGTCCTTCCTCCGGCGCGACGCAAGCCTCGATGACGTCCTCCACGCCCTGGCGCTCCGCGGCGCCGTAGCCGAGATACGGGTGCGCGGGGATGGCGACCTTGCGCGCGAAGACCGCCTGGCCGCCGAGGCAGAAGACGAGCGCGCGGGCCTCGCGCGGGACGATGGTGCCGCCGAGCTGGTGGATGCGGGCGTAGACGAGCGAGGAGCCCCACACCGCGGTGTCGGCGCTGCTCTCGATGGAGTCGGCGAGCCCGCCGTCGCGGTTCAGCATCGGCTGCGTGCTCTCGTAGGCCGGGTGCCGCTCGGGCCAGTCGGTGCCGTCCGGTGCGGGGCCGCCCTCGACGATGCGCTCGAGAGTCGCCTCCTCGCCGGCGCCGGCGATGGCGTCCATCGGCGGCGCGAGGTCCGCCTTCGCCAGGCGGCGCAGCGCACGGCCGAGCTCGGCGAGCTCACGCGCGTCGATGGCGACCGACACCCCGGCCATCGCTCAGAGCACCCCGGTGAGGTCGGAGCGCCGGTAGCGCCGCGCGGGCGCCACCAGCACGGCCTTGCCCTGGCGCGTGCGGGGGTTCTCCCGCCCGTCGCCGTCATCGTCGCCGTCGCCGATGTGGAGCTTGCCCATGGCGATGGCCTCGACGCACTTCCACGCGGCCTCCGCACGGCGCGTGATCTGCTCGTTGTCCGTCGCCGGGTCGGTGAGCTCGTCGTGCACGATGCGCGCCACCGCGCGCGAGAGGAACGCCGGCACGTCGCCGAGCGGGATGTCGTAGGTGCCGCGCAGCCGCGCGTCTACGCGCTCGCTCACCGCGTCGATGGCGGTCGCGACCGTGGGTGCGTGCCAGCGCGCCGCGTCGTCGGGGTCGGGCGCTGCGGCGGTGAGGAACGCATCGCCGACGATGGCGGCGACGTCCTCGGGGGTGACGTAGCGGGTCGCCACCGGACAGCCTCCGTCAGCCCTTGCGGCGGCGGCGCGGTGCGGGCTTCGGGGCAACCGAGCCTGGACCGCGCTCGGTATTCAGGCTCGTGGTTGGGGGTCTGTGTGTCATGGGTCCGGTCGGTGGTCGCGTCAGCACGGGTGGGTTGTGCGGATGGCGCTAATCTAGCGCGGGCGCGCCGGGGCGATTGCTGCAATTTGACGCGGGGGCAAAATGCGGTTCGAATGGCGCTTGACGGGCCGTTGAACCACGAAACGGAGCCTCTCATCGACGTGGCATGAATTCGGGCGGTATGGGGTGCCGCCGGCGGACCGTCACCGGGCCGCGCCGCCTTCGGGGGGCGCGGCCCGCCTACCTCGGGTGATAGGAGATGACGACGAGGCGCCCGTCCGGGTCGCGCGCGACGACCAAGCGCCGTCCCCGCTCGTCGTCGTCGTACACCCAGCGCCTGTCCCCCTGCCGCACCGGCGCCACCGTCTCGAGGATGACCTGGACGTCGGCCCACCAGGCGACCGGCACGGTGCGCTTCGCGCTCGGGCGCTTCTGCCCCGGCCCGTGCCGGCGCCACTGCTTGTCCGCGACGGTCTCGGGGAGGTAGAGCAGCGCGCGCGGTTTCGGCGACGGCGCACAGCCGCTCGGGCACGACCGCGACCGGGGTCGCGTCGACGAGCCCCGGGCGCGCCTCGCGCGGCGGCGGGCGCGGCCGGGTCAGGAACCAGCGAAAGTCCGGACCCGCGACGCGACGAGCGAGGCGCCGCTCACGTCGCACGGAAGCCTCAAGCCACGAGCACCTCGTCGCGCACGTAGTGCAGCCGGATGAGGCGCGGGCGCTCCATGACGTCGTCGAAGTAGCAGTCCACCGCTTCCTTGACGTTACGCCGGAGCTCGTCGAGCGTATCGCCTTGCGTGTGGATGCCGAAGCCGAGCGCGCTGGCCGAATACCCGCCGTCGATCTCGTCTTCGCTGACCTCGAAGATGATTTCCGTCCCGGACATCGCTCGCTCCGTTCGGCTTCGCCTGTGCTGCGCGGATTCTACGGCGTTCGGCGCAGGGCCGAACCTACTTCATGCCGCGGTGCGCGTCGAACCGATTCCCGGCTGGATTGACACGCCCGGGCGGTATGCGCATCCGGCGCGCGATGCGGAGGCGGCGGCCCGCGCCGTCTTTCGCGGCCGCCGGGAGGATGAGGGTGAAGCGGGTGCCCATCCCCGGTCCGGCGCTCCCGGCCCGGATGCGGCCCCCGTGCGCTTCGACCAGCCCCTTGCAGAGGACGAGGCTCAGGCCGAACCCGGCGTCCTCGCGGTCGCGCGTCCCGCCGCCGTTGCGCGAACGTCCATGCCTGTCGCTCTCGGCCTTAAAGTCCGAAAAACACCCGGTAAGCAGGCATCCTGCCCCCGCAATCGAGGGCGGGACGCCCTCGATCCCAGAGTCGCCACAAATGGGACGTACGCCCGCGCTCGAGCCGCCTGTTGCGGCGTATGGCGTCAGGGTGAATCGGTTCGATTCGCAAGCTCTTCCGTCACCGTGCGCTGCCAGTGCTGCAGAGCCGGCTCGTTGCGACCGTAGACGACTTCGGTCTGCGCGTTGGCGCGGAACCCCGACTGAATGCCCTCCCCGGTCGGGAAGTCCTCGTCTTCCACCGTACGAAGCACGAGCTCGAGATTCCGGTCCCAGTGCCCGCGCGCGCTATCGGTTTCGGCGGGTTCCGGCGTGTAGAAGTCCAGGTGAATGACGCTCGAATCCGGCCGATTCGCGTCGGGGAAGACTCGCCAGATCTCGGCATGATCGCCCTGCATCACGAGGACGGTGCTCGGGAACAGCACGTAGATGATCACGGTGTGAGTGACCAGGTTCCAATCGGCCTTCGGGCAACCCCTCAGCTCGGTGATCGTGCGGCGCGCGAAGACTTCCCGAAGGTGCGGGCCGAACGGCTCGAACAGACTGAGGTTCGGAAAGAAGATGGGATGGACCGTGTGCGGATGCAGCACCGCGAAGTGATACGACTCCAGGAACGTGTCGATGACCATCTTCCAGTTCATGCGCCGCACCAACGTGCTCCGCGCGTAGTGCACGTAATTCTCGAAGCCGTACGACGCAAGCTCCGAGCCGAGGCCGGCCAGAAACGGGTCGGGTTCGAGTGGGATGGACGGGTCGAGTGCCGACCAGAGCATGCCACCGTACTCGCGCGCCGGTAGCTCGACGAGATTCCGCACGGAGAGATCGACCCCCGCGAAGCTCTCGCGGCCCGGCACCCCCACCAGGCGTCCGTGACAGTCGTAGGTCCATCCGTGATACGGACACGCGAACTTCGTCCTGCCCGAGCCTTGACCGGAAGCCACCCGGGAACCGCGATGACGGCATACGTTCAGGAACGAACGGAAGCGCCCATCATGGTCGCGCGCGAGCAGCACCGGGACACCCGTCTCGTCGTCGGTCGCGTAGCTGCCCGGCTCCGGCAGGCGGCAGGAAAGCCCGAAGTACTGGGGCGTGCGACGAATCATCGACCATTCGCGCTCGAGTCGGTCCCGGTCCGTGTAGACGTCGACGCGGTTCCGCATCACGTTCTCGGCGAGTGCCGTCGTTCCCGCATCGAGATGCCCCAGGAGTTCCCTGACGAGCGCGACTTGGGTGGTGTGCTGCATTCGTTGAACTCCCGATGCCGAGTCCAGCTCCCGGCATTCCAACACGAGCGCCGGCGCGACTCAAAGCTGCGAACCGGAGCGGGATCGTGATTCGCGCCAATGGCCGGCGAAGACCGCAGTGCCGCTCCGCACGCAGCCCGGCCGTTCAGTCCCGCGGTGCCTCGGCCGTGATCTCTCGAGCCGTCTCGACGATTCGCGCCCACGCCGCCTCGACGTGCTCGCGGCGGGTGGCGGGACTCCCGATGGCGAGACGAAGCACCAGGCGCTCGTCGAGCCTGGTGTGGGTGAGGTAGAGCGCACCGGACCGGTTGAGCCGATCCATCAGTGTCTGGTTGAACGAGTCGTCCGCCCGGTGGCGCAAGCACACGAGTCCGACCGCAACCGGCGCCGCCAGCTCGAATTCATCGCTCTCCTGCACCTGCGCCGCGAACCAGTCGGCGAGCGCGACGCTGCGGCGAACATGGGCTCGCAAGCCCTCCGCACCGTAGTGGCGGATGACGAACCAGAGCTTGAGGGCACGGAACCGGCGCCCGAGCGGTACGTGCCAGTCCCGGTAGTCGATGACCTCGCCCGACTCGGTGGCGCGGTTGCGCAGGTACTCCGGAAGGACGCTCAGCGCGTTGATCAGCGCCGCGCGATCCGCCACCCAGAAGCAGTTGCAGTCGAAGTTCGTGAGCAACCACTTGTGGGGATTGAAGGTGTAACTGTCCGCATGCTCGATCCCGTCGTTGAGTCCACGATGCTCCGGACAGATGGCCGCGCTGCCCGCGTGGGCGGCGTCGACGTGCAGCCAGATGCCCTCGCGCCGGCAGACTTCTCCAATCGCGCGGACCGGATCCACGGCGCCCGACGACGTGGTGCCGATCGTCGCGCACACCATGGCCGGCGTCGCGCCGGCCGCGCGATCCGCCGCGATCGCCGACTCGAGTACATCGACCCGCATGGCATGACCGACGTCGGCGTCGACGAGCCGCAGGTTGTCGCGACCGAGGCCCGCGATCTTCACCGCCTTCTCGATAGAGGAGTGCGCATGGCGCGAGGTGTAAACGGTCAGTCGCGAGCCGCCTCCGGCTTCCGCGCCGAACCCGACGCCATGCTCGTTCGCCGCGCCGGCGCTTGCGCGTTCGCGGGCCGCGAGCAGCGCCGCCAGTGCGCTGCTCGAGGCAGTGTCCTGGATGACTCCGCCGCCCGCCCCGGAGGAACGAAACCGGTCGGGCAGATCGAGCAGGTCGACGAGCCAGTCCAGCACGTGCGTCTCGAGCTCGGTGCAGGCGGGGCTGGTCGCCCACAGCATGCCCTGGACCCCGAGTCCGGAGGAGAGAAGGTCCCCGAGAATTGCCGGACCCGAGGCGTTTGCAGGGAAATACGCGAAAAAATTCGGCGATTGCCAGTGGGTGATGCCGGGCATGACGATCTCGTCGATATCGCGAAGCACGTCGGTGAACGGTTCGCCGTGCTCGGGCGCGGCCTGCGCCAACCTCGCCCGCACCGACCCCGGCGCCGCCTGCGAGAGCACCGGATAGTTCTCGACCTCCTCCATGTAACGGGCGATGCGCTCGATGAGCGCATGGCCGGATCGCCGGAATTCGTCGGATGTCATGTGCGCGGGGTCGTTCATGCCGAAGTCCCGTTCGTAGGGTGCAGGGGTACAATTCGGGCCGATGGTACCCGCCCCGCTCGGAGCCGACGATGTCCGATACCGAACTGAAGACTCGAATCGAGCGCGTCAGGACACGGCTCGATGCCGAGCCCGCGAAGGCGTTGCGAATCGTTCGCGCCCGGAGTCGGCAGCGGTCCGGGTTCGAGAGCGATGCGCAGGCCGGCGAGTGCCGCATGGTTCTGGACCAGACGCCGGCACTTGGCGGCACGGCCCGCGGACCGCGACCCGGCGAAGTGGTATTGATGGCACTCGCATCGTGTCAGGAGCACACGTATCGGGTTCATGCGGCGTTGCTGGGAATTCCGCTCGACGACATCAATGTCGAGCTCGAGGGTGTGGTGGACGGCCGCGGATTCCTGGGCGTCGACGGCGTCACGCCCGGGTTCAGCGAGGTGCGGGGTACCGTCACCATCAGGAGCACCGCGAGCGAGACCGAACTCGATCGTCTGCGAGAAGCCGTCGAGCGGCACTGCCCGGTGCTCGACGACCTGCGCCGTCCGGTGCCGGTCACCCTCGAGTTGCGCAACGGGGACTGACCGACTCCCTCATGCGGCGGGCCCGCCCGCGGCGTGCCGGTCGATTTCGAGCGGCATCATCACCCCGATCCGGAGCAGCACCAAATCGATCCGGTGGTGCCGGTGAGGCAGGCAGTGGTCGTACCGATGTGAGCTGCCGTCGAGCGGAATCTTGTACCGCAAGAATGTGTATAGTGACCAGGATCTCCGCAATTCCCTGCTTATGGACGATTCAAGACCGCGGTCCGGGCTGGACGCCCTGTTCGATCCTCGCTCCGTTGCCGTCATCGGCGCCACCGACGACCCGAACCGTATCGGCGGGCGGCCGCTACGCTACCTCAAGGAATCCGGGTTCCAGGGCGAGCTGTGGCCCGTCAACCCGCGTCACGATCAGGTGCAGGGACTCGAGGCATGGTCCGACATTGGGGAAGTGCCCGGCACAATCGATGTCGCCATCGTGGCGGTGCCGGCCTCGCGGACGCTCCGGGCGGTCGAGGCATGCGCCGAGCGTGGCGTGGGCGCGGCGGTGGTGTTCACGTCGGGCTTTGCCGAGACGGACGCGGTCGGCGTGGCCCGTCAGCGGCGCATGGGGGAAATCGCGCGGTCGAGCGGGATGCGCATCCTGGGTCCCAACTGCCTCGGCGTGTACAACGCCGCGACCGGATTCTTCGCGACATTCGCCACTACGCTCGACTTCTACCGACCCATGCCGAGTCCGGTCGCCATCGTCAGTCAGAGCGGTGCGTACGGTTCGCACCTCGCGATGCTCGCACGGCGGCGGCGCATCGAAGTCGGACTGTGGGTAACCACCGGCAACGAGTGCGATGTGACGGTATCCGAGTGCATCGCATGGATGGCCGGACGCCCGGAAATCGAAGTCGTGGCGGCCTACGCGGAGGGGGTGCAGGACGGCAGTGCCCTGCTCGCCTCTCTGGATGCCGCGAGGGCGCACCGAAAGCGGGTGTTCTTCACCAAGACGGGACGCTCCGAGGCCGGCGCCGAGGCGGTGCGATCGCATACCGCCGCGCTCGCCGGCGTCGATGCGGTCTTCGACTCGATGCTCGCGCAAGCCGGCATCGTTCGCACCTACGACACCGAGGAGATGCTCGACGCGGCGTACGCCGCAAGCTTCGGCGTCCTGCCCTCGAACCGACGCGTCGGATTCCTGACAGTTTCGGGAGGGGCCGGCGTGATGATGGTCGACGAAGCCGCCGTACAGGGGCTCGAGGTCCCCCCGATGCCCGATGCGGCTCAACGTCGCCTGAAGGAACTGCTCTCCTTCTGCACGCCGCGCAACCCCGTCGACATCACCGCACAGGTGTTCAACGCACCCCATCTCGTCGGCACGTTCCTCGATACGATGCTCGACGAGGGCGACTACGCCGCCATCGTGATCTTCTTCACGTACGCAGCGTCGGTCGAGTTCATGGCGAAGCCCACCCTGGACGCGGTGGCCGGCGTTCGCGAACGTCATCCGGACCGGTTGATCGTGATGGCGATGATCGGCGCCGACGAAGCGGTGGCCCGTTACGAGGCACTGAACGTGCCGGTATTCGAGGATCCGGTGCGGGCAGTGCGTACGGTGTCGGCCCTCGTCAGGGCCCGGGAAGGCCTGGCGCGCGGACCGGGAGCAGGTGCGCACACCGGCGTTCACCCATCGGGGAGGTCGTACACCGGCGGCCGGCTCGACGAGCACGAGGCGCTCGAGCTGCTCGCATCGTGGGGGATCCCGGCGGTGCAGGCGCGTGTCGCCCCGAGTGCCACGGAGGCCGGACATGCCGCCATGACGATTGGCTCTCCGGTTGCGATGAAGATTCTCTCCCCCGACATCGACCACAAGACCGAGGCGGGCGGGGTCGCCCTCGACGTCGCGGCGGAGAATGCCGCGCGCGAGCACGACGCACTCGTCGCCCGCGCAGCCTCATACGATGCAAGTGCCGAAATTCGGGGCACGCTCGTCGCACCGATGGTAAGCGGGGTCGAATGCATCCTCGGGATGCGGCGCGATCCGGCATTCGGTCCGGTGGTGATGGTGGGCTCGGGCGGTATCCTGGCGGAGACGATTGACGATGTCTCGTTCCGCAAAGCCCCCATCGACCGTGCGGAGGCGAGTCGCATGATCGCCGAACTCGCGGTTGGTGGTGTCCTCGAAGGCGTGCGCGGCCGCCCGCGGTGCGACATCGACGCACTCGCCCGTGCCGTCGCTGCCCTCTCCCGCTTCGCGGCCGCCAATGCGGACACGGTGGAGAGCGTCGACGTGAATCCGTTCGTCGTCCTGCCTGAAGGCGAGGGCGGCATGGCCCTCGATGCGCTGATCGTCGGGCGGACCACACCGTGAGCGACAGGCCGGCCCGCGGCCCTGCAACATCGCTCGCAGTTCAGCCGCCGACCACCCGATCCACGTAGTAGCTCGCGGTCATCAGGTCCAGATGACCGCCCCCTCCGTTCTTGAACAAGGTGATGTCGTCCGCCGTGCGCGGGCTCGGCAGGCCGATTCGGCAGAGTTCGAACAGGTCCCCCTCGATCCGATCCGCACTGAATCGCCCTTCCCTGATCGGCTCGAGGAGATCACCGCAAATTCCGACGGTGGTCTCTCTCGCATCCACGAACACCCGCGCGCGCTCGAACGTTTCCGTATCGGCTTCGCGCATCTCGGGCTTGTATCCGCCGACAAGGTCCAGATGCTGGCCCGGCCGCAGCCAGGCGCCGAGCACCAGCGGCGCCTCGGCCGCGGTCGCCGCGGTGATGATGTCGGCATCGCGGCACGCGGCCTCGATGTCCGTGCTCGCATGGAACGTGACGCCGTCCACCGGAGCCGCGGCGGCGAGCTCCTCTGCCTTGGCATGGGTTCGGTTCCAGATCGTCACGCGCTCGATGGACGGCCGCACCGAGCAGTGCGCGCGGATCAGATGCGGGGCCTGCGCGCCGGCTCCGATCATGCACAGCGACCGGGAGTCCTCCCGGGCCAGGAACCGGGTGCCGAGTGCTGAGTCGGCGGCCGTCTTCCAGTACGTGAGTTCGGTGCCGTCGAGGCTCGCGAGCGGCCTGCCGTTCCCGCCGTCGAAGAGCATGTACACCGCCTGAATGGACGGAAGCTCTCCGCCGGCATTGGTTGGAAACACGGTGATCAGCTTGACCCCAATCTGCCTGGTGCGCTGCCATGCGGCGCGAATGAGCAGAGTGTCGGTGCCGTCCGCCGCGGACGGCTGGGTGATGAGCAGGTCGTCCATCGCATCGATGGTGTCGAGATGACTGCTCCGCAGCCATTCGACAAGGTCGGGATAGCTCGTGACCGCCTGCATTCGGCCAGCATCGATGATGTTCATGGGCGACTCCCCGTACCGGGTCGATGAAACGAAAAGCGGCGGCGCCGAGTTCCGGCGCCGCCGCGCATCATGCCATGCGAATCCTTCTCCCGGCGTATGCCGCCACCCGGCCGCACGTCGACCTCAGGCGGGACTCCCCGCCGCCGCATCGACCCGAACGCGGGTCCTTACCCTCGGGGTCTTCGCGCTCCTGCGCATGTCGGTCTTCACGTACTTGGTCGAATACCCGTTGAACAGATGCCCGAGCAAGCCGCGATCGAGATCGGACGTGCCGAACAGCCAGTCCGCGATCGGGAAGGTGAGGTTCATGTTGCGTTCCATCATGATGGACTGGTTGTGGTGCGCGGTGTGGTGGCGCCGCAACGTGTTCACGAGCGGGCACCAGCGCACGAACCGGTTCTCGTCGATGTGGCAGCAGAAGTGCATGAACTCGTAGATGAGATAGATGCTGGTCGTGGTGGTGATGAGGAGCCAGCCCACGTTCGGCGAGATGAGCCAACCGGCAATCAACGCCGGAGGTGTCGAAATCAGGATGAACACGACGAGCGCGTAGGGAGGAAACACCGTCACCCGCCAGTCATGGTGGTCGGCGAAGCGCATCTCGTCGTCGGTGAAGAACTGGTGGTGCATGAGCATGTGGCGCGTGTAGATGGCGCGAAATCCCTTCCACTTCCGTGGGCGGTGCATCACCTGGGCATGGATCCACCACTCGAAGATGTTGCTCGCCAGGAACACCACGGGGACCGCAAGCCACTCCCACCACTGCACGCTCTGGAGGTGGGAGAGATAAACGAACAGCGCGCAGAAGCCAATGGTGTAGATGATCGCCACGTGCAGATAACCGTTGTACCAGGCTGCGATGCGTTCCCGGTAGACCTGACGGTAGGTCCGCTGGCGATCGTTCATCGGTGAGGTGGTGAGCTCCATGGTGGTACCTCCTGCTTCCCGGACCCGGGCGTCAGCCGTATCGCTTCTGATATCTTAGTCATATATCAATGTTGCTGCAAGCGTCGTCAGGCGTGGTGCGGCTCCCGAGTCCGGGTCCGAGTCGGTCGGTGCCGGGTTTCCGCGGCCGGGGGAGCATGACTGCTGGAGACGGTCGATCCACCAACCCGGTCCCGACGTCGCGGTGCGCGAATTTCTTCTCGATTCCGGAGATGACACGGCCGCAAGTCACCAGTCCACCGCTGCTCGGGTGATCGATTCGATGTAGTCGAGCAAGGCATCGCTGGCCGCCGCCGCCGCAGGCCCGTCGCCCGACGCAATCGCGACGGCAATGTGGGCGTGCAGCCTCGCAATCATCGACAAGTCGCCGGCCTGGCGGTGGTGCATGAACCAGAACCGCCGCGACAGGCCCGCCATCAGCGAGATCGCCTCTGCTGCGAACTCGTTTCGGTTCGTCTGGCTGACCAGCACGTTGAACTCGTGGTCGAGACGCATGAAGCCGATGTCGTCTCCCGCCTCGGCGCTCTCGCGCATCGCACGAGCGACCGTCTCGAAGCGCATCCGTTCCTCATCCGTCGCTCGCGACGCGGCCGACCGCGCCATCAGTCGCTCCAGCTCCCGGCGCACCTCCAGCATGCGGAGCTGCTTCTTGACGTTGAACTCCGAGACCAGCACGCCGCGTCGCGGCAGCACCGTGACCAGCCCTTCGCGGGCGAGGCGCTGCAACGCTTCGCGCACCGGAGTGCGCCCGATCCCGAGCGTCTCCGACAGGGCTCCCTCGGAGAGCACCTCGCCGGGCTCGAGTCGAAGCGTGCATATCATCTCCTCGAGCGCGACGTACGCACGGTCGGTGAGGCTGCGATCCGATTCCTTGCGCGGTTCGGCACCGGTACTCGGCTCCACGGCGTTCAAGCGAATCTCCAATCGTTGGGGGGCGATCGGCAATGGGCGCGTGTCGGCGTTCGTCTTGCGATCTTTCCGGCGGCGGCGAACATGCTAGTGGCATGTCGGCCGTATCACAAACGTGCATCATGTTGCCCTTGAACGGGGCAGATACGTGGCGTGCGGGCCGATCCGGCCCGCGGCTGGCGCGCGGGAACGTACGAATCTACGATAGGCGGTGTTCAGGCCCCGCCCGGGAGCAACACCATGAAGACGTACGCCGGGGATCGGACAATCGACGGGATCATCGTGACCGTCGACGACGCGCCGCTCGACGAGAGACTCGACATTCGGCGGTACAGCGAGAACGGTTTCGAGTGGACCTACGATGGCGCCGAGTCGCGCCAGCTCGCACTCGCGATTCTCGCCGACCATCTCGACGATGCGGACCACGCCCTTTCGCTGGTCGACCCGTTCACGACCGAGGTGGTCGCGAACTTCGACAACACCTGGGAGATGACGAGCGACGACGTGGCGCAAGCCATCGAAGCGCTTGAATCCACTTGACGCCTCGGAGAGACCTGGCGATGCCCAACCACTACAAGATTCTTGTCTCCGTACTTGCCATCGCAGTGTGCACCGCGGTGTTCTGGTTCGATACGAGTTCCGGGATCACGCGCTGGGTGACCCTCGCCCTCGGCCCCATGATGGCCGGCGCGATCTGGGTCCTGCCCGAGGCGAAGGCGAAGGAAATTCGCAAGGAAGTGGCCAACCGGCGCTGACGCTGTCCGGCGGAACGAACCCATCCGGGCAACCGCCCGAAGAGACTGCTTGGCAGTCCAGAACCGTTCGGGGCCTGCCGTCCTCCATTCGAGCCCGTTCGACTGCCGGCGGAACCGACTCTGCGGGAGTTCGGGGGCCTTCCCGGAATCTCTCCGAAATCTAGTCGCGGAACCTGAGCATCTGCTCCGGCAGCCACAACGCCAGGTCGGGCCATAGCATGACCACCGCGAGCGCGATGATCTCGAGCACGATGAACGGCAAGACGCCCCTGTACATGTGCCCGAGCCGGATCTCCGGCGGAGAAATGCCGCGCAGGTAGAAGATGGCCGGAGCCATCGGTGGTGTGAGGTAGCTCGTCTGGATGACGATGAGAAAGAGGATGCAGAACCAGCTCTTCACCTCGGACGGCTCGAGATCGTAGAAGGAGAACCCTTCGATGATCGGCATCGCGATCGGAATGATGATCAGGATGATCGAGATGAGATCCAGCACGAACCCGGCGATGAAGGCGAGCATGAGGAGCAGGGCCATCGTCGCCCATCCGGACAACCCGGCGGATTCGACGAGATTCTGCGTGGTAACCAGCCCGCCCGCGATGGTGAACACCGTCGCGAAGATGTTCCCTGCGAGCAGGATCATCAGGATCATCGCGGTGACGAGCAGCGTCTTGACCAGGGCTTCCTTCAGCACGCCGAGGCTGAAATTGCGATAGAGGATGACCATGATGATCGAACCGAGAGCGCCCATCGCGGCAGCCTCGGTCGGCGTTGCCCAGCCGAGGAGAATGGTGCCGAGCACTGCGAAGATGAGAATGACCGGCGGCACCAGGGCGACAGCGGTGATGACCAACTTGCGGGCCAGGGGCGGATCGTTCTCGTCGGGGGGCAACCGACGTCCGTCCTCGGGGCGCACGATGCAACGGCCCAGGATGTAGAGAATGTAGAGCAATGCCAGCAGGAGGCCCGGGAACAGCATCCCCATGAACAGCCCACCGACGTCCACGTCTGCCACCGGTCCCAGGATGACCACCACCACCGACGGCGGAATGATCGTTCCGAGCGATCCGCCGGCGCAGATGGTGCCGGAGATGAGCCCCTTGTCGTAGGCGTAGCGCAGCATCACCGGAATTGCGAGCAAGCCGACCACCGACTCCGTCGCACCCACCACACCGCTCGCGGCCGCGAAGATCACGCACAGGATGACGGTACCGACTGCCAAGCCGCCGGGCAGACGCCGCGTCCAAAGGTGGATCGCCTCGAACAGGCGCTCCGCGATCCCCGAGCGCTCCATCAGCGAGCCCATGAAGATGAACAGCGGCACCGCACCGAGCACGTAGGCCGCCGCCACCTCGTCGATCTTCTGCGCGAAGACGTTGACCGCCATCGGGGAGAAGTTGAACCGCAGCGCCCCGAAGACGAAGGCGACCGAAAGCAGCGAGAACGCCACCGGAAACCCCATGAAGATCATCACCATGAGGGCCGGGAACATCCACAGGGCGAGTTCCGCGCTCATCGCAGGCCCTCCACCGGCGGCGGCGCGGGTGGCTGGCGGCCGGCCAGGATCATGATGGCCCGAACGATCTGCACCACGGTCTGCATGAACAGCAGCACGATGCCGATGACGAGGCTGAACTTGAACGGCCAGATGATGGGATTCCAGGCCGACTCACCCGAGGTCTCGTCCACGCGGTAGGCCTCGGAGAAGTAATCCCACAGACCCCAGGTCAGCCACAGCAGCATCGGGACGAGGAACACGTAGCCGACGAGGTCGATCACCTGACGCTTCTTCAGGCTCACGTGGTCGTAGACGAAGTCGACCCGGATGTGGCGCCCCATCTGCATGCAGTAGGCAAGACCGAACATGAAGCTCGTGCCCATCAGCATGTAGGCCATCTCGAACGCCCATTTGGTGGGAGCAGCAAAGAAGTAGCGGGATACGACCTCATAGACCATGGCGATGATGAGCGCCGAGATGATGAACGCGCCAATGTAGCCGAACAGGCGCGTGAACCACTCCACGCTCCGGATGAAAGGCACGGGGCTCAGGCGCTTCAGCGACCCCGCGACACCGACGACGACGGTCGCCAGCGCGCCGATGAGAAAGAGGCAGAACAGGAACTCGAAGATGCTCGACCCGGGCGCTTCCGCGACCCGCCGGAAGAACTGCCCGGAGTTCAGGAAGTAGCCTTCCCAGTTGAGCGCCAGCAGCTTGCCGATCAATTCGAAGAACTTGCCGAGGGTCTCCATGGCGTCACCGGATGCTCAGGTCCGTCGAGCTCTGGAACGAAAACCGGGGACGCCGGTCCGGCGTCCCCGGTGCGTGGCGGCTACGTTGCGCCGATCCTGTCCGATTGGCGGCTCAGTCCACGCCGAGCGGGAACAGGAACTGGCTCTTCCAGTGTGCTCTGATCTTGCTCTGGAACGCACGGCGATGGTCGAGCGCCTTCTTGAACCACTCGTTTTCCGCCGCCTGCTGATCCGACCAGTCCGCCGCCGCCTTGTTCGCAGCCGCGATGAACTCGGACGAGAGCTGCAGGAACTCGTTCCCGTGCGCGCGCATCTCCGCCACCGCGCCGATGTCGTTGTAGGGATAGCGTGTGTAGGAATCCAGCGCCATCACCTTCCCGGCCATCCTGAGGACCTCGCGCTGCTGATCGGTGAGACCGTTCCAGGCGTCCATGTTGAACACGCACTCCTGGACCGCGGCCGGCTGGTGGATGCCCGGGGTGATGATGTACTTGGCGATCTTGTGGAAGCCCGACGGGAAATTGACCGACGGCGAGCTCCACTCGGTGGCGTCGATGACCCCGCGCTCCAGCGCCGGATACACTTCAGCGCCGGGCAGGATGACGGTGGAGGCCCCGAGGTTGCCCGCGATCTCCGCCCAGGCACCTGCGGTACGCATCTTCAGGCCCTGGAAGTCGTCCAGCGTCTCGATCTTCTTCTTCGAGTGCAGGAAGACCTCGGTCGGGAAGATGCCGCAGGGAATCGACGCGACGCCGAACTCACCGCTGCGGTACTCGAACTGCAACTCGGCCCCGCCGTCCTGGAAGAGCCACATGAGCGTCTCCTCCGGCTGCAGGCCGCCGGCCATGCCGGCAAAGATCACTGTCGCCTTGTCGATGCCCCAGTCGTACCCCATCCACGTGTGTCCGGTCTGGGCGACGTTCGACTTCACCGTGTCGGAGACCTTGAGCGCCTTGCCGAGCGTGCCGCCCGGAAATACCTGGATCTTGATATCGCCGTTGGTCAGGGTCTCGACCGTGCGGGCAAATCCCTCGGCGTCCTGCTTCAGGAACGGGCCGCCGCCCCAGGCCGTGGCCATGCTCCACTGCTGCGCCGTCATGCCGGCCATCGGCGCGGCCGCCAGTGCGGCACCGAGAGCACCGCCGACGACCCACTTCTTGGCATGTTTCATCATGTTGGAACTCCTCCTGAGACGTTGTGCGTTTTGCGGCATGCCGCAAGTTGCCGGGGGCATCCGTATCGCGCCGAACGAACGCCAAAGGCGCCGAACACGCTGCGACGGGTGACGCAATTCGGTCGTGCAGACAGTGACGACTCCCCCGGAATCACCGTCACGGGGAGCGCATCATACAAAAATTCAGTCCTGGTAGGTGATCGGATACATCGGCCGGACCCCTGGAAACACACCCTTTCCTCCAGCACGTCGACATCCGCCACGACCGGCAAGCCGTGATCCGGCGTCACGATGTGACGCGATTCGAATTCCATCGCCGATCCCGAATTGGCGCCCGATCGTGCGCGTCGCTACTGTAGCAGGCGGCAATTCCGCACCACCCGCCAGAATTCCGTTACGGCAACGGACCCGGCAGCGAATCACACACGACGAGGGGATCCGGATGGCAGGCGCAAAAGTGAAGGTGCCCTATGAAGTCATGGCCGACCAGCACGCGATGTTGCAGACCATCGCCGAGCGATACTCCCTGCCGGATGCGTCGAAGGCGCTGCGCTGTCTGCTCGACTACGCCGCCACCGACGGCGACTGGGAGGAGATCTTCGCCAGGGTACGCTGCCGGCGTTGCGGCTGAGGTTCCGGGTCGGACTGCGGCTGCACCACGGCTCCGATTCGGATCCGCGTCACACTGCGTCGACAACCGCCCCCGGTACCCCACGCCTTGGCCATGAGGGGATGGCGGCAGTCGGAGTGACGCCACGCGAGAGGCCGGCCCGACCGGCGCCGACGGTGGTTCCGAGTCGACCCTCAACCGGCACCGAGCGGATCGCCCTCGTGCATCCCGGCGGTTTGCGCGGCGACGGTGGCGAGCTGGTCCTCGTCCCAGGCCTCCTCCTGCTGGAGTGCGAAGATCGAGGTATAGCCGCCGGACCAGTCCGGTGGCACCTGACACGGACGCGGGTCGTGCCGCGCGTAGCGGGCCGGCTTGCCGCGCACGCAGAGGCCCGAGTACGGGGTCCCGAGCGGATTGAACGTGTAGGGGAATGCGTCCGCCGAGGAAAAGGTATTCAGCAGGAGCGGCCGGCCGATATCCGCGGTATTGGGCTTCGAGCCGTGGATGGTGCGGCAGTTGTGTATGGTCACCGAGCCGGCGGGACCGGTGAGGTAAGCCGCGCGGTCGAGATCGACCCGTTCGAGATCCGCGTCCGAGATGCACCCGACCCACTGGTCCTTGTCGTTGTACTCGTCGAACAGCTCGCCCAGGTGGCTGCCGGGGATGACCCCGAGCGGCCCCTGCTCCGATCCGACGTCGTAGAGATAGGTTCCCACCGTCAGCGGGCTGTAGTTGGTGTGTGGCCAGAACTGGATGTCCTGGTGCCAGCGCACCTCCTCCCCGCCCTGCGCCCACTTGAAGTTGAGCTTCGAGTGGTGGAACTTGACGTCGGGACCGACGAGATCGGCAACGACGTCCCCGATGATGGACTCCGACGCGAACGCCCAGTACCGCTCGTCGACGATCACCGGGCTGGAGAGCCGGCGCAGACGCGGCGCCTGCGCCGAGTGGCCCGGCTCCAGGTCGAACACCGCATCGGAGACCGAGACCGCCCGACTCCTGTCGATCCACTCGTCGGTGACGGCACGCATCCGTTCCACCCACTCGTCGGGGACGATCGACTCCAGCAGCAGATAGCCGTTCTCGAAGTAGAACTCCCGTTGCTCGTAGCTCAGCACCCGAGGGGGCTGGCTTCGCACTCGTTCGACATCCACGGCGTACTCTCCCTCGCGCGTCTCGAACCGGCGGGTCGAATCGCCCGTCCCGCACCCCGGACCCCGCACGCGATCAGTGCCCGTGCATCCGGGTAGCATATCAATTGTGTACCACCTGCACCGCCCCTAGAATGTTCGCCGACGACACCATCGAAGAACGACTCGGGGGAGCCGACCATGTCCATGGCCGCACTCGCGCACGAAGGCATCACCGTCTCCAAGCTCCATCCTCACGTCGGAGCCGAGATCATCGGAGTCGATCTCCGCCACCCCCTCGACGAGATGAGCTTCGAGATCATCCGCGAAGCGTGGAATCAGCACACGGTGCTCGTGCTGCGCGACCAGCGCATCGACGACGAGCAGCAGGTCGAGTTCGCGAGCCGGTTCGGTACGCTCGAAGAGACGACGTTCACCGTGGCGGCCGACAACCCCTACATCTACAAGCTCTCGAACGTCGACGACGAGGGGAACGTCCTCCCCGTCGGCTCGAAGAAGCGCCTGTTTCTCGACGTCAATGCCCGCTGGCACACCGACAGCTCGTTCCGGCCGATTCCCGCCCTGGGCTCGATACTTTCCGCACGCAAGGTGCCTGCGAAGGAGCATGGCGACACCGCGTTCGCATCGATGCGGGTCGGGTGGGAGACCCTGCCGGACGAGAGAAAGCGTGCGCTGGAAGGACTCGTGGCGGTCCACGACTACAGCTACTCGGTCGGGCTGTTCGGCGACAAGCTGATCCCGAAGAGCGAGATGGACTCGGTTCCGCCGGTGCGCCATCCGCTCGTGCGCACCCATCCCCCGACCGGCCTCGGGAGCCTCTTCGTCAGCGGTCACATCGAACGCATCGATGGGATGCCCGTGGAGGAAGGCCGGGCCCTCGTGGCCGAACTCATCGAGTGGTGCACCCGACCCGAGTACGTCTACCGCCACCGCTGGCGTCAGCATGACCTGGTGATGTGGGACAACCGGTGCGCGCTGCATCGCGCGACCGCCATCCCCGCCACCGAGCCGCGTCTGATGCACCGCGCGACCATCGCCGGCGAGGGTCCCGTCGCCTAGAGGTGCGGCGTCGACATCGTCACCGAATCGGGCGCATGCGATTCCGCCGTCCGTCCTCGTCTCGTCAACTGTTGCGACTCCCGGCCAGCCATGCACCCCGAAGACGTTCTCACCTGCCCCGCCGTACGCCTGAGCGACACCGAGCGCCGTTCCTACTTCACCAACGGCTATCTCGCACTGGGCGGCGCCATTTCCCGAAACTGGATCGCACGGTTGCGAGACGCCACCCGCGAGATTGTCGAGCGCAGCCGCGACGTCGTCGAGGACGACGGCGCCTACGTCCTCGAGGAAGGGCACTGCGCCGAGTCACCCCGGCTGCATCGACTGATGAGCCCCGAAGCGCATCACCCCGCGTTCTGGGAGTTCATCGCGAGCGAGGAGATGACCGCGCTCGCTGCCGACGTGGTCGGGCCGGACGTCAAGTTCCACCACGCCAAGCTCAACTTCAAGTCCGGCCGGGGAAGCCGGGGGTTCAGGTGGCATCAGGACATCCCCGCCTGGCCCCACACCGACTACAGCCCGGTCACCGTCGGGGTCTACACCGAAGGTTGCAGCCCGGATCAGGGGCCGCTCGCGATGGTGCGCGGCTCCAACCACGGCGCCCTGTACACGCAATACGACCATCACGGCAACTACGCAGTGTCCTGTCGCGAGGAGGACATCGAGTGGGTGCGCGACGACATGGTCGACGCGCCGACCGGAGGCCCGGGTACCGTGGTGCTGCTGCACTGCCGAACCATCCACGGCTCGCGCACCAACCGCTCCGACGCTCCACGACCGCTGTTGCTCGCGGTGTACTCGAGCGCCGACTCCTTCGCCTACACCTCGGCCCCCATCGACGGACCGTATCGGGGCACCGTCGTGCGCGGTCAGCCGGCACGCTACGCCTCCTTCGACACCCGCCCGTGCGAACTGCCCCCCGACTGGGCGCGTGCCGGCTACGCCGGACCGTGGGAGCTGCAGAAGAACGCCGCGGCCACTGGCGGCAACTGACGGCCACAGCGATCATCGGGAGTCGCCCACCGGGCACCGCGGGACGAAATCACCAGGCCGGGCAAGTCTCGCACTTTCAATCGACCGTGCGCACCGACCAGCCGAGTCAGTCGTGCACGATCACGCCCCGGGCGTTCACTCCCCTCTCCAGTGAGAACGGTTCGGTTTCTCGACACCACGGCTGGCCGACCGCTCGGGCCGCGCGTTCGAACCGCTTGTTCTCGATCGCGCGAACATGTGGGCACATGACGCGAGGGTACGGGCAAGGTGGTGGGCAACGCGCCGGCGGAGCAGGACTCCGGAATGTGCGAATCGGGCCGGTCCGGCTCGGGCACGGAATCCGGCGACGTCGCGTTGCCAGCGATTCGGACTCGAAATAGGATGCACCTCGAGCGTTGCCACGGGAGACGACCGATGACGAAGCGGCTCGATGAGACCGCGATCCGCAACTACCGAGACGCCGGGTTCCACTCGCCGCTCGGGGTGCTGTCGGGCGCCGAGGCGCAAGCGATTCGCAATGCACTGGAAGCGGTGGAGGCGGAACAGGGCCCGGTGTTCAGCGAGAACCGCACCCGGGCCGGTGCCGCGTTCCAGGGCTCGTACCGCTACAAGAGCCATCTGCTGTTCAAGTGGCTCGCGGACGTCATTCGACACCCTGCCATCCTGGACGCGGTCGAGGATCTGATCGGCCCCGACATCCTGTGCTGGACCACCCACTGGTTCGTCAAGGAGGCGCGCTCGCCGCAGTACGTGTCGTGGCACCAGGACAGCAACTACTGGGGCGTCGAGACCGACGACCTGGTGAGCGTGTGGCTCGCGGTGTCGGAGTCGACGGTGGAGAGCGGCTGCGTGCGCCTTCTTCCCGGCAGTCACAAGACGCCGGCGATGGAGCACGTCGACACCTGGGCCGAGCACAACATGCTCACCCGGGGACAGACCATCGAGGGGGTGGACGAATCGCTGGCTGTCGATCTGGAACTCGCCCCGGGCGAGGTGGCGCTCTTCGACTATCGCCTCGCACACGCGTCGCATCCCAACCGCAGCGGCGATCGCCGCATCGGTATCGGTCTGCGCTACATTCCGCCAACCGCACGCCAGGTCCGGCACGAGTGGGACTCCGCGACACTGGTACGCGGGACCGACAGGTACGGCCATTTCGAGCTGGAACCCGTTCCGGCGCGGGATTTCGACCCGGTCGCGGTCGAGATGTATCGCCGCAGCGACGAAGCCCAGCGCGGTGTGTACTACCAGGGGGCGGAGGTTGGCGGAGCGGCGGGGTAGTGGACTCGACGGGTCGCGCGAGACATCCGCGCAATCGGCACCACGGTGCCCCGAAGGGATCGACTCGCCCGAATCCATGCGACGGATCGCGCCACCACTTGCGCGTCATCGGCGAACGGGTGCGCGAGAGACATGTGCTCGAGAATCAACGAATCCCCGGTCTTGCGGGCATGACCGGACTTGCATTGGAGGTGCCTCGCCCTCCAGGCTCGCGCCCCCCGAAATCGGGGAACGAGAAACCGTGCCGCCTTGACCGAACTCGAACGGGCGGTAACTTCGCAGGACTCCAGATGCGTGTTCGGAGCGACTCATGGTCCGTCTGACAGATCTTCACCCCGACGATCGAGCGCACCTCGCCGGCAAGCATCTCCCGCGGTTCGACCCGCCGGCGTACACCGCGGCCCTGCCGCTCGCACGGTCACGGTTCGCGCTCGTCACCACCGCCGGCCTCCACGTGCGCGGCGATCGCCTGTTCGACATCACGAGCGCCGAGTACCGCACCATCGGACGCGAGACCGCGGGCGGCGACATCGTCATGAGCCATGCGTCGGTCAACTTCGACCGAACCGCATTCGCAGAAGACGTCAATGTCGTGTTTCCCATCGATCGATTTCGCGAGCTGGAGGCATCCGGGGCGATCGGTTCGATGGCGGACCTCCACTACTCGTTCATGGGTGCCTATCTGGAGCCGGCCGACTACGCGCCGAGCGCCCGCGAACTCGCTTCGCTGCTGCGCGGCGATGGCGTCGATTCGGTCTTCCTCACCCCGGTGTGACCGAACTGCACGCGCGCCGTGAGCGCGCTGTCGCACTTTCTGGAAACCGAAGGACTGTCGACCACCGGCATCAGCCTCGTGCGCCATCACACCGAGGAGATGGCCCCGCCACGCGCGCTCTGGGTGCCATTCCCACTCGGCCGACCACTCGGCGCGGCCGGCGACGCGGCGTTTCAGCACCGGGTCATCGCCGCCGCGCTCGCACTTCTCGGCAGGACCGAGGGACCGGTGCTCGAAGACTACGCGGAGCCGGCGCCGGACGTTGGCTCGAACGAGCCATGGTCCTGCCCCGTTCGGTTTGCGCGTGTGACGGACGAGACCGACATCGGCGCCGCGGCTCGGGCCGAACTTGCCGGACTCGTCACGTGGCACGACCTCGCGACTCGGCGACGCGGCCGAACCATGGCCGACACGTCCGGCCTGACAATCGAGCAGTGCCTCGAGCTGGTCGTCGACGTGTGCGAGTCGGGCCGAACGGATGACGTCCGCACGCTCAAGGCGGCGGTCGACGATCTCGAGACGTACTACCGCGAAGCGGTCACCGCCAGACCGGGAACTCCGCCGCTCGGAGCCGTCGACACGATTCTCTGGAATGATTCAGCACTCGGTCGACTCCTGCGGCACCTCGGCGCTCGTGGTGCGAGGAGCGACGATTCGGCCTTGAGGTTCTTCACGAGCAACGGGCTGGTCCCGAGGCAGTTCCGGTAGCGCGGACTCGAACCTTCGGCAAGGCAGAAGACGCACCGCCCGCGCCCGATGCGCACGGTTGATGTCTATACTCCGCAGCGTCGGGCCGGGTCGGCCCATGCGTTCGGAGACTGTGATGTCGGTCGTGCCCGTCACCCGTGGTCATCAGCATGTCGTCAGCGCGGGCCATGAACTCGCGGCGCTCGCCGCGTTCGAGGCCCTGGACAACGGCGGCAACGCCATCGACGCAGGCGTCGCCGCAATCCTGACCCTGGGGGTAGTGTACAGCGATCAGGTGAGCATCGCCGGGGTGGCCCCGATGATCATTCGCCTCGCGGAGACGGGCGAGGTGGTCACGATTGCCGGCGTCGGGGGCTGGCCGCGCGCGCTCGATCCCGATGCGTACATCGCGCGCCACCAGGGCGTCATCCCGCTCGGGTTGCGGCGCACCGTGGTGCCGGCGGCCCCCGATGCGTGCCTCCAGGCACTGGAGCGATGGGGCACGATGGCGTTCCGCGACGTCGCGGCGCGCGCAGTGCGCTACGCATCCGGAGGCTTCGCCCGCCACCCGGTCATGCTCGACTACGTGCGCCGGTACGCCGACGACATGCGGCACTGGCCGCAAAACGTCGATATCTGGATGCCGAACGGCGAGGTGCCGGCACCCGGCGACAAGCTCGTCCAGGCCGACCTCGGCCGCGCCCTGCAATTCCTCTGCGACGAGGAACGCGCGGCCGGTGGCGACCGCATGGCCGGACTCGCGGCGGTGCGTCGGGCGTTCTACCGGGGCGACATCGCAAGCCGGATCCTTGCGCATCAGAGGGAACACGACGGTCTGCTCGCGGCCGAGGACCTGGAATCGTTCCGATGCCGGGTCGTGCCCTCGGTGGCGCGCCGCTTCCGCTTCGACGGCGAGGAGGTGGAGGTCCATACCTGCGGCGCGTGGTGTCAGGGTCCGTTCCTGCTCGAAGCGCTCTCGATCGCGGAAGCAGCCGGCGTTCGAGACCTCGAGTACGGATCGGATGCCTATCTCCATGCGATTGCCGAAACTCTCAAACTCACGTTCGCCGATCGGGAAGGCTACCTCGGCGACCCGGACTTCGTGGACGTGCCGCTCGATACGCTCGTCGGCGCGGCGTACGCCGCCGAGCGGCAAAGGGCAATCGACCCGTGGAACGCGTCTCCGGGGATGCCGCTTCCCGGCCGCATCCCCGGCCATGCCGCATACGTGCCCGCGATTGCCGGGGCCGAGGAGCCGCTCGGGCCTCCGCCCGATACGTCCATCGTCTGCGTCATCGACGGCGAGGGAAACGGGCTCTGCTCCACCCCGTCGGACACGGCCTGGGATACCCCGGTGGTACCGGAAACCGGATTCGCGGTGTCGTCGCGCGGTGCCCAGTCGTGGGCGGTGCACGGCCACCCGTCCTGCGTCGCACCCGGCAAGCGTCCGCGCCTCACCCCCAACCCCTGCTTCGTCCTGTCTCCGGGGAACTGGATCATGCCGTTCGGTACCCCCGGCGGAGACACCCAGATTCAGGCGAACCTGCAGTCGCTCCTGAACCACCTGGCCTTCGGCATGGACCTCCAGGACGCGGTCGAGGCGCCGCGCCTGGTGACCCACAGCCATCCCGACACCTTCGCGCCCCACACCGCCCGTCCCGGACTGGTGACCCTCGAAGGACGGATCGACGCGTCGACATGCGACCGGCTTGCCGCGCGTGGACACCGCATCGAACGTCTCGACGACTGGACGCACTGGACAGGCGGGGTGTGTGCGGTCCGCAAGGACCTGGGGACCGGTGAGATCGAAGCGGCGGCGGACCCCAGACGCTGGAGCCGTGCGATGGGCTGGTGACGCGGTCGCGTCACCTCCAGGCGTATCTTCGCGCATCCATTTGGAAACAGCCGTGGGAGATTCCCGGGCAGTTCCAGAACCCGAACACGAAGCCGCTGGACGCTGCTTCGCGGGCGGAATTCGCGTATGGTCCCCGTCGGGACCGCGCCGCGGCGGCGCGTGATGCCACGGAGACGAATTCTACTCGAGTCGTGACATCCGGACGCCGGCCCACGCGGGACATTGGGACGAAGATGAAGGCGTGCGCCGGACCGGCGATGTGATGCCTGGCGGCCGGTCCGGTCCGTGCTTCCGCATTGGAGGAGTGAGACATGGGCAAGGCGAAGAAGGCCAAGACAGCCAAGGACAAGTCCGGGCGAACGGCAGGCGCGAAGGCAGGGCGGGCGTCCGCAGCCGCCAATACCGCAGCGGCGAGCCGGAACGCCGGTGCCGAAGCGACCGCCCCCCCGAAGAAGATCGAGAACAAGCGCTACGAGAAGGAGCTGTTCAGGCTCCAGGTCGAGCTTGTGACGATGGTCGAGTGGATCAAGCACCAGGGGCTCAAGGTGGTGGTCATCTTCGAGGGCCGCGACGCGGCCGGCAAGGGCGGCGTCATCAAGCGCATCACCCAGCATCTGAGCCCGCGCATCTGCCGGGTCGTCGCGCTACCGGCACCGACCGAGCGCGAGCAGACGCAGTGGTACTTCCAGCGCTACGTGTCGCACCTGCCCGCCGCCGGCGAGATGACCCTGTTCGATCGGAGCTGGTACAACCGGGCCGGGGTCGAACGGGTCATGGGCTTCTGCACGGACGAGGAGTACCGCGAGTTCCTGCGCACGTGCCCGGAGTTCGAGCGCATGCTGGTGCGGTCCGGCATCAAGGTGATCAAGTACTGGTTCTCCGTCTCCGACGAGGAGCAGGAGAAGCGCTTCCAGAGCCGTCTCACCCTGAAGCACAAGCGGTGGAAGCTGAGCCCGATGGATCTTGAATCACGGCGGCGCTGGGCCGACTACTCCCGGGCGAAGGACGAGATGTTCGCGCACACCGACATCAAGCAGGCGCCGTGGTACGTCGTCGACGCGGACGTGAAGAAGCACGCGCGTCTGAACTGCATCAGTCACCTGCTGAGCCTGTTCCCGTACGAGGACCTGACGCCGGAGTCGATCGAGCTCCCGCAACGCACCGACGCCGGCGCGTACGTGCGTCCGCCGATCAGCGACCAGACGTTCGTCCCTCCGGCTTACCCTGGAGAGTAACGGGCGCATCGGCGTTCGGCCGGGGCCGTATGGATTCCCGCGTGCGCCGGAGACGCAGGGGGGCGGTCCGGGTTGCGCCGCGCGGGCTGTCGCTCCCGCGAAAGCCATCCATGGGTCGCGAAGAAGGGCGACCGGTATCCGACCGATCACCGGCGGGGGACGGAGCCGGTCAGTCCGGCGCACAGGTCCGGAAGCCCCCGAAGACGTCGCGGCGGTCCGGGCCGAAGAAGTTCCGGTACAGCCCGGTCACCATGCGCGATCGGGTCGTCCACGCCCCGCCGCGCAGCACCCGGGTGTGGCCGAACAGCGTCTGCGAGTACTCCTTGTAGGCGTCCGGGGTGAAGCCGGGATAGGGACAGAACGCGTCCGCGCACCACTCCCAGACGTTGCCGAGCATCTGGCGGCAGCCGAAGGCGCTGTCGCCGTTCGGCAGCGCCGCGACGTCGACACACCCCGGCGAGCGGCCGTCGAGGTTGGTGCGCGAAGGGTCGGCGGCGTCTCCGCCCCACGGATAACGCCGCTTCGTCTCCGATAGGCATCCGCCGCCCGCGGCCGGCTCGCCGAGGGCGGCCACCTCCCATTCGCGCTCGCGAGGCAGACGCCGGCCGGCCCACCGGCACCACGCATTCGCCTCGAACCAGTTGACGTGAACGACAGGGCGGTGCGGGGCGAGCGCTTGCGTCTCGTCGAATTCCCGGACGAGCCAACCGCCCTCGCCGTCGCGCTCCCAGTACACGGGATGCTCCGCCTGCACCGACTCGCGCCACCGCCACCCCGCGTCGTTCCAGTGCTCGCGGC
This sequence comes from Gammaproteobacteria bacterium, assembly GCA_022826505.1. Lineage (GTDB taxonomy): Bacteria > Pseudomonadota > Gammaproteobacteria > HK1 > HK1 > HK1. Next base: position 65,425 of record JAJDUQ010000009.1, read on the forward strand.
GCGCGTAGCCGCCGTCGTCCACGAACTCGGCAAACTCGGAGTTGGTCACCGGTGCCCGGGCGATGCGAAACGGACGCACCTCGACCGGGTGGCACCACTTCTCGTTGTCGAACACGAACGGCGCGTCGCCGGGGGCGCCGAGGAGGAACGCCCCGCCCGGCACGGATGCGTCGCCGGGCAGTGCGCCCGCGTCGGCGTCCGCCGGCGGACCGAGGTCGCGCGCGACCGCGAACCCCGGCCGCGGATAGCCGAGTGTCTGGCGCGTCCATGCGAACGCCTCGTCGTGCATGTCCTCGTGGAACGCGGTGAACTGGTAGAGGTAGCTGTCCACCGCGCTCGCGAGTCCGGTTCCGAGCCGTTCGAGCATGCGGTCATGGACGCGCTGCATGTACGCGAGGGTCTCCGCTCGCGACGGCAGGGGGAGGTCCCAGCGCCGGTCGTGGTGGATCGCGATGGAGTCGTAGAGCGCGTGACCGTCGTCGAGCAGTGGTGCTTCGCCGTACACCCGCTGCAGGATGAAATGCTCGTGGAACCACGCGACGTGCCCAATCTCCCAACGCATCGGGTTGACGATGCGCAACCGCGGCCCCATGAGCTGTTCGTCGGTGAGGTCGTCGACGAGTTCTCGGGTACGCTTGCGGGCATCGCGGATGTACGCTTCCAGCGTCGCCGAACCGACCTCCTCGACCGGGGGGATGCCGGCCGGGACGACGACCGGGGAATTGCCGATGACCAAGACGTGGATCCTCGCCGGGAGACGGCGCTGAACATTAGCGTGATCACGCCGGCCGCGAAACGCTCGCTCAGCGGCAATCGGGCCACGGCGGTGCGTTGGGCTCGAATTCTGACGCGTCTAGGGCATTCGGTCACCGTCGCGGAAGCTTGGCCGGGCGCCGAGGGAGGCGGTGGAAGCCGGTCGCGGAGCCCCGACCTCCTGATTGCGATTCACGCGTGGAGGAGCGCGGACTCCGTCGCCGCGTTTCGGGCTCGGCATCCGTCCCGGCCGATCGTGGTTCTGATGTCCGGCACCGACATCTACCGATTCCAGCACAGCCACCGGGAGACGACGACCGCATCGATGTCGACCGCGGATCGGCTCGTCGGCCTGCACGATGCCGTGGCCGACGACCTGCCGCGGCAGTACCGCTCGAAGCTCCGGATCATCCACCAGTCGGCGCTGCCCCTGCGTACTCCCCGCATGCCCGTGGGCCGCACCTTCGACGTCTGCGTGATCGGACATCTGCGCGCCGAGAAGGACCCGTTTCGGGCCGCTCGCGCCGCGCGTCTCGCACCGGCCGCATCGAACCTTCGCGTCATCCATCTCGGAAAGCCGCACGACGCAGACCACGAACGGGACGCACGGGTGGAGATGGCGGCCAACCCTCGCTACGTCTGGCGTGGCGAAGTGCCGCGCTGGCAGGTCCGGCGCACCTTCGCACGCTGCCGCGCGATGGTGATGAGCTCACTCATGGAAGGCGGCGCGAACGTCGTCTCGGAGGCGGTGGTGGCGGGAGTCCCGGTCATCGCATCCGACATTCCCGGGAATGTCGGACTGCTCGGCCCCGACCACCCCGCGCTCTACCCGCCCGGCGACACCGAAGCACTCCGCGCCCTGCTCCACCGCGCCGAGACCGAGCCCGGCTTCCTCCACACGGTGCGTGCGCACGGCGATGCGCGGCGCCACCGGTTCGAGCCGGAACGCGAACACGCGGCCTGGGCCGCGCTGCTCTTCGAACTGGTGACTTCCTGACGGTCATACGGACCAACGCCAGGTGCCCGGTCGAGTCTCGTGCACGGGAGCCGCGTCCGCGATTCCGGCCGACTCTCCGAAACTCGCCCCACCGGGAGCGAGACCCTCGGGACCCGCGTGGTCGTCGAGTTCGAGTCGCGGCGGTGTCGGTCGTTGCGGGCCCACGACGCCGACGAGTCTCATTCGGACCCGTCGACCTCCAGTACGGGGGGCGGACAGTCCAGGTGGTCGATCCAGGCGACCATCACCAGCAGAGGCTCCTTGCCGGTGCGCGTGGCATGGCCCTGATCGCTGGCGTGAAACAGCCATTCTCCGGGCATGCGGGTGCGCCACGGCTCTCCGTCTCGCCGCCATTGCGCCGTCCCGGAAATGACGTGGTAGAGCTCCGGTGCCTTGTGACGGTGCAGCGGATAGAAGATTCCAGGGGCCTGCAACGTGAACGCAACGAGTACGTGCGAGTTCGCGAACGGCGCCTGGTAACCCTCTCTGGGCGACGGACCCGGCATCGACAACATGGTGGTTGTGTAGCCGGTAGCCAGATCGTCCGCACCTTCTCCGCGCTGGTACGGCGCGATCCATCGCAGGTGCGGAGATGCCGAAGCCAGCGCGCCCGCGAGCATCCGTTCGCGAGATGTGGTCGCCGCCCGCACCGCGGCATCGAAACAGCCCGCAACCACCGACGTGGTCGCGGGCTCGACCGCCCCCGCGCTCGGAGGAAACGGCCGGCTCATCAGATCGTCAAGGATGCTTGTTTCCGGGCATCGGGATGCGTCGGACCGAGCTGCGTATCGGACCGCGGTGCGGGTGGCCGACAGCAGCAATTCAATCGGGGAAGGCATGTGTGAGCGGTTCCGGTATCGCGACAGTTTCCCGAGCTGAAATCATAGCCAAGATTTGACCGCGCGTTGCGGGATATTCCACCGAATATCCGCACAGGAGCAGAGAAATCGGCGACGATTTCCGGGCCGTCGACCCCTTGACCTGCAACGGCTCCGGCCGTGCGCTGTGGCCGCGCGGCCTCCGGCTCCGCCCCGTCTTGCGCGCACCAGGGAAGCTCCGGCGCATCTGCGAATGGGTGCCGGACGACGACTCGTCGGCCACGGTCCGCCGAGATTCGGCTCCCGCCAGCGTCGGCCCGGGAGCGCCGGCAGTCATGGGGAGCAGCGCCCGCAGGCGGGAAGCACGTATTCCCTCAATGCTGCACGGTGATCGGTTCCAGGGCGTTGCTGCGCGGGAGCACGCGACCGATCAGCGAAGTTTGCGCGTACCCGAGTGAACGCAACTCCTCGACACAGGCGTGTGATTCGCGGTCCGGGACGGACGCCAGCAGACCGCCCGCAGTCTGCGGATCGAACAGCAGCGGCCAGCGCGGATCGGCGGCGGCTCCGTCGACGTTGCGTACCGCCCGGCGCAGGCGCAGGTTCTGGGGCTGCAGAGAGCTCGTGATGCCGGCCGCAATGGTGTCGAGGGCGCCGGGAAGCGAAGGGATCGTGCGGAGGTCGAGTTCCACGTCGACATCGGAGGCGCGCACCATCTCGACCAGATGACCGAGAAGCCCGAATCCGGTCACGTCGGTACAGGCACTCGCGCCGCGGCGATGCAGGCACAGCGCCCCGGCACGATTGGACTGCAGCATCATTGCGAGCGCCGCCGCGATCCAGGTGCCGCGGGCCTTGTGCCGCATGTCGGCGGCGAAGAGCGTGCCGGTCCCGAGCGGTTTGGTGACGAGCAGGCGATCGCCTGGACGCATTCCCCCCTTTCGCAGGATTCCGTCGCGGTCGATCAGACCGCTCACCGAGAAGCCGAGCGCCAGCTCCGCCCCTTCGCTGGTATGACCTCCCACGAGCGCGCAGCCGGCCTCGCGCAGCACTTCCGTCGCGCCGGTCATCATCTGCCACAGCGTATCCTCGACCTGTGACTCGATTCCGTAGGGCAGGGTCGCGATGGCGAGCGCGGTCTGCGGCTCGCCCCCCATTGCGAAGATGTCCCCGAGACTGTGGTTGGCGGCAACGCGGCCGAACAGATAGGGGTCGTCGATCATCGCGCGAAACGAATCGACGGTGTGGACCGTCACCTTGCCCGGCGGCGTCTCCACCACCGCCGCGTCGTCAGGGTCCGCGAGCCCGATGAGCACGTCGCGCCGCGCGACCGGTCTGATGTCGTTCATCACCCGCGCCAGCACCGTCGCACCAACCTTCGCACCGCAGCCACCGCAGCGCATGGCGATGGCCGAGAGCTCCTTGACCGCATCGTCGCCGGCGACGCCGCTCGGGAGCTCGATCCTCGAGTCGTCCACCATGTCGGGAAGATCGGAGAACTTGCGCATGAACCGGCGATCGATCCAGTCCTTCCATCTCCACACCCAGTCTCCCTCGAACACGAGCGCTCCGCCTCGGGTCGCGACCGCGTTGCGATCACCGGTGCTGATCAGGCTCAGATAGCGGCGCTGCGGCACGAACGGCTTCAGCGAGAGGCCGCGCAGCGCCCGGCGCAGGTTCTTCTCGAGCGCGGGACCTTGTCTGACCGCGAAGACCCCGGCCTTCTCGCGAGGATGCTCCAGCACCGAGGCGCAGTCCCCAGCCGCGAAGACGCCGGGATGAGAGGTGGATTCGAGCGTCGGGTGAACGGCGGCAAAGCCGTCGTCGTCGGTGGCGAGGCCGGAGGTGGCAAGCCACGGCTGGGCACCGGCCGCGGTGACCCAGAGCACCTCGTCGAGCTCGTGCATCGCGCCGTCCCCGGTGTGCAGGACGCAGGGATAGCCGGTCCCGTATCCGATCCCGTCTCCAGCGCCCGCCTCCGTGCCTCCGGTAAGGCCGGCGGCATGCAGCGCACCCGGAGTGACGCGGTCGACCCACCCGCCGAGATGGACCCGCACATCGCGCTCGGCCAGCACGCGGGTGAATGCGTCGCGCACCCGGGGGGGCTTGCGGGGCAGTACCTTCTCGCTGCCCGTGAACAGCTCGAAGCTCAACCGGTCGGGGTTGCCGCCGGCCGCTTGCAGCCGGGTACGCAGTCCGTGTCGCATGGCGAGCACCATCTCCACGCCACCGGCCCCCGCCCCGACCACTCCGATCCTCACCCGAGCCTCGCTGGCGAGCACCCGTTCGACGAGCGCATTCCAGCGCGCGACGAAGTTTCCGATCGGCTTGACCGGCACCACCACGCCGCTGGCTCCGGGCACCGCGTCGGTGAGCGGCGCCGAGCCGATGTCGATCGAGAGCACGTCATAGGGGACCGGCGGGCGATTGCGGCAGATGACGGTGCGTTCGACTGGATCCAGTCCGACCACCTCGTCGTGGTAGAAGCGGGCGCTGGCGAAACGGGCCAGGGGGCCGAGGTCGATGTGAATCTCGTCGTGGGTGTAGTGTCCGGCGACATGGCCCGGCAGCATTCCGGAGTACGGCGTCTCGATGTCCCTGCAGATGAGCGTGATCCGCACACCCGGCACCGGCTTCATTCCGAAGCGCTTGAGCACGATGACGTGGCTGTGACCACCCCCGGCGAGCACGAGATCCTTGACGATTGGTGGCGATCCGGCGTTCACGGCATCCTCCCTGACGCCTCGATGTACGGCGGAACCGCTCGGGACGAGGCCTTCCGGTCAACGGCGTGGCGGTCGGCCACCAACGGTGCCTCGAGAGACTTCGGAGCTACTCGCAATGGCGCGCGGAGGGCAAACGGGGTGACATCGGCTTCGGGGCCGAGCCGCTCGACGCCGGTCGACGGCGCCCCCGTACGCTCGGCTCGAACCTCCGCGTGTGCAGCATCGGAAAAAAAGTTGGCTGCATGGCTTCCAAGCATACCGGAGATCGCCTTATGGTGACGGCATCGAAGGTGTCCGACCCACGGGCGAGGATGCCGCTGAACCGAAGAGGGAATTCATGAGCTACGAGTTCATCGACGTATCGACGTCCGGTCACGTCACCACCGTGACCATCAATCGCCCGCAGGTGATGAATGCCCTGCATCCCCATGCGGCCAGGGAGATGGACGATGCGTTCAATGTCTTTCAGGAAGATGACGATCAGTGGGTGGCGATCCTGACCGGGGCCGGCGACAGGGCGTTCTGCGCCGGCAACGACCTCAAGTTCCAGGCCGAGCACGGCCCGGAACGGGTACGCGAGCTTCGCCGCGGGATCGACGGCGGTTTCGGCGGACTGACGCGTCGCGTCGACTGCTACAAGCCGATCATCGCGGCCGTGAACGGGATCGCGCTCGGCGGAGGGTTCGAGATCGTGCTCTCCTGCGACATCGTCGTCGCTGCCGACCACGCGTCGTTCGGGCTGCCCGAACCCGGGGTCGGCCTGATGGCGGCGGCCGGGGGCGTGCATCGATTGCCCCGGTACCTCCCCTGGCAGGCCGCGATGGCGGTCATCCTGGCCGGCAAGCGGCTTTCCGCCGCCGAGGCGCAATCCTTCGGAATCGTCAGCGAGGTGGTGCCCGGCGATGCGCTGATGGACGCGGCCCGGCGTTGGGCCGGAGAGATTCTCAAGGGCGCCCCCCTTTCGGTGCGGGCGTCGAAGGAAGCGGCGCTCATGGGCATGGGCATGCCGCTCGAGCGCGCGCTGGATTCGGTGTTTCCGGTCGCGCAGCACATGTACGACTCGGAGGATCTCGTGGAAGGCCCGCGTGCGTTCGCGGAAAAGCGGCCGCCGCGCTGGAAGGGGCGATGACGGGAAAGTTCGATTGCGGGGGTGCCCCCGCATACGAATCGAACCGCAGGCGCACTCGAGCATCGCTGAACGACACGCGCTCCCCGGCGAGCGCTTCGACAACGGAGTTGCAACCATGTCCGACGGAATCGTTTTCATCGACGGCGAGTACATGCACCCGCGAGACGCCACGATGTCCATCTTCGACACCGGGTTCGTCTGGGGCGACTGCGTGTACGACGTCACGTCCACCTGGAACGGCTGGTTCTTCATGCTGGACGAGCACCTCGAACGCTTCCAGCGATCATGCGAAGGCTTCCGGCTCGAGAACCCCTACTCGTTCGAGGAGATGCGGCGCATCTGCGCCGAATGCGTCGATCGCTCGGGGCTCTCGAACTCGTACGTGAAGATGCAGATCACTCGCGGAGTCCCTCCGCACGGAGTCCGGGACCCGCGCGGTCTGACCCCCAGCGTCGTGGTGTACGCCGTTCCCTACGTGTGGATCTGGGGCGAGGACAAGTGCCGCAACGGCGTGAGCCTCCACGTGAGCAGCGTCGAGCGCGTGTCGTCCCGGGCCATCGACCAGCGCTTCAAGAACTACAACCGGGCCGACCTCGTGCAGGCGCGCCTCGAGGCCTACGACAACGGATGCGACGACGCCATCCTGACCGGCGCCGACGGCTTCCTCACGGAGGGGCCGGGCTACAACTTCTTCATCGTCAGGGATGGCACCGTGGCGAGCCCCGACTACAACGTGCTGGAGGGGATCACGCGGCGGGCGGTGCGCGAGATCTGCGAACGCGAAGGAATCCCGTTCGAGTTGCGCGAGATCCGTCCCGAGGAGCTTTCCGAAGCGAGCGAGGTGTTCACCAGCACCACCGCGGGCGGTGTGATGCCGGTGACCGGAATCAACGGCACGCCCGTCGGCAACGGTCATGCCGGAATCGTCACGAGCCGCATCCAGTCGACCTACTGGAGCGAGCGCGAGGCAGGCTGGCATGGAGTCAGGGCCGGGGACATCCTCGCGAGCTGAGGCCCGGGCCGCACTTCGTCTGGCGCAGCTTCGAAATTCCTCCCGGCACAGCGGCCGTCGTATCTTTCATTCCAGTATTTCGTTTTCTACTCGACCGCGTCGTGCGCGGTCGGTGAATTCGTTTCCATGGCGGCCATCCGCTGATCGACCTGAGGCCATAGACGTGAAGTAGCGACGAACTCCTCGCTGGCATGCATACCGCGAAGAGGCCGGGAAAATGCGACAAGGTCGCCGTCTCCCACGGCCGCACTCTCTCGGAAATGGCTCCAATACTCCTGCAGTCTTGCCGCTTCAATACCGTCTGCAATCTGAACACCCCGTCCCTCGAAGACGTTGGCGCTCCCGGAGTTGGAGCCGGTCTCTCGCCGGGCCAATATAGCAATACGCACATCGCCCGCCATGGTTGCGGCGAGTACATCGTTTATGCTGTCCTCTGATATTTGGGAAATGGGATAGCCGAACAGAGGAATAAGCTCGTAATTCGGATTCCGATTGACGAAGACAGATCCCGCCCAGAGAAGCTTGTTGAGAACGGTCGCACGCTCGACTTCGATAGGATGATCGACAGAAAACCGAACCTCAGAGTTCGTATCGCCAGAATTGTCCGCAGCAGACTGGGCGATGGCCTGCACGGCCCAGAAAAACACCATCGACAGGACGTATGCTCGCGCCGACCGTCGTTTCATCTACCATCACCTCGACTACTTCATGGAAATGCGAATTGCAGAACATTCAACGCAATAGTGGGAAAAATCAGACCCCAAAAGAAGAATGTCAATGGTTGCCCACGAGCAAAGCTCTTGGCTATGCAAATCCACATCGATATAGCTATGATTGCTAGAGGTATCCACAGAAAGTCAGTCCAATATGCCGGCAATTCGTTAAATGTTGTCTCGACATCGGAAGAAGATCTTTCGTTAGTAGTCCTGTTCTCGGGATCTTTCTGTTTGGTACTTTGCACTCCATGCGAGAATCCATACACGCACCAAACAATCAGTCCAGCTCCCGTCGCGAGATATTTCGTTGTTACAGAAGCTACTGGATTACCATCTTTGGGTAGAATTCGGCAGGTAATTCTGTCCAGAATTGTTGCGAATGCCTCGCGTACGTATTTTGATGCTTGGTAGCTCTCGTCCATCGTCGCATTCTCTTCACATTTCGAACCGGCTCCAGATCGCCGGGTCTTCCGAGGTCCGTTCGAATTAACCGATCGGTCCAGATTGCGATCTGTACGGGCTCGTCAAGCTGATGCTCGTGACAGAGCGAGATTCGGGAAAGCCGGCGGGATACAGACAGAGGCCGGCAATGTACGGCTCGTGGCCGGAATCCATGCCTGACTCGAACAAAAGGCACCTAAACCCGTGCAACAGTGCGAGGCCGCAGGCACCCACCACCTCGATTGAATATTTCGATTCGTTGAGCCAGTCGACTAACGAGGCCATTGTCACCAAGTCACTCCATTACCTGTGAACTCTAGCATGAGTTGGACCGGAAGGTGTTTCAGATGTTCGGGCGCGGCCACCGGAGAACATGAGGACCGCCACATCGTGAGAATGCGGTAATGCGGCATCACCTTGTGCCGGCCCACGCGCGGGCCATCCGTCCCACCTCGTCGCATCCAATCACGACTCATCCCCGGATTTGCCGCTCGGTTCAGGCCAGCTCGTACGGTCCACTCGCCGCCCTGCGCTCGCGATCTCCCGGAGTCGTGACCCGTGACGCCACTACACCCTCAGCCGCGTGAATTGAATCCGTAGAAGGGTACGCGGCGTTCGGCATCCAGATAGCCTTCGTAGAACCGCCTCACGTACGGCAGCACCTCGCGGCTGAGCCGCCTGCGCCGAATCTCGTCCTCGCTCGCCGGACCTGCCAGTGATCCGGCGAGCTCCTCAAGTGCCGCAGCCTTGTCTACGCGAGTGTAGCGACCGTCGCGGAAGATCTCCTCTCCGCCGACGATCACCGACTTGACGCCCGACGCCTTGGCGCGGTGCACGACCGCGTCGACCACCGACACGTCGAAGTCGAGGTCGAGGAACGGGTAGGCGATGTCGCGCCAGCTCATCACCGCCAGATCCGCGGCCCGGCCGACCTCGAGCTTCCCGATGGTGTCTCCGAACGGCGTGGTATGGGCACCGTTCTCGGTTGCCATCCGCAGCACCTGCTGCGACGTCGGCACGACGTCGCCGAATCCCGGCTCGCGGTGCAGCTTGAGCACCATCCGCATCTCCTGAAGCATGTCGCGATCGTCGTTGATTCCGGCTTCGTCGATGCCGAGGGCGACGTTCACGCCGCGGGCCTCGAGCCGATTGACGGGGGCGATGCCGCTCCTGAGACGCAGGTTCGAGCTTGCGTTGTGGCAGACGTGGGTCCCGGTCTCGGCCAGGATCTCGATCTCCTCCTCGGTCAGCCAGGTGCCGTGGCGGAGCGTCATCAGCGGCCCGAGCATCTCCTGGCTCCGAATGTAGTCCACAGCGAGGTGCTCACCCTTCGCTGGTCCGACTACCGCGCCGGGCGGCTGTTCCTGCGCGATTCGAAGTCCGGGCCGCGGACGGTGTGGCTGTCGGGGGCGGCGAGGGACATGCTCGACGCCATCGAGCGCGGGGGCGCATGGGACTTCCCCGCACGGCGCGGCCACGGACCGGCAGGCCCAATGTGGCTGCGTCACTTCTGGCGCCGGGTCCGCATCGAGGCGGGTCTTCCCGATGTGCGCCTGCATGACCTGCGCCATGCGCACGCCACCTTCGCACTGAGGCAGGGCGAGAGCATCCTCGCCATCGCCCGGCTGCTCGGTCACCGCACCCCGGTCACCACGCTGAAGTACACCCACTTGGCGGACTCGATGGTGCGCGAGGCGACCGAGACTGTCGCCGCGGCGTTGGGGGGCTGACCAATGGCCGGCAAGATGCGCATGCGCCTCACCGATGCGGCCATCGCCCGCCTTCGCCCTGATACGCGCGAGTACACGGTCTGGGACACCCGCACTCCCGGCCTCGGGGTACGGGTGCGTCCCTCCGGCGGGAAGAGCTTCGTCCTGCTCCACAAGACCGATGGCCGGTCGCGGCGCACCTCGCTCGGCGCCGCCGCCGCGCGAAGCGTCGACGCGGTGCGCAGGGAGTGCCACGCCGCCATCGCCGAGGGCGCGCCCGACGCAGCGGCGAGACCCGAGGCGCCTCTCTTTCGCGACTTCGTCGCCGGACCCTGGGCCGACGCCCACTTCCCGAAGTACAAGCCCTCGACACGAAAGCAGGCCCGCGCCATCGAACCGAACCGGCGCACCCCCCTCACGCGCTTCCTCTCGCGCGAGGAGGTCTACCGACTCCACCGTGCGCTCGACCGCAACGCGGGCCGCTCGGTATCCGCCCGCCAGCAGGCCGACATCGTCCGCCTGCTCCTCCTCACCGGATGCCGCAGGAACGAAGTCCTCGCGCTTCGCTGGGCCGAGGTCCACCCCAACGCCCTCGCCCTCGCCGATTCGAAGACCGGGCCGCGCAAGGTCCCGCTCAACGCGAAGGCGCAGGCGGTCCTCGCGCGCCAGCCCCGGGGCGGGAGCTTCTTCGTCTTCCCCTCCCCACGCGACAGCACCCGACCGAGGACCTCCGACCTCACCTTGTGGGACACGGTACGCCGCGAGGCCGGCCTCGAGGATGTGCGCCTGCACACCACGGTCGCGAGCCATGCGGTGATGAACGGCGTCCCGGTGCCCGTCGTCTCGCGGTTGCTCGGTCACGCCAACGTACAGATGACGCTGCGCTATGCGCACTTGACCGACCGGGACAGCGAGGCTGCCGCCGAGCGGGTGGGTGCGCAGATGGCGCAGGTGATGGCGCTCGGACGCCGGCTCAACCCGGAAGAGTGAAATGATCCAACCGGCACGCTCACCTCGTCCCTGCGTTCGGGACCGCGCTCGTGTGAAGACCCAAAGCCGCCCCGGGCAGTCGGGAACGGCGGAGCGCGCTGCATGAGCGGTAGGGGAATCGTCGCTGGCGAAGTCGGCGGAGGAGTCCGCACAGGTGCGGGCACCGGAGCACGGCGCGGTGCGGAGCGAAGTGCGCGAAGCGCTCCACAGGAGCGCGCGCACGAGTGGAGACACGGGCGCTGCGGTTCCTGCACGGCGCAGTGCCGGAGCCGGTGCGAAGCGCAGACGGCACCGGCGAGGCACGGGGTGGTGAGCGGAACGAAGTCGAGGCGAGCCGCCGGGCAAGGAGCGCGCAGCGACCGCAGGGAGCGGGCACGCGAGGGATACCCGCCCAAGGACCGAAACCACGCAGCGGGCTCGGCAGGGTGGCCCGGTCGCGACCCGCCCAACACCATTCCATGGTCCGGCACAAGCGTATCCATCATCGGCGCCATCGGAATCTGCATCACCAACCCCGACACCGCTTGCACTATCGCCATCACCACCACCGGCACCGGCATTACCGGAATCGTCGTCGCCACTATCGCTGTCATCATCGTCGGCAACTTCGGCATCACCTTCAGCGCGAGCGTGGAACGCGGGACCACCGTGAAGGCGGAGGAAGGATGGCCGGCGAGGCGTAGTTGGTAGTACCGTAGCTCCGGGCTTCGTCGACGATACGGTGTCTCGAGACATGATCCACGGCTCCGGCGCCGGGCCGCCGACCGAAGAGGTCGTCCTGTCGGTTCAGGGTCTGCGGACCTGGTTCGACACGCCGAACGGTGTGGTCAAGGCCGTCGACGACGTGAGCTTCGAGCTTCGCCGCGGCGATGTCCTCGCGATCGTGGGCGAGTCGGGGTCGGGGAAGAGCGTCACCGCGCAGTCGCTCATGAAGCTCGTCTCCCGGCCGCCCGGCCGCTATGCGGGCGGTGCGGTGCGGATGGACGGCGAGGATCTGCTGTCGCTCGGCGAACGGTCGCTCGAAGAGATCCGGGGCAAGCGGATCTCGATGATCTTCCAGAGCCCGCGCGCCGTGCTCAATCCGTCGTTCACGGTGTCGGCCCAGATGGTCGAGACCGTGAGACGCCACGACCCCGCGGTCTCGAAGGAGGAGGCGCGGACGCGCGCCCTCGCCCTGCTTCGCGCCGTGGACTTCCCCGACCCGATCCGCGTTGCCGCCTGCTATCCGCACCAGATGAGCGGGGGCATGTGCCAGCGCGTCGGCATCGCCCTCTCCCTCGCGTGCGAGCCGCAGGTGCTGATCGCGGACGAGCCGACCACGGCGCTCGACGTGCTGGTTCAGTCCACCATCCTCCTCCTCCTCAAGCGCACCTATCTCGCGCAGGGCATCCCCATCGTGCTCATTACCCACGACTTCGGCGTCGTGCGGGCGATCGCCACGCGCGTCATCGTGATGTACGCGGGAAAGATCCAGGAGGAAGGACCGGTGGACGCGGTGCTGGCCGAGCCTCGGCACCCCTATACCCGCGTGCTCATCGACTCCGTTCCCAGGGCCGGACACGCGGAGCAGCGGTTGTTCCAGATAGAAGGGCAGCCTCCGGACCTGTCGCGCCTCCCCCCTGGATGCAGCTTCGCCGAGCGTTGCGCGTTCGTGACCGCGAGATGCCGGGCCGAAGCGCCGGCCCTTCGCCGGTCCTCGAACGGCTCGCTGGTTCGCTGTCACCTCGTCGCCCCCGAAGGTTGACGCGACGACGATGGCTGCGCCTCTCATCGAAGTACGGGGCCTGTGCAAGCGCTTCCCCATCCGTGAAGGGCTGCTCGTTCGCAGGACGACCGGCGAGGTCGTGGCGGTCGACGACGTGAGCTTCGACATTCCGGCCGGCGCCACCCTCGGCTGCGTCGGGGGCTCCGGCTCCGGCAAGTCCACGCTCGGTCGCCTGATCCTGAATCTGATTGCACCCGATTCCGGCTCGGTGCGCCTCGACGGCGCCGAGCTCGTCGGACTGACCCCGGCCGAGATGAGGCCCCACCGGCGCGACATGCAGATTGTCTTTCAGGACCCGCTCCACTCGCTGAACCCCCGGAGAACGGTGGCCGAGAACATCGCCCGCCCCCTCCTGAACTTCGACGAGGCGTCGCCGCGCGCTGCGGCGCGGGTGCGCGAGCTCCTCGACATCGTCGGGCTCGAGCCGGCTCACGCGAACCGGTATCCGCACGAATTCAGCGGTGGCCAGTGCCAGCGCATCGCGATCGCGCGAGCGCTCGCGCTCAATCCGCGGTTCCTGTTTCTCGACGAGCCGGTCTCGGCCCTCGACGTCTCCATCCAGGCGCAGATCCTCAATCTGCTGAAGGACCTGCAGGCGGCCTTCGATCTGACCTACCTGTTCGTGGCCCACGATCTCGAGATCGTCCGGTACTTCTCCGACCGGATGATCGTCCTCCATCACGGGCGCATCGTCGAAACGGGCGAGAGCGAAGCGGTCTACCGCAACGCGAGGCATCCCTACTCCCGGACTCTTCTCGAATCGGTCCTGAGCATCGACGGCGACGATTCCTGGGAGCGGGCGGCGGCGCGGATGGGGGCGCTGGCCGGCGACGAGGATCGGGAGCGCGCGCTGCGCGCCGCCGCCTCGGCGCGCGAGGGATGCATCCATGCCGAAAGCTGCGCGGAGGTGTTCGCGCCCTGCCGCGGCACGCGGCCGCCGCTGCGGGAGGTCGAGCCCGGGCACGCCGTCGCCTGCCATCTCTTCGACTCCGGCGGAGCGAGCCCCGGCGCCGACCCGCCGGCAGGCGCCGCGCCGGATTAGGCGAGACCGGACGGAGCGCGTCGGGCTCCGGATCGCCGGCGCCGAATCAGGGGGTCATGGGCCCCGCCCATCGTTGCAGACCGACGTTGCGCGCGGCCGCGCGGAGGTACATCTCCCGGTAGTAGGGGTGGAGCTCCGCAGCCGCCGCGGCCGTCACGGCGAGCTCGCGCCGATGTTCGGGAACGAGCGCTCGCACCTCCCGCTTCAGGGCCTCCTCGTCGACGGTGAGGACTCGCCCGTTCCTGGCGACGACCCGGCCGGCGACCATGGTCATCACCACCGAAGAGCCGTTCTCGCAGAAGACGAGCTGCCGGCGCAGATCGTTGAGCGGAGTGAACGCGATGGTGTCGAGGTCGACCAGGATGATGTCGGCCTCCCGGCCGGGAGTGAGAGCGCCGACCCGTCCGTCGAGCCCCATGCCGCGCGCCCCGCCTCGGGTCAGGCACCACAGAAGCTCCGGCGCGGTCGGCCAGTTCCGGTACTCGGGATCGGTGACCTTGTGGATGAGCCCCGCCGCCTTGGCCACGCCCCACATGTTGGCGGTGTCGTCGACCGAGGCCTCGTCGGTGCCGAGGCAGATGGGAACGCCCGCCGACCGGAGCCGCCGGAACGGCATGATGCCGCTCCCGATCTTCTGATTGCTGACGGGGTTGTGGGCGACGGTGCAGCCCGAGGCGGCGAGGATCTCGATGTCCTCGTCGTCGACCCAGATGGCGTGGATCACCATCATCCGCGGGGTCAGGACGCCGGCGTCGCGCACGTAGCGAACGAGCGACTTCCCGTGCTTCTCCTCGCCGAGGACCCGTTGCAGCCTGGTTTCGAGGATGTGGACGTCGTAAGGAATGCTGTGCCGTTCGCTGAGCTCCGAAAGGGCCTGCAGGTACTCGATCGTGACGCGCTGGGGCGCCGAGCAGGAGACGGCCGTACCGAGCCGACCGTCGCAGGCTCCGTTCCAGCGCTCGATGAACCCGGTGTAGAGCTCGGTCAGCTCCTCGGTCGTCTGCCGGGGCGTCTCGTCCATGCGCCGGCGGATGGCCTCCGGGAGGATGTCGCGAAGAAAGGGGTACTTCTCGTACTCCACCACATTGGGCTGGTCGATGGTCACCACCGCGCGCATGCCGCTGTCGACGTACGCCTTCATCAGCCCGTCGATGGCCTCGGAGGTCGCGCGCGGGTTGTAGAAGGCGTCGTCGTGAACGGCGGTCACGCCGAGCTTCAGCATCTCGACCGCGCCCAGCATGGTGCGCACGAAATTGAGATGCGGCGAAGGCGGCTCGTCGCTGAAGGGCGGGACCTCGTAGAGCATGAAGATCTCGAGCGGGGCATCGTCGGTCGCGCCCTTGAGGAAGTTGCCGGGCGAGTGGAAGTGGCCGTTGACGAGTCCCGGCATGGCAAGCAGATTGTCGGCTTCGATGACCTCGAGATCCTGCGCTTCGTTCGCCAGGTCGAGGTCCGGCCCGAGGTCGACGATCCGGGTGCCTCGAACGAGGATGTCCGCCCGCGGGTACTCCGTGTCGTCGTCGTCCATCGTGAGGACGCGGGCGTTTCGTATCAGGATTGACATGGTTGCCTCGATCACCTAACCCATCTTTATCATGCTCTGCACGAATATTCTAATTTTCAGGGGGTTACGGCGTTTGAGAAGTGTGTGTGGCACTACAAACGCATCTTGGGGGGTGCTACACGATGGTCTTGCGGATGCCTCCGGGTTCGGGGTCG
>JAJDUQ010000158.1 GCA_022826505.1 Gammaproteobacteria bacterium
CGACCCCGAACCCGGAGGCATCCGCAAGACCATCGTGTAGCACCCCCCAAGATGCGTTTGTAGTGCCACACACACTTCTCAAACGCCGTAACCCCCTGAAAATTAGAATATTCGTGCAGAGCATGATAAAGATGGGTTAGGAGTGAGCGCGCGCCCATTACACCGCGATCGGCGCCCTGATGACCGGGTGGTGCTCGTAGCCCACGAGCTCGAAGTCGTCATAGGTGAAATCGAAGATCGACTCGACGCCGGCGTTGAGCTCCATCCGCGGGAGGGGATAGGGCTCGCGGGCGAGCTGGGTGTCGGCCTGGTGCAGGTGGTTGAGATACAGGTGCGCATCTCCCAGGGTGTGGACGAACTCGCCGGGCTCAAGTCCGGTCACCTGGGCCACCATCAATGTGAGCAGGGAGTAGGACGCGATGTTGAACGGCACCCCGATGAACACGTCGGCACTTCGCTGGTAGAGCTGGCACGAGAGCCTCCGCTGCGCAACGTAGAAGTGGAACAGGAGATGGCACGGCGGGAGGGCCATCCGGTCCAGCTCGCCGACGTTCCACGCGGAGACGACGTGGCGCCGCGAGTCAGGCTCGCGACGAATTCCCTCCACGACCCCCGCGATCTGGTCGATGGACCGGCCGTCTCCGGTCTCCCAGCTCCGCCATTGCGCGCCGTAGACCGGACCCAGCTCGCCCTCGTCGTCCGCCCATTCGTCCCAGATGGTCACGCGGTTGGCGTGGAGGTAGCCGACGTTCGTCGAGCCCTGGAGAAACCACAGAAGCTCGTGAATGACCGAGCGCATGTGGATCGACTTCGTGGTCACCACCGGGAATCCCGCCCCGAGGTCGAAGCGCATCTGGTAGCCGAAGACGCTCAGCGTGCCGGTGCCGGTGCGGTCGCCCTTGTGCACGCCGTGCTCGCGGACGTGGCGCATCAGGTCGAGATACTGCTTCACTCGGACCTCCTCTGCGGTGGGCGCGGGTGCGGCGTCACAGGAGCGTGAGAAGAATCGCCTTCTGCGCGTCGAGGCGATTCTCGGCCTGGTCGTAGATGATCGAGCGCTCGCTCTCGGCCAGCTCCCCCGTGATTTCGTAGCCCAGGTGCATCGGCATGTCGTGCATGACCCTGGCGCGGCTGCCGGCGAGCAGTTCGGCGTTGAGCTGGTGGGGCATCATCAACTTCGAACGCCGCTCCTTCTCCTCGGCGAACGCGGGGTCGTTGAAATACTCCATGTCGACCCAGGTGTCGGTGTAGACGTAGTCGGCCTCCCTCACCGCCGACCTGGCATCGAGGGTCTCGGTGAGCAGGCCGAGGTCCAGGAGACGGCTCCGGCTCTCGTCGTCGACCAGCGTATCGTCACGGATGGGGCACACGAGAGTGAGCGCGACTCCCAGGGCGGCGGAAATCGACACCAGCGAGTTCACCACGTTGTTGTAGGCGCCGATGTAGGTCAGGCGCGCGCCGCGCGGGTCCGCGTCCCGGTCCTCGGCGATGGTGAGCATGTCGGCGAGGGCCTGGCAGGGGTGGTAGAGGTTGCAGCACCCGTTGATCACCGGAACCGTCGCCCCCTCGACCATCTCGAGCAGGTCGGAATGGTCCTTCAGCCGCGCCATGATGAAAGCGGAGTTGCGCGAGAGGTATCGCGTCTCGGACCGAACGTCGGCCAGGGTGAAGTTCGATGCGCGCCAGTCGAGGTTGATCGCGTGGCCGCCGAGCTCCGTCATTCCCGCCTCGAACGAGACGCGGGTGCGGGTGGACGTTTTCTGGAAGAGCATCACCAGCGTGCGACCCTGAAGGTGGCCCTGAAACTCCCAGCGCCGGCGTTTGACGTGCCGGGCGAGCGCGAGCATCTCGCGAACTTCTTCGTCGTCCCAGAACTTCCAGTCGATGAGGTGCTTCGGCTCTGCGGTCATGCAGCCGACTCCCTGAATGGTGGTCCACCGTCGACTTCGGCGACCGCAGGTCGCACACCGTCCGGAGGCCCGAGCCCGTACGTCGTTTCGCGTCGAAGAGTGCCAGCGTTGGCCGGCGAATCCAATTGCCGTACCCGCACGCGGAGACGGGCAACTCACGCAGCGAGGTCGGCGGCGCCGCCGTGCGGCCCGGGCTGGCGGTCTCTAGGCGAGCTGCTCGCGCAGCACGCTCTTCTGAACCTTGCCCATCGAGTTGCGCGGCAACTCGTCGGCGAAGAACACCTGCTTCGGGACCTTGAAGCCTGCGAGATCGGCCTTCAGGGCATCGATCACGGCCTGCTCGGTCGGTCCGGTCGCATCCGACTCCCGAACCACCACCGCGGTGACCTGCTCCCCGAAATCCGGATGCGGCAGCCCGATGACCGCGGACTCCACCACTCCATCGAGCTTGTCGATGAGAAGCTCGACCTCCTTGGGATAGACGTTGAATCCGCCGCTGATGACGAGGTCCTTGCCGCGGCCCACGATCGAGATGTAGCCGTCCTCGCTGATCGTGCCGAGATCGCCGGAGCGGAAGTAACCATCGGACGTGAACTCCTCGGCCGTCTTCTCCGGCATCCGCCAGTAGCCGGTGAACACGTTCGGCCCGCGGAACTCGATCCCGCCGACCTCGCCGGGACCGACCGGCGCGCCGTCGTCGCCGGTGACCCGCAGGTCGACGCCCGCCAGGGGAAATCCGACCGTGCCGGCGCGGCGCTCCCCATCGAGCGGGTTGGAAGTACTCATGCCGCACTCGGTCATGCCGTAGCGCTCGAGGATGGTGTGCCCCGTGCGTTCGCGGAACTCCTCGAAGGTCTGCTCCAGCAGTGGCGCGGAGCCGGAGACGAACAAGCGGACGCTGGCGCAGTGCTCCGCTCCGAATCCGGACTGGCCGAGCAACCGCACGTAGAAGGTGGGCACGCCCATGAACACCGTCGCCCTCGGCAGCAGCCGGCAGGCCTCGGCCGCGTCGAACCGGGGGCGGAAAATCATCGGCGAGGCGTTGAGCAGCGCAGTGTGGCACGCCACGAACAGCCCGTGGGTATGGAACAACGGCAGCATGTGCAGCAACACGTCACCCTTGCGGAATCCCCAGGCTTCGTGCAGCACCTTCGCGTTCGAGTAGAGATTGGCGTGGGTGAGCATCGCGCCCTTGGGCTTGCCGGTGGTGCCCGAGGTGTAGAGCAGCGCGGCGAGGTCGTCGGGTGCGCGTACGACGGTGTCGAAGTCGTCCGGCATCGCGCGGCTTGCCTCGATCAAGGTGCCGTCGTCGTGCGTGCCGAGAGACAACGGTTCCCCGGTGCCATGCCGCTCGCACAGAGCGGTGAGCGCATTCACGGACTCGGGCCGCACCACCGTCATGCGCGGCTCGGCATCACCGAGGAAATAGTCCAGTTCCCGCTCCGGATACGCGGGGTTCAGGGGCAGATAGACGGCGCCGGCCCGCAGGCACGCGAGGTAGAGAACGAGGGCTTGCGGCGATTTCTCGACCTGGACCGCGACCCGGTCGCCGGGCACGACTCCTCGCTCCCGCATCAGGTTCGCGTAACGTGCGGACTCGGTCTCCACGTCGGCGAATGTCCACATACCGCCGTGCGGAGGCTCCATGCAGGTCACCGAACGATCGGCCGGGAAATGCGAGTTCAGGAGTGCGTAGACGTTGGGGTTCGTCATGGGTCGTTTGTTCGTCCGGCGGTGGGTTTCCTCGAATCGATAGCGGGACATGCAGTACGGCTAGAACTTCTTCAGTATCGCAATGCCGAAACCGTTGTCGAATGACGGCACGATGCGCATGTCGTCGTCGAACCGGTCCGTCGTGACCCAGACCCAGGTTTCGGCGATGACGGCACTCGCGAGCACGTCGGCGATGTGATGTCGGTGGGCTCGGACGCGGCCGATCGACGTGGCAACGGCTGCGGCGTAGGGAATCGTCGACCCGCGCCAGCAGATCCAGTCAAGCTCGTAGCAACCGTACCGCCTCTGCAGGTGCGCGGCCGCGAACCACGCCTTCGCCACGTGTCCGGAGGGAAACGAGCTTTTTCCGTCCCCGGACCGGTAGTTGGGACGTTTCTCGTTGACGGCCCGCTTGAAAAGTTCCGAGGAGCCCACCGTCGCGGCCCCCGCGACAGCCAGTTGAAAGGCGCCCTCCACATCCGCGGCGTGGAACGTGCGCGCCGCGGCCCACGCGAGCGGCACGTACTGGGTCACGTCGGTGACATCCGCCCAGGTATCGCCACCGCCCCAGGCTCGCTGAGCTCCGGACGTCAGCACCGCCATCCATGCGCAAACCCAGAGCGCATGCACCGAAGACCGCAACGCGAGCCGCTCGTCCCTGAACATTGCGGCGTCGGAGTTTACAACAGCGCCGGGTGCTCGGGACGGCGGTGCGTCGTGCGGCGCCTCACCCGTGCGTACGCGAGGGAGTCATCGACGGAACCGGCCGCGGCTACCAGACCCTGATCAACCAGGCGTTGCGCGACTACCTCACGAATCGCGAACTTGAAGACACGCTACGCGGAGTGGTGCGGGAGGAGCTGCGCGAATCAGGGTGACGCGCGCGGCAGAATGCAGGTTGGCCTGGGTGTCGCGTCCTTCGGCTTGCCGGTAGGGCCGTCAATGCAGGGACCGCCATGACCCGCCGTGGTTGACACGGTACCTTCCCGCCGCGATGGTGCGTCCTGGCGACCCAGGCGGAGGAGTTCACGGTGGTGTCGATCCGTCGACTCGAAACTCGGCTGCAAGCCGGAAGGCCGGTGATCCTGGACGGCGCCAACGGTACCGAACTCGAGCGTCTGGGTGCCCGCATGGACCAGGACATCTGGTGCGCCCGTGCGCTCGAGGATTGTCCGGACAAGGTTCACGAGGTCCACCGCCGTTACATCGATGCCGGGGCGGACGTCGTCACCACCAACAGTTTCTCAGCCACCCGTGAGGCAATGCAGCGCTATGGGCTTGCCGCACACTTTGAAGAATGGAACCGGCGCTCGGTGCGTATTGCCCTCGAGGAGCGCGACCGCTCTTCGCGGGCGGAATCAGTCGTCGTGGCGGGGTCGGTCAGCAGCTACGGCCGGTTCGGTCACCTCGACCAGGAGACGATGTCCGGTCACTTTCGCGCTCAGGGAGAGATTCTCGTCGATGAAGGTGTCGACCTGCTCATCCTGGAGACTCTGGGATCCACCGCACGCACCATCAAGGCGATGGTGAATGCGACAAAAAACTTGGGCGTGCCCGTGTGGGTCTCCGTCAGTTGCGTTCGCCATCGCGACACCGGCGCTGTCATGCTGGGTATCGAGGAAAGCAGCGAAGCCAGCCACGTGGCGGAGACGTACGGCCCGCTGGCGGAGGCGGTACGGGAGATCATGTCCGTCGGTGGCTCGGCCGTCCTCATGATGCACTCGGTTCGGGATGTGACGGAGGATGCCGTCAAGATCCTGCGCAGGACATATTCGGGACCCGTCGGTGCGTATCCCAACGCGGGTTACTGGACACGACCGAACTGGGCTTTCGTCGACCAGGTGTCGCCGGATGAGTACCTGGCCGATGCGAGACGCTGGGTTGAAGCGGGAGCCGCGATCGTGGGCGGCTGCTGCGGAGTGGGAGTCGAGCACATACGTGCTCTCGCAGAAGGTATATGACCTGATCGGCTGTCTTGTCGACGTAGTAGCAGCCTTCCTCGCGGATCTCGCGGAAGGTCTGGATGCCGATGGGCAGGCGCTTCTTCATGACTGCACGATAAGTCGCGGCTTGGCGAAGTCAACGAGCGGGCGGGCGCGGGTCGGGGGCGCGAACTCGCGGAAGCTCGCATTGAGCTGAGGCACCTCGCGGTCGGCCCTGTGAACACCGGCCTTGATGAGTCTGAAAAGCGACGAATCACCGTTCTGCTGGATACGGGGTCCTCGCTGCCTTTCGGGCACGTGCCGCAAGCACCGGTCGTCGTGACCGGTAATCATCGAGAGCGCGAAAAATATACGTTGATTGCGTATAGTATTCCCGATGAACATCCTGTTCGTCGAGACCGGCCACTTCACTGCGCGGGTACATGACCATCTGACCGGCGACGAGTACAGGCGACTTCAATGGTTCCTCGCGGACCACCCGGATTCCGGCGCCGTCATGAGCGGGACGGGCGGGCTGCGGAAGCTCCGCTGGTCGACCACGGGTCGAGGGAAACGTGGCGGCGTGCGGGTGATCTACTACTGGCGCCTGGCGAAGAACCGGGTCTATTTGCTGACGCTGTACGGAAAGAACGTCAAGGACGACCTGACATCGAGCGAGCGCAAAGCATGGAGGCGCGTGTTGGAGGAGATCGAGAATGACTCGACGTGACATATTCAACGAGGTGCTCGACGGACTCCGGGAAATCAAGGAGTTCGAGACGGGCCGGAAGACGCTCCGCACCTACCGGATGGCTCCGAAGCCGCTTCCGGGGCTCTCTGGCCGGGAAATTCGAGACATTCGGGAGAAGCTCGGCGTTTCCCGCGGTGTCTTCGCGAACCAGCTCCGCGTGTCGCCGCGCACGCTGGAGAACTGGGAGCAAGGCCGTGCCAAGCCCAACGACCAGGCCAAGGCGTTGATTCTGCTGGTCGCCAAGCACCCGGATACACTGGCGCGCCTGGAAGCGATCTGAACTCCATCACGCCTCATCCGCAGAAAGCATCGTGCATTCGATGGGGAGCGGCACGCACTTCCCGCGAATCTCCGCACGCCGTGTCACACGGAATGAGAGACGGGTACATGCGCAAGGAATTTGATCTGAGTGGTGCCGGACGGGGCGCGGTGATCAAGGAGTCCGGCAAGTGCCGAATCACCATCCTGCTGGATACCGAGATCCTCGCTGCCTTTCGGAAACGTGCCGCAGGTACCGGGCGCGGCTACCAAGCGCTCATCAACCAAGCGCTGCGCGACTCCCTCGCGACGGACGAACTCACTGTGAAGGAAGACAAGTGACCCCGTCCCGTCGGTCGATGCCGCATCGAGGAGACTGCCTGCCCGTCGGTCGTGAGTCGATACTGATGCGCGCGGCGTCTCGTACAATGGACGGCAGCACTGTCAGGTGATTACCCTCTCTGTACACGCAGGAATTGGCGTGGCTTATCGTTCTTCATTGAACACATCCAATTCCCACCGAGCCAGAGGGCGAGACCCTGCCTCTCCCTTCGCCTTCTTGATGATATGACGATATTTCTTGATGCAGTCCAGCTCCGTCCATTTATCGTCACACTTTAGATGCTTCAATATAACTCCATCAATCGGACAATGAGGCGGCATGTCCATCTTTCCCAAACACCAGAGATATTTCAAGTACAGATTCAACGCCTTCTGGGCGGATCCAATTCGAAACCGACCGTCCTCCAATATCCCAGCATGACAGCGTGACATTGTGCAAGCCAACGATTCTATATTTTTTCATGCTCTTCTTCGTTCACGCTACCGCGTTTATATTTCTTCCCCAGCTCATCGAGTCGCTTCTTGAGGCATTCTCTGAATTTGTCCTTCGCATTGTCGAATTCGATCTGCTTCTCGTCTGCCTGCTTCTTCCTGTAAGTCGGACTTCTTCGACTTCTACTTGCAAGCGCCCCCAGAGTGACCAACATCAGAATTTCCTGGCGAATGAACTCCTTTCGATCGCCATCCGTACTCACCTGGGTTGTATTGGTGCTCACGCCACTGCTACCTCCACCGCCTCCACCCGCGCCGCACAATACTTGAACTCAGGGATCTTCCCGAACGGATCCAGCGCCGGATTGGTGAGCGTGTTGGCCGCCGCCTCCGCGTAGCAGAATGGGATGAACACGACGCCGGACGGGACCGCACCGTCGGCCCTTGCCTTGAGCTCGATGGTGCCGCGGCGGGTGGCCACCCGCACCGGGTCGCCGGCCGCGATGCCGAGCTTGCGGAGGTCGAACGGCGAGAGGCTCGCAATGGCCTCCGGCTCCAGGGTGTCGAGGAGGCTGGCCCTGCGGGTGATGGCGCCGGTGTGCCAGTGCTCGAGCTGTCGG
>JAJDUQ010000272.1 GCA_022826505.1 Gammaproteobacteria bacterium
CTCCCACTCTCCAGTCGCTGACACTCCTCCTCACCCCGGGTGTTGAGCGCAACTCCCGGGCACCTCCTTCTGCCAGTCAGACCCGTCCTCCGGCTACTCTCGCTATCCGGGCTAAAATCCAGCGTGAAATCACCCTGGGTCGTCGTAGTCGGCAAGGATCTCCTCACTGGTCATCCCCGCGCTCAACAGGTCCAGTATCATGTCCACCGGATACCGTAATCCCCTGATGCAGGGCTTTCCGTGACAGATGGATGGATTGGTTGAAATGCGCTCGAGAAGTTCCGAGGATTTCATTCGTCGGCTCCTTGTTCAGCTCGTTACGGATGTTCGCACAGGTGTTGCCGACCATCACCCTCGACGATTGGATCGGCTCTGATGCCGCGGCGGCAGAAGATGGCGGCGGCCGAGTCGACCGCCCGGTAACGGGAGGGGCGATGAGCACGACGGGCGAGGAACACTATCCGCAGGACTCGATTCTCTTCCTCGAAAAGATGTGGGGCGACGGCTTCCTTTCGCCGGGGGGACCCGAGGAGGTTCGGCGTCTGTTGTCCGGGCTGGATGTTGCCGGCAGGACGATCGTCGACATCGGCAGCGGCGCCGGCGGGATCCCGATACTGCTGGCCGACCGGTACGGCGCCGCCAGTGTGATCGGGCTGGATGTCGAGGCGACGATGGTTGCCCATGCCAGGGCGAAGGTCGAACGCGCGGGACTTCAGGATCGGATCGAGATCCGAAGGGTCGAGCCCGGCCCGATGCCGCTGCCGGATGCAAGTGTCGACATCGTGTTCAGCAAGGATTCGATCGTCCACATCCCGGACAAGGAGGCGCTGGCAGCCGACGCGTTCCGGGTCCTGAAGCCGGGCGGGTGGTTCGTCGCCTCGGACTGGCTGATCTTCCACGACGGGGAGCCGTCGCCGGGGATGGCGGACTACATCGCGAAGGAGGACCTGGATTTCGGGATGGCCTCGCCGGCGCGCTACCGCCGCGCGCTGGAGGCGGCGGGATTCGTGGACATCTCGCTGACCAACCGCAACCCGTGGTACCGGACGGTGGCGCGCGAAGAGCTGGCACGACTTGAAGGGGCGGGCAGGGACGCGTTCCTGACCGTCCTGGACGAGGCGGCGCTGGACGAGCAGGTCGGCATCTGGCGCGCGATGATCGTAGTGTTCGATTCGGGCGAGCACTGCCCGCACCACTTCCGGGGCCGAAAGCCGTAGCCCCTGCTTCTCATCGAGCAGCGGACCAACTTGTCCGCAAGCATCAACACCCGGAAATTGCGGCACGCGCGACTTCGATGAAGGCACGCGCTCGATTCACCGCGTCTTCAGCTTGTGAATCAGTGAATACCTCCGCCGGGATTCCGCCCGGAAGCCCGTTCGGATAGCGGGTGGGAATGTAGTACTGGTCAAGCTGTCGGGCGGAGTCCAGTAGCTGAGCAAGTGTTCCCGTGGGTGCTGCCGCTGTCTCGAACAACTCGACCAGCGAATGTCCGGGGACAAACCGTTCGCCGGAGAGATAGTGAATTGCCTTGAGCGCCTTTTCCGCCGCCTGCTGACTCGTGAAACAGGCTTGCGCGGGGAACCCTTCCCGCGCGCCGAGCTCGGCGAATGCAAGGTCGCTCTCGGCTTGCCGCAGCCAGCGCCCGGCTTCCGTTCGGGCCGCCTTCACAGGACATCCATGCCTTCCTCGAGAACTCGCAGGAGGAAGGGGTTTTCTTCATCGACCATGCGTTCGAACTCGTCCGAGGTGTAGACGAGCAGATCGAGCCGGGGCCAGACCTCGTAGAGTCCATCGAAGTCGCGGAAGCGTTCAAAGAACGTTCTGTCGGTATCGGCAATCACGATGAGGTCGAGGTCGCTCCACTCGTCTGCTTCGCCACGGGCGACCGAGCCGAACACCAGAGCTCTCCTGGCGCCGGCCAGACGAGGGCGAAGCCGCTCGACGAGGACGGTACGGTCTTGAAGATCGGCTGCATCCATGATGTGTAGTGTAGTCAAGTATCAAGTCGGGGGCTTCCTTGAGGCCTCCCCGCTTTGCGGGTCGCGGGGGCCGCGTATCGGAAGGCCCTGCATGGCCCTCTGATTGCGGAGGTGACAGGCCTGGACGCAATCTGCAAGGAGTGTCTTCGCTTCAATCAGTGGGTCGAGCGTCTGGAATTCTTGCCCTGACTGGCAAGGGAAGCCGTTCCAACCCGAGTTACCGATTCCGAATCGCCGCTTCCCGGGAGTTTCCCGCGCGAGAAGGCGCCGGGGCGGCTTTGGCGGCGGGGCTTGCATGTCGGGCCGTACTCGGCGACAACGCGCACGATGGGCGGGACGAACACGAAGCTGACCACGGCGGTCGAGTCGTACCTCGACGATCTGCGGCGGGTCCGCGCCTCGGGCGGGGCCACCGGGGAGCGATCGAGCTATGGACCGCTCGCGAATCTCCTGAACGCGGTGGGCGCGACGCTCAAACCCAAGGTGTTCTGCGTCGGCGAGCTTGCCGATCAGGGCGCGGGCCATCCCGACTTCGGGCTCTACACCGCGAAGCAGGTCCAGCGCGGCCGCCCGCGCGAGGGACAGGCCCCGGAGCGCGGTGTCGTCGAGGTCAAGTCTCCGCACGAGGACTTGCGGGCGCGGGCGGTGCGCGAGCAGGTGACTCGCTATTGGGGACGCTATCGCCTGGTGCTGGCCACGAACCTGCGCGAGTTCGGCCTCGTCGGCTTGGATCCGGACGGCGGCGAGGCGATGCTGGAGTCGTTCCGGCTGGCCGAGAGTGAAGAGGCGTTCGCCCGCCGGCTGGAACATCCGCGTGCCTTTGCGCGGGCGGTCGGCGCGGGTCTGGGCGAGTATCTCGCGCGCGCACTGTCCCACCGGGCCGCGCTCGCCGAGCCGAAGGACTTGGCGTGGCTGCTCGCGTCCTACGCCCGCGACGGCCTCGCGCGGGTCGAGGCCGCCGGTGACACGCCGTCGCTGAAGGCGGTGCGCTCCGCCCTCGAAGACGCGCTGGGCGTACGCTTCGAGGGCGAGCGGGGCGCACGCTTCTTCCGGTCGACCCTGGTGCAGACACTGTTCTACGGCGTCTTCTCCGCCTGGGTGCTGTGGTCGCGTGCGGGTGCCGGGTCGAGTGCCGTCGGCGGCGAGCCGCACCCCCCTGGGGCGCCGGTTACGACACCGCCCGCTTCAGTTGGCGCGAAGCAGTGTGGCACCTGCGCGCCCCGGTGCTGCGGGCGCTGTTCCAGCAGCTCTCCGACCCCGGACGGCTCCAGCCGCTCGGCCTGGTGGAGGTGCTGGACTGGACGGCGGCGGCGCTCGACCGGGTGGACCGCGAGGCGTTCTTCTCCCGATTCAACGAGGGCGAGGCGGTGCCGTACTTCTACGAGCCCTTCCTCGAAGCCTTTGACCCGCAACTGCGCAAGCAACTCGGCGTCTGGTACACGCCGGCGGAAGTCGTCCGCTACATGGTGGCCCGCGTGGACCGGGCGTTGCAGGACGACCTCGACATCCCGGACGGACTCGCGGCGGAGAACGTCTACGTGCTCGACCCCTGCTGCGGCACCGGAGCCTATCTGGCCGAGGTGCTGCGCCGCATCGCCGCCAACCTCGGCGGACGCGGTCTCGGGGCGCTCGTCGGCGCGCGGGTTCGCCAGGCGGCGACGGAGCGTGTGTTCGGCTTCGAGATCATGCCTGCGCCGTTCGTCGTCGCCCATCTGCAGGTCGGCCTGACCATGCAGGACCTCGATGCGCCTCTGCCCGACGACGGCGCCGAGCGCGCCGGCATCTTCCTCACCAATGCGCTGACCGGCTGGGAACCACGCACGACCAAGCCCCTGCCGTTCCCGGAACTCGAGGAGGAGCGCGACCGCGCGGAGCGGGTGAAGCAGGAGACGCCGATCCTGGTGATCCTCGGCAATCCGCCCTACAACGGCTTCGCCGGCATGGCGGTGGACGAGGAGCGGGAGCTGTCGGAAGCCTACCGCGCCACCCGGCGCGTGCGCCGGCCGGAGGGGCAGGGGCTGAACGACCTCTACGTCCGCTTCTTCCGCATGGCGGAGCGGCGCATCGCGGAGAAGACAGGCCGGGGCGTGGTGTGCTTCATCTCCAACTACTCCTGGCTGGACGGGCTGTCGTTCACGGGGATGCGGGAGCGTTATCTGGAGGCGTTCGACGCGATCCGCATCGACTGCCTGAACGGCGACAAGTACAAGACGGGCAAGGTGGCGCCGGACGGCTCGCCGGACCCGAGCATCTTCTCGACCGAGGGTGATTCGGTCGGCATTCAGGTCGGGACCGCCATCGCGACGCTGGTGCGCAAGGCGGAGCACGAATCAGCCGATGAGGTGGCGTTCCGGCAGCTCTGGGGGCAGGGCAAGCGCGCGGAGCTATTGGAAACGGCGGAGACGGAGCCGGGCGCGCTCTATGGAGGGGTAGAGCCGGTCTTGCCACTTGGCCTTCCCTTCGTACAAACGGCGGTGAGCGAGAAATGGTTCGACTGGCCGGCACTGCCCGATTTGTTCCCGGTGTCGTTTCCGGGTGTCCAGACCAAGCGGGATTCTTTCCTTGTCGACGTTGACCTTGACCGGCTCAGGGAACGGATTGCGGATTACTTCAATCCTGACGTGAGTCATGAAGAGATCGCACGACGCTATGCGGGTGCGATGAAGAGTTCGTCCGGCTTCGTCGTACGTGATGCCCGTGCCGTGCGCGATGCGCTTCTGAATCGCGGGGCGCCGGACGAGAGCGGCTTCATCCGCTTCGCCTACCGGCCGTTCGACAATCGCTGGCTCTACTGGGAACCTGGGCATGGCTTGCTTGGTCGTCCCGTACCCGACTACAGGCCGCATGTGTTTGAGGGAAATCTGTGGTTGGTCCTGCAGAACAAGGCGAGACCCGACTTGTCCCCCCCATTGGTAATTTCACACGTCGGTGACCTCAATCAAATGAACAGCGGTGTCTACTGCGTCTCGACACACCTCGGCGGCCATGGCCTGGAAGCCGATGGCAGCCAGCCACAACCCAATCTGTCCAATACCGCCGGATCCTACCTTTCGACCGTAAACGGGAACGTGGTGGATCTGTTCCATCATGTCATCACAACGCTCCACGATCCTGCGTACAACCGGGTCAATGCCGATGCGCTCAGAGCGGAGGGCCCACGCATTCCACTTGTCGGCTGGCCGGATGGGAAGGCTAAGGGAGCCGCTGAAGCCCTCGCCGAGTCCGCCGCGCGGGGCCGCGAGCTCGCCCGGCTGCTCGACTCGGACACGTCCGTTCCCGGTGTCACCGAGGGCGCCCTGCGCTCGGAAATGGCCACCATCGCCGTCCCCGCCACCGTCGACAGCCGCAACATGAGAGGTGACGACTTCGCGGTGACCGCGGGCTGGGGCCACTATGGCTCGGGCGATGCGGTCATGCCTGGCCAGGGCCGCGTCGTCGAGCGCGCATATATCCCGGACGAACGGGCCGCCCTCGACGACGCAGGCACCATCCTCGGCGAGACCACCTTCGACATCTACCTGAACCGACGCGCTTGGTGGCGCAACGTCCCCGCCGCCGTCTGGCGTTACAAGTTGGGCGGCTACCAAGTCCTCAAGAAGTGGCTCTCCTACCGGGAGCGCGACATCCTCGCCCGCCCGCTCAGACCGGAGGAAGTCCAGCACTTCACCGATACCGCCCGGCGAATCGCGGCGATACTGATGACCGTTTCGTCCGTTCCCGGCTGAGCGGTACGTCCCGGCGGTATCGATTCACCGCCGAAACGGAGCGTGGAGAGAGAAGCTTACGATACCCTGCCAACCCCACCATCCGCTCCGGCGCACCGAACGCGCGCACCGGCCGCCGATCTACTGATTGTCAGCGAAGCCGCGATATTTCGCGCATCGGGAGCAACAGCGTCTCGGGAACCGCGATTCGATCATCGGACTGAAGTCGGGTCAGAGGACGTGAACGCACCTTGCCGCCGGAATCCCGGATTTCAATCTCCCTCTCCTGTCGGAGCCGAAGAACAACTGCATCGAGATCCGTGAATCGAGCGGCCGTCCGGTTTGCGAGCCGACACCGCATTTCATCCACGGTGATCGGGCTCTTGGACGCCAGGCCGAACAGCTCCCTTGCCATCGGGTCAAGCAACTGTTCCCGCATCCGCCGGGCTTCCAGGTCTTCGAAGTGAAACAACGGCAATGCTCCGGGCTGCAATGCATCCCATCCCAGCATTCCGAAGTCGCCCGGACCATAATGTTCGAACGTATTGTGAACATCCCAATGGCGTTGAATCATCACGTCGCGCGCGGTGGGATGACTCGATAGATGCAGAAACCACAGAGCACGACGGGACCGTCGGGGTCGAATGAAGAATGGAGTATCGTAGTCCGATCCCGCCACGGAACGAATGTGCGGCCTCAACACCCTCTGAATCAGCGCCCGCCCGCCGTCACGGTCTCTGTATTCGAGCAGCTCATGGATTTGGGCCTCCGTCAGCTCGAGCGGAGCGGCCGACTTGATCAGCGCCGGTGTCATGCTGAGGTGGTTGACCAGTGCGTCCGCGGCAAACGTCAGTATGACCTCCGCATCACGCAGATCCCGGAAAATCCGGGCAACGAGCTCCAGCTCGACCCGTGAGAAGCCGGTCTGATCAAGAAGAAAGATCGCTCGGCCGGAACGAGGCTGCCGGCGGCGAATCTCCGCAATGATGCCGTCAGCCTCGTCTTCGAACCGGCTGTTGCGGACCACGATTGCTCCACCGTCAACTTGGTACCCTCGATCCGTCAGCGCCCTTCGCAGATGAGCGGTGTGCGCAGCTTTCTTGTCGACAAAGTAGTGCTTGCAGTCGAATCGCAGGGGCTTGGCTCGACCTCGATTGATTCTGTCTCTTGCGGCTTCGGCTTCCTCGAGCATGATCAGGGGCGTTCCGGACACGATCTTGTCACCGTCCCGGAACGTCCCGCCTCCAGCAAAGCCGTCGACGAGATCGAGCTTGAATTGTTCGCGGCGTGGGTTGACGTTCAGCGTGTCGAAGTAAGCCCGCAGATACCTGCGCAAGACGGTGAGCTTGGCCTTGCTGTGCTCCTCGACAAGCGGTGGAGGATCGTCAGGATGCCACTGAAAGGGCACTGCCTCTCGCCTCTGTCAACCGAACGGGTATCGCATTGTGCTCGGCTCCCTTGAGCCGTCGTCCACGCGATTTCGGCGTAGGGCCGCCCCACTGCTTGAAGAAAAAGTCGACACCCGCTCGTTCACAGAGATCCCTGATGTCGAGGGCCCAGTGCTCTTCCATCGGGCGCGCCCTGGGGCCACTTTCACCGCCGACGATAACCCAGGAAATTCCTTCGAGATCGATATCCCCTACGGGACCGAGGAGTGGCTCGACGGACAGGAAACGAACCGCAACCGGCGCCCTCCGAAGATGCCGGATTCTGGCGGTGGCAGTGTGGTCCTCGACGGATACTCCGCACCAGATGTGTCGTGGCGCCTTGCTCCGTCCGTACCTCCGCTTCAGATAGTTCTCCATCAACGAGCTTCGTTTCGTCAATACTTGGAAAACGTGACGGTCGGATTCCTCCATGACATCGAAGACGCGATCAACGAATTCCGCGGGAATTTCCTTGTGGAACAGATCACTCATCGAATTCACGAATATCTTTCGGGGTCGTTTCCACGAGAGTGGCTGGCGGAGCCGTTCCGGGCGGAGTGTCAGGTCGAACCCTCTTTCGAAGGGATGCCCCGGCGTACCCCGGAACCGCTCGGCGAGGCGTTCGGCATAGCAATTGTCGCAGCCGCGCGTGACCTTGGTGCAGCCTGTCACCGGGTTCCAGGTAGCGTCGGTCCATTCGATTGCGGACTTGTCTCCCATGCCGGTCTCCTTGGTCTTGGCGTGAGGCTGAGGAAGCACGGTGCTCCGGGCGTGGTGGGCGGCGCGCACCTCCGTGCTCTTCCCCGCCCTCGACCACGCAGATCCCTTCGGTCCGGGCCGCACGGCTACAACAGGGCCGGTGACGAGGGCGCGGAGCCTCGGTCGCGCGCTATGCTTCCAGACAGATACGCTTGCCTGGACGAAGTCGGTTCGGAGACGAGTCTGCCGGGTTGGCAATGGGTTTCTCGCCTCTTCCATAACTTTTTTATGTGACAGAGACTAGATTATTTTATAAACAAATTCAATTAATTCTGATATTATTCTCATCTAATTTCTATGTTTTTGATGCTCCACGGGATCACAGGGCGTATCCGGCGGCAGGACGCCCTTGAGGAAGTTGCGTGGGGAACCCTTCTCGCGCGCCGAGATCGGCCTGCATCCGGCGTCCGTCGTTCCGATTCGGCGAGCCGGAAGCGGTGTCCTCGCTCGACGCACATACGGCATTGCCGTACCATGACAGCATGAAGTCGGCCCTGATCTTCGAATGGGACGAGGCTAAAGCGGACGAGAACTACAGAAAGCATCGCGTGACGTTCCAACTCGCTGCCCGGGCCTTCGAAGATGTCCATGGCCTCGACCTTGTAGATGATCGGATGGATTACGGCGAAGAACGCTGGCTGCGCATTGCCCTGGTCGAGGGCCGCGTGCTCTCCGTGGCCTACACTCGGCGCGCAGAGGCTGCGCGGATCGTCTCGGCGCGTGCGTCAACGCGCCGGGAAAGGAGGATGTACCATGGGTAAGACGTTCGTCTACACGCCGGATTCCGACAATCCGGTCACGCCTTCGGAGACGGATTGCACGCTCCTGAACGGCCTTTCGGACGAGGCGCTGGAAGCCGCGGCAGCGGCGGACCCCGACAACCTTCCCGCGACCCGGACCATGGAAACGCGCGCCCGGATCGCCCATGTGGTGCGTCGGGTGCGGGCGGGAACCGGACTTTCGCAATCCAGGTTCGCCGCACGCTACGGCTTCTCCGTCGGCGCGGTACGCGACTGGGAGCAGGGCCGGCGCACGCCGGAGGCGTCGACGTTGTGCTACCTGCGCGTCATCGAGCGCGAGCCGCAGGCGGTAGAACGCGCGCTGGCGATGGTTTGATCGCCGCACCGAATCTCCCGCACAGCAAGCGCTCGACCTCCTCCAGACCACCGGGCGAGAGGAATTCGTCGCCCCACATCTCTTCGAGGAAGCGAATCGAGTCCAGCCGACAGTGCTCGTCCCCTGCGGCCTCGATGCCGCCAACACCCGTTTCGCCCCCGAACTGCGACCACTTCCTCGACGGGGGAGGGATGCCGCCGGACGGAGCGTTTCGTCACCTGCGTCCGCGGGAGAAAGAACTACATCCTTGCGACCGGATCGGCGCCCGCGTGTTCTTGAGGCGGCCCTGAACGAGCAGGTCGGTATCTGGCGCGCCATGATCGTCGTGCTGGACTCGGGCGAGCACTGCCCGCACCACTTTCGGGGCCGAACGCCGCAGGGCGCCAAGGTTTCGATGACCCGTGACGTTCCGGCGGCGCAATCGCTCATGTCTCGGACACGAAGGCTGAACTCGGTCGTTCAACGCAGAGTGTTGAGAATGAACCGGCTCCCGGCATCGAATCGGGGCAACAGCTTGCAGTTGTAACGTTCGAGTTGCTCTACGACCGTCTGGTCGTCGAAATCCCTGGAGTTCCTGTTCAAGAAGCAGCTCCGCGGTGCGCGAGCCCGTTCGAGATGCGAGAGAACGGCGGAATAGACGAGCGCGTCCTGCGGCGCGAAACGATGGGTACGCTGGTATTGCGTCGAGGCGCTCAGCACGGAGGTATCGAGTGGAATCACTTCCGCCGTCTTCGTGAGACGAGAACATACTTCCTCGAGACGCTTGCTCTCCTCGACGTCGATGTTCATGAGCAGCGCGGTCACGTCGCGAAACCCGTCAAGTCGCTCCGCATAGGTCGCGGTTCGAGCAATCTGACCAAGCTCCGCATCGATCTCCTGTTTCAATCTCTTGCGCTTCTTCTGTCGCCTTGCGAGGGTCTCGTAGGGTTCAGCCAGGGAATACGCGGGAACTACGAGTTGCACGCTCCTCGTTTCGCACAGACCCAGGATTTCCTCGCAGCTCGTGGATTGCTCCTGGAGCAGGGCAAGCTCGAGCACGAAGTTCGACTCGACGTAGACGTTCACGCCGTGGCTTCGAACTCGATGCGACCATCCTTGACGGCGGTGTGAAACCCCGACTTGGCGAGCCAGCTCCTGTCGCCTGCAAACTTCTCCGCCGTCCCCTCCGACCGAATCACGTCACCCAACCAGGCGAATACGAGCAGCTCGAATGCGTGACCACTGATGTCACGAGGATCCAGACCGGCTCTTTCGAAATACGGCGCGAATTCCGATTGCGTGTCAGTCTCGAAGGTCGGCGGGATTTGAACCGGATCGGTGCCGGCATCCTTCCATAGATACAACCGATCCGGTGTGACGAGGAGAAAGTAGTCCGCGTTGCACGATGCTCCATGGGCGAGGATGTTCCGCCGCGTCTGGGCGGCCCA
>JAJDUQ010000043.1 GCA_022826505.1 Gammaproteobacteria bacterium
CGACCCCGAACCCGGAGGCATCCGCAAGACCATCGTGTAGCACCCCCCAAGATGCGTTTGTAGTGCCACACACACTTCTCAAACGCCGTAACCCCCTGAAAATTAGAATATTCGTGCAGAGCATGATAAAGATGGGCTAGGCCGCCATCATCTGCACTGGCTCGAAGCGCATTCACAAAGAAATCACTATCCACAATGTTCAGAAAACGGACACGGTGAATAGCTTTTTGGAAGTAGATGTTGTCTTCACGATCGTCCCATACCGCTGCTCGACCGGGCTCGCCGCCCTCACAGATCAAGACATCGCCAGGTCGAAGCGCGAAATCCGGGAGTTCAGAGTCCTCAAATCGCATTTCGAGAATATTTGATAGATCGAAGTCGAACCACCGTACATTGGCGTTACGGAGGTATCTGCGTGGTGTTCCTTTGTTCTTGGCTTTGTCGAGCATCTTGCCAAGCCGCGCGACCGCTACCGCGCCGACTTTCACCCACATCCAAGATGCAGGAAGCTCGAATGGTCCGTCCGGTGACGTCACAATCTTTCGTCGCTCCAACAGTACCGCCACCGGTTCGTCGTCCGGACCCTGCTCGACCAACTTGCCCCGCACGGCGAGATCCAACACGAACCGACGCAGACGGGGAACGGCCTCGGGCGCGTCGGCAAGCCTGTCGAAGTGGGCGAGCAATCGTTCGGCATTCATCGCATGAGCGCCTCCGAGAGGGCTGCCTTCAACTGCTCCCGCAGCCTCGCCGTTTCCGCCTCTGCGGCCATCAGCTTCTCCAGAAACCCCTCCGGGTCCCCATGGTCATCGTCCCGCGTATGCGGATTCCTGACATCCAGGTTGTACCCCCGCGCCTTCACCTCCTCTGCCGTCACCTTCCACGCCCGCTCCGTCTCCTTCCGCCCCACGCGATTCGCCCCACCCCACCAGTCGATACACCCTTGCAGGTGCTCCAGCCGGATCGGTCGCGTCATGGAATACGCCTTCTGACCCTCCGGCACTAGGTGCTCGTAGAACCAGATGTCGCGGGTCGGTTCGCCCTTCTCGAAGAACAGGAGGTTGGTACCGATGGAGGCGTAGGGGCGGAACACGGAATTGGGCAGGCGGACGATGGTGTGGAGGTTGCACTCCTCCAGCAGGTGCTCCTTGAGGCGGGTTTTGACGCCTTCGCCGAACAGCGAGCCGTCGGGCAGGACCACGGCGGCCCGGCCGCGGGGCTTCAGCAGGCGGATGATGAGGGCGAGGAACAGGTCCGCGGTCTCGCGGGTGCGGAAGTGCTGCGGGAAGTTGCTCTCGATGCCGTTCTCCTCCTTGCCGCCGAAGGGCGGGTTGGTGAGCACGACGTCGACCCGATCCTTCTTGCCCCAGCCGATGTAGGGGCGGGCGAGGGTGTTGTCGTGGCGGACGAAGCCCGGATCGTCGATACCGTGCAGCAGCATGTTGGTCACGCAGAGCATGTGCGGAAGCTGCTTCTTCTCGACGGCACGGAGCGCCGCCTGCATGTTCCGCTCGTCCTTCGGCCGCTTCACGTAGCGCTTGCGCATGTGGCGGAGCGCACAGGTCAGGAAGCCGCCGGTGCCGCAGGCGGGGTCGAACAGAGTCTCGCCCGGGCGGGGGTCGATGCGGTCCACCATGAAGGCGGTGACGGCGCGGGGGGTGTAGTACTCGCCAGCGTTGCCGGCGGACTGGAGGTCGTTGAGGATCTGCTCGTAGATGTCGCCGAAATGCTGGCGCTCGGTCAGGTTGTTGAAGTCGACCTCGTTGATCCGGTTGACCACCTGGCGCATCAACTGGCCGGACTTCATGTAGTTGAAGGCGTCCTCGAACACGTCGCGCACCACGCGGCGGCGGTCGCCGGGCCGGCTCGACGCGGGGAGGGTCTTCAGGGCCGGGAACAGCGCGTCGTCGACGAAGGCGAGCAACGCCTCGCCGGTGATGCCCTCCGGGTCGGCCGCCCACGCGCGCCACCGGAACCGCTCGGGGATCGGGGACGCATAGCCCGCCTGCATCAGCTCCAGCTCCTGATCCTGGTCGTCGATGATCTTGAGGAAGAACATCCAGCAGAGCTGACTGATGCGCTGGGCGTCGCCGTCCACGCCGGTGTCCTGGCGCATGATGTTCTGGATGGACTTGACGAGGGTGCGGACGGACATGGTCTCAAGCGACCTCCCGGTAGAGGGCGGCCTGGAGGTCGTGGACGGCGGCGACCGGGATGCCGGTCTCGGTGAAGGGCGGGATACGTCGCACGGCGTCGTCGTCGAGGTTGAGGACGCCCTCGTCCGCGTACTTGGCGAGCGTTGCCACCGGAGGGTGAAGCATGGATACGCGGGCGTCGGACCAGGACTCCGAGCCGCGTATCCCCGCGGAGGGCGTCAGTTTGTGATCCTCATATCGGAAGAACGCGGACCCGAGTCCTGGTCTCGTCAATAACGACCAACGCTCCGGACGCCAAGTCGACATCATGCTGTCTCAGAGCCGCGGTGACCACATCATCCAAATGGTCCGGCAAAACATCCTGCGCACGAATCTGAAGAACGCTCGGTCCGGTCGCGCGAGACAGGGCGAGCATCGTGCCGAAGTCCAGATCGTGGGTAAACACGACATGTTCGTGTTTCACCGCCCACTCCATGATTGCCCGGTCGCTGGCGCGCGGGTCCCCGACCGCGGACCAGTGGATCGCCTGCCATCCATGGTCGTTCAGAACGGGAACCCAGTCGGGCGACAAGTTCATGTCTATCACGAGCTTGATGCTCATGGGCGCGCCAGCGGAACTTCCCGTTCCTCGAGTCTCCATGCGGCGTAGGCGAGAGCCTCATCGATGTCTTCTCGTTCAAGATAGGGATAAGCCTCGAGGATTTCGTCGGGGGATCGGCCGGCCGCAAGGAGGCCCACAACGGTTCCCACGGTCACCCGCAGGCCCCGGATGCAAGCCTTGCCGCCCATGACGTCCGGGTCAAGTGTGATCCTCGTCAGCGTTTCCATGAATCATGTCTCCGGTTCCGATGATTGGCGCTCTCGCAGCAGCGCTCGCGGATCTCTGGCGGTGCGAAAGCCGATAGTGATGTCCCGGTGATGCCCTTCGGATCGGCCGCCCACGCGCGCCACCGAAACCGCTCGGGGATCGGCGACGCATAGTCCGCCTGCATCAGCTCCAGCTCCTGGTCCTGATCGTCGATGATCTCGAGAGAAGAACATCCAGCAGAGCTGGCTGATGCGCTGGGCGTCGCCGTCCACGCCGGTGTCCTGGCGCATAATGTTCTGGATGGACTTGACGAGGGTGCGGACGGACATGGTCTCAAGCGACCTCCCGGTAGAGGGCGGCCTGGAGGTCGTGGACGGCGGCCACGAAGGCATCCCGGCCGCCGAACGCCCTGATCAACTGCACCGGGGTGCCGAGCTCGGTCAAAGGCGGGATGCGCAGCACGGCGGCGTCGTCGAGGTTGAGGACGCCCTCGTCCGCGTACTTGGCCAACAGGGCGTCGAGCACCGCGCGGGCCTGATCCCCGTACCGGGCGAACACGTCCCGCTTCCTCACGTTGTCGGCGCGCTCGCGCCGGGTCAGCGGCTTGGCGTCGAAGGCCACGTGACAGACGAGGTCGAACGGATCGAGGTCCCGATTCAGTTCGGCGGCTACCAGCTCGAGCGGCAGTCCCTCGGCGTCCAGCTCGTCGAGGATGGCCTGCTTGCGGTCGGCGGCGTTCCAGCGCTTCAGGAAGTCGTCGAGGCTGGCAAAGCGTTTCCGCAACGCCTTCTTCGTGAAGTCGCGCAGGGACTCGGTGACGAGCTTTCCGTTCTCGTCCAGGTATTCCACGCGTTCGGCGACAATGATCGCGGAAACACCGTCCACGTAGATCTTCTGCGTGCCGCCTCCCGTGCCCAGAGTGTCCGTGTCGGGCCAGTCGTCGAGGATCGTTCCGTCGTCGCCATACTCACTCCGTGGATACCGGACCATATCGTCGTCCGGCGGCGTCATTGGGTCGTCCTCGCCGGGCTCGTAGATCTGCTCGGGCTCGCCGTCGAAGTCCGGATCGGCGAAGTGACTGGTGGCGCCCCGAAAGTCGATCAACGTGAAATAGAGCTTGCTGGTGTCCTCGTGCACGCGGGTTCCGCGCCCGACGATCTGCTTGAACTCGGTCATGGAGCCCACCTCGCGGTCAAGCACGATGAGCCGGCAGGTCTGCACGTCGACACCGGTCGACAGCAGCCGCGACGTGGTGACCAGCACGGGGTACTCGGATTCCGGGTCGATGAAGTTGTCCAGCTCCGCCTGCCCCTGCGGGTCGTTGCCGGTGATGCGCATGACGTAGCGGTGGTTCCGGCCCACCAAGTCCGCGTTCTCGTTGATCAGCGCCTGGCGCATGCGCCCGGCGTGCTCCTGATCGACGCAGAAGACGATTGTTTTCTGGAAGCGGTTCCCGCTTTCCTTCAGGAACGCCGTGACCTTCCGGGCCACGAGCTTGGTCCGCTCGTCCAGCACCAGCACGCGGTCGAAGTCCCTGGTGTTGTAGATGCGATCCTCGACCTCGTTGCCGTCGCGGTCGAGCTGTCCCTTCTCGGGGCGGTAGCCCTCCACGTCGCGATCGATGTGGACCTTGACGACCTTGTAGGGCGCCAGGAATCCGTCGCGGATGCCCTGCTTCAACGAGTACGTGTACACCGGCGGACCGAAGTAATCGATGTTGGAGACGTAGCGGGTCTCCTTGGGCGTGGCGGTCAGGCCGATCTGCGTGGCTGACGAGAAGTACTCCAGGATCTCCCGCCAAGCCGAATCCTCGGCGGCGCTGCCCCGATGGCACTCGTCGATGACGATGAGATCGAAGAAGCCGCGCGAGAACTCGCGAAAGATCTTCTGCCGCTCCTCCGGCCCTGTGATCGCCTGGTAGAGGCCGAGATAGATCTCGTAGGCAGTGTCGATGCGCCGCCGCCCGTCGAGGGCGCTGGTCAGCTCCCCGGCAGAGCCGTTCGCGCGTTCGATGGTCTTTGATTTGGTCGACAGCTTGGCCATCGCCGCGCCGAAGGGCCGGAAGTCGTTGACCATGGTCTGGTCGACGAGCACGTTGCGGTCGGCCAGGAACAGGATGCGCTTCTTGCGCCTGGCCTTCCAGAGTCGCCAGATGATCTGGAACGCGGTGTATGTCTTGCCCGTGCCGGTCGCCATGACCAGCAGGATGCGGTTGGCGCCCTTGGCAATCGCCTCGATGGAGGCGTTGATGGCGTTGACCTGATAGTAGCGCGGGGCCTTGCCGCTGCCGTCGTCGAAATAGTCCTGGAGGACAACGGCCTCGGCCTCGGGCGTCAGCTTTTTCCAGGCGCGATAGCGCGTCCACAGGTCGTCGGGCGACGGGAAGGCGTCGACGCCGATGGTGGTTTCCTTCTCGACACTCGCGCCTGTCCGATCGTGGAAGACGAAGCCGTCGCCGTTGGAGGAAAACACGAAGGGGAGCTTCAGGGTCTCCGCGTAATCGAGCGCCTGCTGCATACCGTCGCCGATGGCGTGGTTGTTGTCCTTCGCCTCGATTACGGCGATGGGAATGTTGGGCTTGTAGTAGAGGATGTAGTCGGCCCGCTTGCCCTTGCCTCGGCTCGCCAGCTTGCCGCGCACGGTGATGCGGCCCTTGGTGAAGCTGACCTCCTCGCGAATCTGCATCATCTCGTCCCACCCGGCCTTGCGCAGGGCCGGGGTGATGAACTTGGTGCAGATATCTCGTTCGCTGAGACCCTTCTTGTCCATGGAGATCAACTTACCACTGGTCCCGGCACTATGAACCTCTGCGGCCATCACATGTGTCAAACCGTTGTCCCGCCGGTGGGAGTGTGAAACCATGCCGTCATATTTCCTCGAATTATGACGGCATGATATACAGTAAATCCTATTCTCGACTGACTCGCCCGCCCCGGCAGAGCTTCTTCCTCCTTGGCGTTCGCGGTGTCGGAAAGAGCACGTGGGCACGACGGCAGTTCCCCGATGCGCTGCGCATCGATCTCCTCGACGAGGCTCGCTTCCAGGACTATCTCGTGGATCCGTCGCTGTTCGCAGCGGAGCTAGGATCGTGTCCACCCGGAAGCCGGGTCGTGGTCGACGAGATCCAGCGCCTCCCCAATCTGCTGAACGAAGTGCACCGGTTCATCGAGGAACGGCAGCTCAAGTTTGCCCTGCTCGGCTCCAGTGCGCGCAAGCTCAAGGCGGCAGGGGTCAACCTGCTCGCCGGCCGGGCCCTGCGCAGGACCATGCATCCGCTCACCCCCGCGGAGCTCGGGGATGAATTCGACCTCGACGCCGCCCTCCGGTGGGGGACGATCCCGCTGGTGTGGGTCTCCGACGAGCGGCGCGAAGTGCTTGAAAGCTACGTCCAGCTCTATCTCCGGGAGGAGATCCGGGCCGAGGCGCTGGTGCGGAATCTCCCCGGATTCGCACGCTTTCTCCCGATCGCGGCCCTCTGTCACGGTGAGGTCGTGAACATTTCCGGCCTTGCCCGTGACTGCGGGGTCGCGCGCACGACGGTGCAGGGCTACCTCGATATCCTGGAGGACACTCTGCTCGCAAGTCGCCTGCCCGCCCCTTCGAGGCGAGGCTGCGGGTTCGTGAGCGTCGCCATCCGAAGCTGTACTGGGTCGATCCGGGGCTCGTTCGTGCAGTGAAGAAGCTCCGGGGTCCGATTGCGCCCGAGGAACGCGGGGTGCTCCTCGAAGGCTGGGTTCTTCACCTGCTCCGGGCACACGGCGAGGAGAGCGACCTGTACGAGGATCTCCGTTACTGGGCGCCCCATCCCGCAACCCGCACCGAGGTGGACTTTCTCCTTCGCCGCGGAGACGAATTCGCCGCCATCGAGGTCAAGTCCCGGCCGCGCTATCACACCGGAATGCTGCCTGGCCTGCGCGCGGTGGCCGAGCTTCCGGGCATGGTGCGGCGGGTGCTCGTCTACGGCGGCAGGAGATCGTTCCGAACGCAGGACGGAATCGACGTGTGGTCCGCCGAGCGGTTGCACCGGGCCCTTGCGCAAGACACGCTCTGGCCATGAATCCAGGGAGCCTCTCTCCCCCGATTCGTCCCGCTCGGTGCTCCGAAACGGAGTGCACGTGGTGCACATGAGACCGGACTGCGATCTGGACGTGCCGTTGATGCGCGAGCGCTACGGCGACGACTACGCGAACGCCCAACTGGCCGACCCCGATGCGGTGGCGGAATCCTACTGGTG
Organism: Gammaproteobacteria bacterium; assembly: GCA_022826505.1. Lineage (GTDB taxonomy): Bacteria > Pseudomonadota > Gammaproteobacteria > HK1 > HK1 > HK1. Next base: position 7,199 of record JAJDUQ010000043.1, read on the forward strand.
GGCCCACCGGCAGCCCAAGTCCGCCTGGAGCAACGAGATCGAGATCCGCCCCCACACCGAGAGCTGGACCTGCTGAGATGCGGCAGTCCGCGGCCGGGTCGTGGACCGACGGCTCGCGGGGTCTCAAAGCACGCCTCGATTCAGCTTCGCGAGCAGCGACATCAGGTTCGCGTCCCGGTAGCGCTGCAGCGAGAACTCTCTCGCGTACGCGGGCAATGGCGCATCGGCGACCCAGGCCGCGCAAAGCTCGCCACCAGCGCAGGCCGCCATCGTGCCGAAGCCCGAGTGCGCACAATTCATGAAGGCGCCCTCCGGACCCATCGGCCCGATCAGCGGCCAGTTCTCGGCCGTCATGGTGTACCAGCCTCCGTAGTGATGCCGGCGGTTCGACATATTTCCGAGATAGCGCTCGAGCGACGGGTTCAGCCGCGACGCGCCGCGCAGGACGATCTCGGGGAAGTGTGCATCGAGCCGTGGATTCCATTCCGGTGCTGACGTCCGTTCGTTGAAGGCCCAGCCGAGCTTGACCCGCGTTGCGTGATCGCCGCCGTCGGGGCGGCAGTGGATCGCGCCCGGCATCTCTTCGGCGAACCTTCGCAATTGCGGATCTTCGCGCAGCATCTCGCGTTCCTCGTCGGTCCAGCCGATGGTCTGGCGGTCCAGATCGATCGAGAAGGGCATGTCTCGCGGAATGGCTCGCGCGGAGTCCTCGAAGGCGATTTTCTGCTGCAGCGTATTGCGCACCGGCAGGTTCACGCCGAGCATGCCGGCGATCCTCGGGGCGAACGGTCCGGCGGCGTTGACGATCTTCTCGGCCTCGATGCGCGCGGTCCCGTCGTCCGTGCGGACATCCAGGACGTGGCGATTCCGGCCATCGATCGCTTCGACCAGGCCGGTCACGCGTTGTCCTCCTGCGTTTCGCACCTCCTCGAGCATGTACGAGCCGAGCTGGTGCCCGTCGATGTCTCCGGCTCTGCGAATGTGGATCACGGTCCGGACGGCAGGATCGAACGAAGGGAAGACCTCCCTGATCAGGTGCTCGTTTCGCAGGATGTCCACGCCTTCGGGGGCATCGTTCCAGTCGCGTGAGCGCGGAGGGAGGTACGCCGGCGCCTTGGCGCCGGAGTGAACCCTCAGCGATCGGCCCCCGGGGTCCGCGAAGCCGAACTGCAACTGATCGATCAGGTCGTCGATGTCGGTTTCGCGGGTGGCGGCGGCGTAGCCGCGGCGGGTCATGGCGATCCGGTTGCCGGTGCGCCGCGCGATGCGTTCCATGAGGTCGATCGACCGGTTCGTGAATGTCGCCATCGCCGGATGCGGCCACCAGTTGCGGTAGTTCTCGCCCGACTGGGCCGACGTGAACGCCATGGGTTGTCCGGCGTCGATGAGAACGACCTCCGTGATGCCATGGTCGATGGCAAGGCTGTACGCGGTGGAGATCCCCGAGATGCCGGCGCCGACGACGGCCACGGCCGCTTTCCTGGTTCCCGATGGCATCGGCTCGCTCAGCTCCCCGGAATCACGACGCAAGCGAAATGGCCGGAGCCGAAGGCGTCGGCTCCGGCGGGAGCTCGAACGCCGGGCGGCTCTCTGCCGCCGGTCAACGCACGGACCATTCGGCTGTCCGTCACCACGAGGCGACATCGGCGCAAACGGCAGCCGTCGGATCTCGCCTTGGAGCGGCGGGAACAGTTGAACGGACTCGGGCGGCCGGTCGCAGTCCGAATCATGCATCGACGATGCGCCGTCCTGCGAGTCCGGCGAGTGCGAGCTGCCCTTCGGACGGCCCGAGGCACGCCCGGTCGCCGGCAGGTGCGGGCGTCGACGCGAACAGGCGAACCCCACTTGGGTATCATCGCGCCGCCATGCCCCGTCTCGCCGCCAACCTGAGCTACCTCTTCACCGAGCGTGCGTTCCTCGACCGCTTCGAGGCCGCGGCCCGCTGCGGCTTCCGCGCCATCGAGCACCAGTTCCCGTACTCGGAGGCGTCGGAGTCCGCGATCCGGGAGCGGCTCCGAGCCCACAATCTGCGCGCGGTGCTGTTCAACCTGCCACCCGGGGAGGAGGGGGAGCGCGGACTCGGAGGGCTGCCGGGGCGCGAGGCGGAGTTTCGCGAAGCGCTGGAGCTCGCGCTTCGCTATTGCCGGGCGACGGACTGTCCCCGGCTGCACGCGATGTGGGGAGTGCCGGACGAACGGACGCGCCCCGAGGAGAGTCGAGCCACCTTCGTCGCCAACCTGCGCGAGGCGGCTCCGCGTGCGGCCGAGTTCGGCGTCACCCTGCTCGTCGAGCCGCTCAATCCCCGCGACAACCCCGGGTACCCGCTCAACCGTCAGGCCGACGCCCATGCGCTCGTGGCCGAGGTCGGCGCACCGAACGTCAAGGTGCAGTTCGACCTCTACCACTGCCAGATCGTCGAGGGCGACGTGGCGTCAAGGCTGGAGCGCTGGGTGGGCGGCCCGGACAGCAACGTGGGACACATCCAGATCGCCGGCCCGCCGCACCGGCTCGAGCCCGATGCCGGAGAGCTCAACTACGATTGGCTGCTTCCTCTGATCGACGAGCTGGGGTACGCGGGATGGGTCGGCTGCGAGTACCGCCCCACGGCGGGCACCGAGGCGGGGCTCGGCTGGGCGCACCGGTGGGGGATCCATCCGTCGTCCTGATGCGGGGCCGTCGGATCCGGGCCAGGCGGCGTGCGCCGGCCCCACCGGCGCATGCTCATGCAGCCGGCACAACGTCGAATCCGAGCTCGGCGGCATTGCCGCCTATGCGCTCGTCCAGAGACAGGACCTGCAGATCCGTCACCACGGAGCGGGCCACCAGCGCGGTAGAGAGATGAATGGCGTCAAGCGTCCGGATGGGTTCCAGGGGGAACGCTTGCCGGGCTCGCGCCACGATCTCCGAGTCGAACGCTCCGGCTGCGTCGTCGGCACGAATCGTTCGCGTCCTCAGAGCTGGCCGTCGCCACCTTCGCTCGCGAAGGCGTCCAGATAGCGGGGTTCGTCGAACCGTGCGGGGTGGAAGGCGGCGGCGTAAGTGGGCAGTGCCGTCCCGCACACGTGGGCCGCGAGCAACTCGCCGCCGGCGCACGCGCCCATGATTCCGAACCCGGAATACGCCGCATTCAGGTATGCGCCCGCAATCGGGAGGGGCCCGACGAGGGGGCGGTTCTCGGGAGTCCTGACGTAGTAGCCGCCGTCCACGGTCATGCGAGGCAGGCGTGTGAAATAGCGTTGCAGTGACGGCAGCATGCGCGACCAGCCGCGCAGTGCGATCTCGGGCAGTCGCTCGTCGTAGCGGATCGGGAACACGGGAGTGACGGTTTCGGTATCGTACGTCCACAGCATCATCAGCCAGTGGTCGCCGGGGGGCCCTTCGGGCCGGCCGTGAATTCCGACCGGGAACGGCTCGATCAGCGATCGGTTCTCTTCGTCGTCGGCGAGTACCGCCCGCTCTTCGTCGGACCAGGGCAGCTCGACGGGGTCCGCCCAGATGAGCATCGGTGCATCGCCCGGCACCGCCCGCTGCGTGTCGCGAAACACCACCTTCACGTGGCATTCGCAGCCGATCGGCAGCTCGATCCCAAGCTCGCCGGCGAGTTCGGCGAGGTGCGGACCCGGCGAGAGCACCAGCGCTCCGGCGTCGATCTCCATGCGCGCTCCGGGAGACGCCACCGACACGGTGCGAATGCGTCCGCCGCTCGTGTCGATGCCGGTCACGCGCCCGCGAATCAGCTTCACGCCCCGGTCCCGCGCGCGCTCCAGCATCGCCATGCCGAGCTGCTGCGCGCTCAGCCATCCGCACCGGCGCGCGTGCATGACCGCTACCGTCGAGGGGTCGAGGTACGGGAACTCGGTGCGGATGAGGACCGGATCCGTGATCAGGTCCGAACCGCACGGAAGCCCTTCGAACCCGTGCGCCTGCGACCGCACGTAACCCTGGCTCGACCCGGTGCCGTCGTGCACGCGTAGCTCTCCGGCCCCGAGGGACTGCGCCTCGAGCGCCATGGCGTGGAAGGCCTCGATGCGTGACGCCTCGGCGGTGGCGAAGAGATAGCCGCGTCGGTTGAGTCGAAGCCGTCCGCCGCTTTCGCGCTCGAGCTCTTCCATCAAATCGATGCTTCGGTTCATGAACGCGACCATCGCGTCGCCCGGACCGGGCCACCAGTTGCGGTAGCACTCCGTCGACTTGTCGCTGGTGAGCGCCAGGGGGTCGCCGGCCTCCACGAGGACGATGTCTTCCAGTTCTTGCCGCACCGCGAGGTGGAACGCCGCCGAGATGCCGGCAATGCCTGCGCCGACAACGACGACTTCGGCGGTCGAGCGTTTCATCTCGAAGAGCCGATCACGATCGCGCGGCCTCCCCCGGTATCCGGCAACGCGCGGGAGACGCACCCGTCGCCCCGCGGCGCGGCGCGGTCATGGGCCTGGCGGCCGAGCCGGCGTCGAGGTCTTGCGCACCGCGCAGTCGCATTCTGTAAGATTTCGCCGTTCCGGCCGCACTCGGCGGCCGCCGCGTCCGAGAACCAACCATGAAGTACGCCGAGACCATCCTCGACCTCATCGGAAATACGCCTCTCGTCAAGCTGAACCGAATGGCCGATTCGCGCATGGCGACCGTGCTTGTCAAGCTCGAGAACTACAACCCCGCCGGCTCGGTCAAGGATCGAATGGCCTGGAACATGGTCCGCCGGGCGGAGGAGGCGGGTCTGCTCGGCCCGGGTGCGACGCTGGTCGAGAGCACCTCGGGCAACACCGGCCTCGGGCTCGCGATGACCGCGGCGGTACGCGGATACCGCTGCATCTGCACCATGCCGGACAAGATGAGCAAGGAGAAGATCGACATGCTCAAGGCGTACGGCGCGGAGGTCATCATCACCCGTACCGATCTGCATCACGATCACCCCGAGAGTTACGTGGAGGTGGCCAAGCGCGTTGCGGCCGAGACCCCCGGTGGCTTCTACACCGATCAGTACTACAACATGGACAATCCGCAAGCCCACTACCTCACCACCGGCCCGGAAATCTGGGAGCAGACCGACGGCCGACTCGATGCCTTCGTGGGTGGAATCGGGACCGGCGGCACGATTTCGGGGGCGGCGAAGTATCTCAAGGAGAAGGCGGCCGAGGCGGGCCGCGACATCTTCGTGTCGTGTCCCGATCCAATCGGGAGCATGTACTACGACGCGTTCAACCAGCGGGAGATTCGCGAGCCCGGCGTCTACCGGGTCGAGGGGATCGGACACGACTTCATGGTCGGCACCCTCGACTTTTCGGTCATCGACGAGGTGCTGGAGGTCTCGGACAAGGATTCGTTCGTCACCGCGCGCCAGCTTGCGCGCCGCGAGGGCATCTTCTCCGGCGGCTCCGCGGGTACCGCGGTCTACGGCGCGCTCGACGTCGCGCGCCGTCTCGGTCCCGGCAAGGTCGTGGTGGTGATCATCCCCGACTCCGGCGATCGCGATCTCAGCAAGTGCTACGACGACGAGTGGATGCGCGACATGGGCTTTCTCGGTCCCGAGCAGCGCCTCGGCACGGTGCGCGAGCTGCTCGAGTTCACGCCCGGCCGGGTGGAGTTTGCCCGCGGGGACGAGACCATCGCGTCGGTCGCCAGCCGCATGGCGGACATGGGTATCTCTCAGATGCCGATTCGCGCAAGCGACGTGAGCGACCCGATGATGATCATCCACGAGGTCGACCTGCTCCAGAGCATGGTGAGGGGAGACTGCACGGCCGATTGCGACGTCATGCAGGCGGCCAAGCCGATGCACGGCATGGTGGGGCTCGACGACTCGCTCGCGAAGGTGCAGGAGGTCTTCGACGACGAAAACGTCGCGATCGTGATCGATGACGCCCACGTCGTCGGTGTCATCTCCAAGATCGACATGGTGGAGTTCCTCGCCGCGCGGAGCTGACGAGACGCGGGAGCGAGGGCGTTCCTCGGGAGCTCCGTGTCGGCTCGCA
>JAJDUQ010000154.1 GCA_022826505.1 Gammaproteobacteria bacterium
GCGGCGGGATGCGCTGGACCGTCGCTGGCGCCAACGCCATCATCGCCCTGCGCTGCGCCGTGGAGAGCAACCGCTTCGACGACTTCTGGGAACGACGCGCCTGCGTAGCAGCATGAATCTCATAAATGAGACGTGCACCCCGTGGTGACAGTGTCCTGTCGCGAGGGCCGGGACGACTACGGTCGCCCGGTGTGGTGAAAGCGCCGGTATGACTTCGACGATTCCATCGCAAATGGTCGCCGTTCAGCTCGTCGGTCACGGCGGACTCGACAAGCTGCACTACCGCAGCGACGTCCCGGTGCCGGTGGCGCGTGCCGGAGACGTGCTCATCAAGGTGGCGGCCGCGGGCGTCAACAATACCGACATCAATACGCGAATCGGGTGGTACTCGAAGGCCATCGACGATGCGACCGGCACCGGCGGCGCCGACGGCTTCGAAGGCGTTGACGACGCCGATGCGAGCTGGTCGGGTGTCGCGCTGGAGTTTCCTCGCGTCCAGGGCGCTGACTGCTGTGGCCGGATCGTGAGCGCGGGCGAAGGCGTGGACCGAAGCCGCCTCGGCGAGCGGGTGATTGTCCGCAGCATGATGCGCAGCCCCGTGGACGCTCACCCGTTCGCGTGCTGGACGTTCGGATCGGAGTGCGACGGCGCGTTTGCGCAGTACGCACGGGCGCCCGCCGGTGAAGCGTACAAGGTCGACTGCGATTGGTCGGACGCGGAGCTGGCCTCGATTCCGTGTGCGTACTCCACGGCCGAGAACCTGCTGCACCGGGCCTCGGTGGGGGCGGAGCGCGTGCTCGTTACCGGTGCGTCGGGTGGCGTCGGATCCGCTGCCATTCAACTCGCGAAACGCCGCGGCGCCCACGTCTGCGCCGTCGCGAGCGCCGCGAAGGCCGATACCGTTCGCGCAATCGGCGCGGACGAGGTGGTCGACCGAGACGCCGACCTCGTTGCCGCGGTCGGCCCCGACAGCATCGACGTGGCCATCGATCTCGTTGCCGGACCCTCCTGGCCGCGGCTTCTCGACGTGCTCCGGCGTGGCGGGCGCTACGCGACGGCCGGCGCGATCGCAGGCCCACTGGTCGAGCTGGACGTGCGTACGCTCTATCTCAAGGATTTGACGCTGTTCGGTTGCACCTTCCAGGAAGACGAGGTCTTCGAGAACCTGATCTCCTACATCGAGCGCGGCGAGATTCGTCCTCTCGTCGCGAAGACGTTCCCCCTGAGCGAGATCCGTCGCGCGCAGGAAGAGTTCCTGGCCAAGGCGTTCACCGGCAAGCTCGTTCTCATCCCGCCGGAATGACGCAGGCGTCGGATGAAGAGACTACGGTCGTCTTTGCCCCCGAGTGATTGAGTGCCACCTGCACGCGGAATGCGTTCTCCCGAATCCGCTTGTGGAAGTCCTTGTTCGTCAAGTTGTCGATATGCGTCCGAATCCGGTGGCGCGGCGCGTATTGGCATCGGGCTGTTCCGCTTCGCCGAACGCGCCGCGAAGGGCGGCGATGATCGCGGCGCCGACGGCCCGCACGTCATCGCTGACCGACCATGCGCGCAGGAAGCCGTGAGTGAGCCGCTTTGCGTTGCGGTAGTCGACCGGCACCCCGGCTTCGGCAAGCCGCCGCGCGTAGCGCACGCTATCCTCTCGCAACGGATCGTACTCGGCGCTCGCTATCCAGGCCGACGCCAGGCCGGACAGATCGGGAGCCAGGAGCGGCGCGGCGCGGGGATCTCGAGTCTCGGGGCTCGCCGCCAGATAGGCCTTCCAGAAAAAGGTCATTTCGTCACGGCTCAGCACCGGTGCCGCGGCGTTCTCGACGTAGGAGGCGGTGTCGAACTCGAGTCCGAGCGCGGGATAGACCAGTACCTGAAGCGCGAGGGGCGGTACGCCGGAATCGCGGGCATCGATTGCACATGCGGCGGCGAGATTGGCGCCGGAGCTCTCCCCGGCCACCGCGATCCGATCGGCGTCGATGCCCAGCAAGCTCGAGGACCGGAACGTCCACATCAGAACGTTCCGACAATCCTCGAATCCGGCCGGAAACGGATGCTCGGGGCTCAATCGATAGTCGGGACTGACCACGACCGCATCGGCGGCGCGGCAGTAGCGAATCGCAATCGAGTCGGACTGCTCGGCGCTCCCGAACATCCAGCCACCGCCGTGGAAGTACACGATGCCCGGATGTGGCGCCCGCGTTCCGGGACGATAGATTCGCACCGGAATCTCATGGTCGTCCGCTGCAATCGCGTGACTGCTGATCGAGACGTCCGAAGGCGGCGGCGGTGCGGACTCCCGGCGCAGTGCGATCATCCGCGCCCGGCGCTCCACGATGTTGTCATGCTGGATGGGAACGGTCCGACCCGCGACGACGCTCTTCAGGTAAGGCACGAACGAAGGATCGAGGTCCATCGGTCGCATCGGCGGCCATTCGATCAGCATCGGCAGTCAAGGCCCGCGAATCCATGAGCTGTCCGCAACGAGGCACCGGATCGAACCGCGCCAATGCCCGTGGGTTCGGGCGCACCATCGGTCCCCTCGTTCACATGCACGAGGATGATCCGCGCGTGGCACGCAATGCCATTGGACAGGCACTCGTCGCGTGCGGTCGTCAGTGATGCGCGGGGCCGGGGATCTCCTTGAAGAAGCAACTCCAATACCCCTGACCACAGATCGGAAAATCCGCTGCGGTCTCGAAAACGACGGTGTCGTCGTCGCAGTCGACCTTCACGCGCGAGATGCGAACGAAGTTGCCGTCGTCCTCACCCATCGCCCAGACCCGACCGAGGGTACGGCGATAGAGAGTGAGAATTCCGGTGGTGCACGTCGTCGTCCACGCCTCGGCGTTCATGAATCCGACCATCAATACTTCGCGCGAGTACGCGTGTTGAAGCACGAATGGAACGAGCCCGCCCATCTTGTCGAAGTCGAGCCGCACCGGCTCCACCACGTGCGAGTGCTTCGGCGGACGGAACGTCTTCCTCGCCGGCTCTCGCTTTCGAGCCGTTGCCTCCTTCGTCTCTGCCATCGGCGTATCCCTCCTCCTTCTCGGGTACTCAGGCGAAGCGCATCATGTCGTCAACCATCGCGCGGGCGGCTTCGCGGGGATCGTTCGCCGCACAGATGCGCCGGCCAATTACCGCACGGCGCACCGCCATCCCCTCGGCGGCTGCGAACGCGTCGGTCAGTGAGCCACCAAGCGGGCCGATGCCGGTGACGTACAGAATCGGCGCGTCGACGTGCTCGCGCATCCACGTCGAGCGCCGGCGAATGCTCGCGGTGTCGTTCGCCGGCAGTACGAACCGGCGCGCACCGAGCTCCGCCGCAAGGGCCATGATCCGATCGAGCGCATCGTCGGCCATGTAGCCGCCGCCGCTCACCGCGTAGTCCGGCACTGGAATGTGGCCTCCCACCACCGGCTCGAGACCGTTCTCCAGCGCGTGACCAACGAACTCCCGAACCGCAGTGGGCCCGGCGACGGGAAACAGGATGAGGCCCTTCAGATCGGCGCGTGCGCAAATCTCGACGAATCCTTTCGCGCTGTCCGGCATGTCGGCCCCGGCCTTCTGGTGGTCGTAGATGATTGGCGTGTCGGTGATCGCGCGGATCGTCCGGACCGCGTGAAAGAGTCCGATGTGCAGGACCGCGTGCATGCCGAGCTTGTATTCGACGATGCCGTCGACGTCGCTGGTCGATTCGACGACCCGCTTCAGCGCGTCGATCGACGTCAGATCGAGCGCCGGTACGATCCCGAGCGGCGATTCATATGACTGCGCGGTCACGCGGCAGGGCTCGGGCCGGCTCAGCGCCCACTCGCCTGCGCGCGCCGGATGTCTCGTTTTGCGCTTTCCTTCAGGCCGCCGATGTCGATGCTGATGTCGAGCACGTCACCGCTGTGAACGATTCCACCGATCGCAATGTGGTCGACGCCGGTCTTCGCGATGTCGATCACCGTCTGCTCGGTTACGGCACCGGTCGCGACCGTGTACGCGCGCCCATCGACGAGCTTCACAGCGTCGGTGAGCACGTCCAAATCCATGTTGTCCAGCATGATGCACTCGCATTCACACTCGAGCGCTTCGCTCACCTGATCCAGCGTCTCGCACTCCACTTCGATCTTGAGCGTGTGCTGAATGTTGCGACGCAGGCGTTCCACTGCCGGCGTGATGCCACCAGCCATCTTGATGTGGTTGTCCTTGATGAGAATTGCGTTGTGCAGGCTGTACATGTGGGACCGGGCGCCCCCCATCGCCACCGCGTACTTCTGGAGGTACCGGATGACCGGAATACCCTTGCGCGCATCGGTGATCCCCACGCCCCAGGGCTCGACCATGCGAACGTACTTCCGCGCCCGCGTCGCGATGCCCGACAGATGCTGCAGGTAGTCGAGCGCGAGGCGTTCACCCGCTCCGAAGATCCACGCCTCGCCGGTGACCTTCATCAGCACCGCCCCCGGCTCCACCTCATCACCATCATCGCAGAACTGCTCGATTTCGCACCGGGAATCGAGCAATCGCCAGGTCATCTCCGCGACTGGAAGTCCGGCAATCGTGCCGCGACGCTTGGCGTAGATCTGAGCGGTCGCAACCTCGCCCGGCTCCCACAGGTTCTGCCCCGTGTGATCGCCATGGAGCAGCTCCTCGCGGATGCCCCACTCGACGATCGGCTTGTAGATGCTGTCGATCAGTTTCATTGGCACGTCCCGCTCGGCGGACGATTCAGTCTCCGGCGAGCGATGGGAAAGATCAACTTCGTCGTCGCCGGCACAACCACCGAGAGATCTCCTCCGCCGGCCGCGCGGCTACCCATCCAGGGTGATTTCACGCTGGATTTTAGCCCGGATAGCGAGAGTAGCCGGAGGACGGGTCTGACTGGCAGAAGGAGGTGCCCGGGAGTTGCGCTCAACACCCGGGGTGAGGAGGAGTGTCAGCGACTGGAGAGTGGGAG
>JAJDUQ010000195.1 GCA_022826505.1 Gammaproteobacteria bacterium
ATTGAGCGCCTCTCCCGAAACCACGTCGTGGATGTAGCGGAGCACGGTGTAGCTGTAGGCTTGTTTCTCTGTCATTGCAGCACCCGCCTTATCTCGGCGATGACGCCGTCCAGATTGTCCCTTGCGTTCCGAACCCGATCCAGCGCCTCCTCCACGGCCGGCTGGGCTGTCTCCCATTCCGGCGGTATGGTCTGCCCGTATTCCAGCAACCGGTCGTCCGATATCCCGGACCATAGCTGTCGCAGTGGGCCAAAGTCGAGGTTGCGCATCTTCAACTCGGGGTAGAAGAGGTGGCCATCGGCCCGGTCCAGCCAGCTCAGGGCATTCGCCTGCCAGGGCGGCCGCCAACCGGGAAGGCCAGCGGTCGAGGGGAACGCCAGCTCATGATCGATGAGGTGGAGACGCTCCCCGGAGACGAGGCAGTTCGGGTTCGATGGCTTTCTGTCTGCGTTGTCGATGACGGCATCGAAGACGAAAGCCCCCACTACCGAAGGCAGCATGAATTCCGTCACTCGGTGGCCCGCCGTCCACGCGCTGAACTGGTTCGCGACCTTCGCAGAACCGAAACCGATGGGCGAACTGGTCCCGAGCCGTTCCGAGATTTCAGGGTCCGTCACGACCGATGCCAGGGCCGAAGGAATCTCGACGGCGTAGGGCGTGGGCACGGGCAGATTCAGGTCGATTGCGAGGCACGCCGCCACAACTTCCCGAGCCAGACTCGTAACGCCGTCAAAACAGCCCGCCGAGAGCTTGCAGAACACCTCGACGGCTCCACCGGCATCAGCCTCGCAGAGCATCAGAACGGGCCTTGTCCGCCCGGATTGCGCTTCGCGAATGACCTCGCTGGCGGTTACGCGACCGAGCATCCTGACTCCCCGCCGAACACTTCGTGCAGCATGGCCGGGATGAGCGTGTCCAATTCTCCGGAGGTCTCGGCGTGGGCCTTGCGCAATGCTTGTACCTTCGCCTTCACGCGATCGAACCAGCGTTGTTTCTCGATCGACGGTACCGGCACGGTGATCGCGGCGAGCTTCTTCAGACCCAGCGTCCGGTTCCGGTCGGCGCTTCCCGGCGACGCAGTTGCCATCTTCTGAGAGCCTTCAGGCGTTTGAAGGTAGTAACAAATGAAACGAGCTGTCGCAAAGCCAGGAGTAGGAACACAAGTAAGGTAGCGGTGTGAGCCGACCCTGTTGTCGTCCTCGGGCTCTGCCACAGCGAACGCCCCCTCCCAAGCCTTGATGTTGCTGAACACTGGCACGTTCCACGCCGTTCGTCGCATAGGCGAACTTCAGGACGAGAGTCTCGGTGTAATCACGTGCTTGCTGCAGACCCTCGGCGGCGTGCTTGTAACGCGCTTTCGCCTCGACTACGGCAATGGGGAAATGGGACCGGTACCGCAGGATGTAGTCGGCGCGCTTTTGTCTTCCGCGGCGTGCCTTGCCTCCGGCGAATACGATCCGTCCGTCGGTGAAGGTCCGCTGTTCGTTGATCGCGTGAGGCGCGTCGTCCCACCCCGCTTTCCGGAGCATGGGGACGACGAACTTGCGGCAGGTGTCAGCTTCGGTCTCGGCCATCAGCCCGGAAACGCGTGGCCATGTCACGACACCGAGGCCAGGCTCTTCTCCAGCCGATCCAGCGTCCGCATCGCGTCCAGGCACTGCGCGGCGCTCGCGTTGGGCTCCCGGCCCTCGCGGATGGCGGCGAAGAACTCGCGGTCGGCCAGCTCGATGCCGTTCATGGACACGTCCACGCCGCTCACGTCGATCGGCTCCTGGCGGCCGTTCACCAGATCGTCGTACCGGGCGATGTAGGTGCCGTTGTCGCAGATGTAGCGGAAGAACGTGCCGAGCGGCCCGTCGTTGTTGAACGAGAGCGAGAGCGTGCACACCGCGCCGGACGGCACCGCCAGGCCGATGCTCATGTCCATGGCGATGCCGAGCTCGGGATGGGGCGGACCCTGCAGGGCGTGGACGTGCGACGGGGTCTCCCCGGTCTGGTACTGGAAGAGATCGACCGTGTGGCAGGCGTGGTGCCACAGCAGATGATCGGTCCAGCTCCGAGGCTGCCCCAGCGCGTTCATGTTGGTACGGCGAAAGAAGTAGGTCTCGCACACCAGATGCTGCAACGTCAGCTCACCGGACTCGATCCGGTTGTGCACCCACTGGTGGCTCGGGTTGAAACGCCGAACGTGATCCACCATCGCCACCAGGCCGGTTTCGCGCTGCACCTCCACCACCCGCTCGGCGTCGGCCAGCGAGTCCGCCATCGGAATCTCGATCATCACGTGCTTGCCGGCGCGCATCACCCGCTCGGCCTGATCAGCGTGCATCGGGGTCGGCGACGCGAGGATGGCCGCCTCGACCCCGGGCTGCGACAGGCCCTGGTCGAGATCCGTCGTCCAGTGGGGAATGCTGTACTTGGCGGCCGCGGCCCGCGTGTGCTCGGCCACGCCGCCGGCGATGGAGGCGACCTCCACGCCGTCGATGCGCGCCAGCGCATCCAGATGCTTGTGGGCGAACGCCCCCTCACCGACCATGCAGATTTTCACGAGTCCATTCTCCCTGGACGCCTCGAGGCGTCATCGTTTTTGCAAGTGGGCCAAAGTCCTTGCGACTTCCCGGGAGCGCAGGCATCTTGCCCGCTTGAGCAACCGTGGGCCTTCGGCCCGTTGGGGGCAAGATGCCCGCGCTCCCGAGAAAGGCACCACACGCATTAGGACGCTGACGAGAATTACCTTGCCACGGACCGAGCGCGCCATCCCGTGGGAGCACGCTCACCCGAGGCTCGGTTGGAAACCCAATCTGGATCACTTTCCTTATCGGTCCGAGCGCGGCCCCGCCAGATCCTCCAGCACCATCAGTCCGTAGCCGGTGTTCGAGGCCGGCACGTGATAGAAGCGGTAGACCTCGTCGACCCGCTCGCTCAGCGCGCCCCGCATCACCAGCCACATCACCAGCTCGATACCCTCCGAGCCCGCCTCGCGCATGTACTCCGTATGCGGGATGCGCGTGAGCGCTCGCGGCGCCTCGACGAGCCTGTCCATGAATACCCGATCGAACGCCGGGTTGATGAGTCCGGCCCGCTCGCCCTGCAACTGGTGCGACATCCCGCCGGTGCCGAACACCGCAACCTTCAGATCCTGCGGGTACGACTCGACCGCCCGGCGGAGCGCCTTCCCGAGGCTGAAGCAGCGGTTGCCGGTCGGCGGCGGATACTGGATGACATTGACGCACAGCGGAATGACCCGGCACGGCCACGCTTCGGGCTGACCGAACACCACCGACAGCGGCACCGTCAGCCCGTGGTCGACCGGCATCTCGTTGACGATGGTGATGTCGAACTCGTCGAGGATGAGCGACTCGGCGAGATGCCAGGCCAGATCGTCGTGGCCTTCGACCACCGGGACCGGCCGGGGGCCGAACCCTTCGTCGGCAGGGGGGAACGCGGGGGCGGTGCCCAGCGCGAAGGTCGGGATGGTGGCGAAGGAGAAGGCCGAGGCATGGTCGTTGTAGACGACGATGCATACGTCCGGCTTCGCATCCGCGGCCCAGCGCCGAGCGGGTTCCAGGCCGTCGAACAGCGGTTTCCAGTACGGCTCCTGCGTCCTGCCGTGGTCGATCGCGGCCCCGATGGCCGGGACGTGCGAGGTCGCCACGCCCGCAACGACCCTAGCCACGAGCCCGTTCCCCCCTGCTCCGGTTGCCTTCGATGGGCCGTCCGCCGTCGAGCAGCATCTGCCTGAACTCCTCCACCGACATGCCGGTGCCCGACATGGCCGCGCCCACGTGCTGCATGGTGAGCCCGTCGAAGGTCGCCAGCTTGAACGTGTAGTAGATGTTGCCGCCGAGGCGGAGCATCTCCAGCCAGTCGCGCGCGAGCAGCGCGCGGCGCTGCGCCTCGGTCATCGGGAACCTGTCCAGGTAGCGCGCCTCGTCCGCTCGAAATTCCTCCCGGTTGCCGGCCTGGTTGAGCGACATGCAGAACATGTTCAGATGGTATCCCTTGCGCAGGTGCGTCGCGTCCTGAACGTAGGTGCCGGGAATGTCGTCGTAATCGCGCGGAGATCTCATGGCTGGTCGACCGATGGTTGACGGAGGGCCGAGGCGGGCGGGATCGATGTCGTCACTCGCGACTGCGTCCGTACTAAGCTATCACCGTCCGGCTCCCGCCGGGAATCGGGTCTTCCTTCCAGCACTGCCGACGGAGCGATGCGTTGAACATCCTGTTCATCATGTACGACCAGTTGCGTTTCGACTATCTCGGCTGTGCAGGGCATCCGCATCTCGCCACCCCGAACTTCGATCGCGTGGCACGGGCGGGTGTGCGCTTCACCAACGCGTACGCGCAGTCTCCGATCTGCGGCCCGAGCCGGATGAGCTTCTACACCGGCCGG
This sequence comes from Gammaproteobacteria bacterium, assembly GCA_022826505.1. Taxonomy (GTDB): domain Bacteria; phylum Pseudomonadota; class Gammaproteobacteria; order HK1; family HK1; genus HK1. The sequence goes on from JAJDUQ010000195.1 coordinate 4,394, forward strand.
TACGTGTCGTCCCACGGAGCGCAGTGGAACAACTTTCCCCTGCGCGTGGGCGAGCACACCCTCGGCGACCATCTGCGCGCGGCCGGCATGGACTGCTGGCTGATCGGCAAGACGCACATGAAGGCGGACGCCGAGGGCATGGCGCGTCTCGGGCTGAGCCCGGACAGCGTCATCGGCGCCCGTCAGGCCGAGTGCGGATTCGATGTCCGGGTGCGCGACGACGGCCTCTGGGCCGAAGGCCCGGACGGCCTCTACGACGAGAAGCGATCGCCCTACAACGAGTACCTCGAATCCCGGGGGTACGCGGGCGACAACCCCTGGTCGGACTACGCGAACGCCGGGATCGAGGCCGGGGAGAAAGCCAGCGGCTGGATGTTCGACAATCTCGACAAGCCCGCCAACATTCGCGAGGAGGACAGCGAAACGCCGTGGCTGACCTCGGAAGCGATCCGCTTTCTGGACGAAGCGAAGGGTCCGTGGTGCACCCACCTCAGCTACATCAAGCCCCACTGGCCCTACATGGCCCCGGCTCCCTACCACGCGATGTACGGGGCTCGTCACGTGTCCGCCGCCATCCGAACCGAGGCGGAGCGCGAACGCCCGCACCCGGTCTACGCCGCCTTCATCGGAAGAAGGCCGGCCCTGGCATTTCAGCAGGAGGAGGTCCGCTCCAAGGTGATTCCGGCCTACATGGGCCTGATCGCGCAATGCGACGATCAGCTCGGGCGGTTGCTCGACTGTCTGGAGGCGAAGGGCCGGATGAAGGACACGATGATCGTCGTGACCTCGGACCACGGGGACTATCTCGGCGACCACTGGCTCGGCGAGAAGGACTTCTTCCACGAGCCCTCCGTCAAGATTCCTCTGATCGTGTACGACCCGCGCCCCGAAGCGGACGCGACCCGCGGCGCGACCTGCGATGCCCTCGTCGAAGCCATCGACCTGGCGCCGACGTTCGTGGAAGCGGCGGGCGACACGGTGGCGGATCACATCCTTGAGGGGCGGAGCCTCGCACCCTGGCTGCACGGCGACGCGCCGCAGTGGCGTGACTACGTCGTCAGCGAATACGACTACTCGGTCACTCCGGTGCGGGACGCGGTGGGCGTCGCCCCGCGCGATGCGAGACTGTTCATGGTCTTCGACGGCCGCTTCAAGCTGGTTCACGCCGAGGGCGGATTCCGGCCGATGCTGTTCGACCTGGAGCACGATCCGAACGAGTTCGACGACCTGGCGAAGGACCCGGGCCACGAAGCCGAAATCGCCCGGCTCCACGACTGCCTCGCCCGTTGGGGCCGGCGCATGTCACAGCGCGTCACGTGCTCCGATGCGGACATCGAGGCACGGCGGGAGCGCTCGGCACGGCGTGGAGTTCTCCCCTTCCTGAAGGATGGTTCGGAGGTGCCCGAGGAGCTGACGAGCGCCTATCGCGGCCCGGTCGCCCAGAATCACCTGCCGCGTCGAGGCGCCTTTGAGCGATAGCGCAACGCATCCCGCCGAGAGCGCGCGGATTCCGCCGTGCGGTCACGCTCCACCGGGAGATTCCGCCGGAACGCGGATGCGGCTGGTCTTGTCCACGGGTTCCGCGGTCGGCCCGATGTAGGTGTCTGCACGACGTGGTGCTACGGTAGCGGTGGCCGAGCGCGGCGGCCGAACCGGCCCGCGGGATCGTGGAGATCGGATTGGCCTCACCTCGGGGTCGGGCGCCCGCCCATGCGCGGGTGTCCCCGCAGGCCGACAGACCAACGGCGTCCGACGGGGAGTCTCAAGTGAAAACCAACGTGGTATTCGATGGCGGCGACCTCCGGGAGAAGGATCGTCGCCACACCGTGCACGGGTGGACGGACTATTCGAGGTTCGTACAGGAGGGTCCGGAGATTCTCGTCGAAGGCGACGGGGTCCACGTGACGGACGTGAACGGCCATCGACTGATGGACGCGATGGCCGGGGTCTGGTGCGTCAACGTCGGGTACGGACGCACCGAGATCGTCGATGCAATCGCCGAGCAGGCGCGCCGCCTGCCCTTCGCGAATCCGTTTCGGGCGACGAGCTCTCCGCCGGCCGCCGAACTGAGCGCAAGGCTCTCGAAGCTCGCCCCCGGCGACCTCGACCACGTGCTCTACTCCAGCGGGGGCTCCACCGCGAACGATGCCGCCCTGCGAATCGTCCAGCGATATTTCAACACCCTCGGAAAGCCCGACAAGAAGGGGATCGTCTCGCGCCGGAACGCCTATCACGGCACGACGTCGGCATCCGCATCGCTGGGTGGCATCGACGCCATCAAGGCCGGCTTCGACGTGTCGCGCCATGGCGTGCACTACCTGTCCGGGCCCTACGCGTACCGGGAAGCCGCGGGCGACGGCCCGGAAGCGTACTGTGACCGCCTGGTGGAGGAGTTCGCGGAACTGGTGGAGCGGGTCGGCGCGGAGCGCATCGGCTGCTTCTTCGCCGAGCCGGTCATGGGCATGGGGGGAGTTCTGGTTCCTCCGCCGGGGTACTTCAGACGCATCTGCGAGATCTGCAAGGCGAACGAAATCCTGATCGTCGCCGATGAAGTGGTCACGGGATTCGGACGCCTCGGCGAGTACATGGCGTCCGATGCGGTCTTCGAGATGTCTCCGGACGTCATCAGTTGCGCCAAGGGCCTGACGTCCGGGTACCTGCCGCTCGGCGCGACCATCATCAGCTCGCGAATCATGGAAGTCCTGCGCGACCCGGTGGCCGAGAGCGGGACCTTCACCCACGGGTTCACCTATGCCGAACATCCGGTGTGCTGCGCCGCGGCGCTGGCCAACATCGACATCATGGAGAGGGAAGGGATCTGCGGGCACGTTCGGGAAATGTCCGGGTACTTCAAGGCGCGTCTCGAGTCGCTGCTCGACTTCGATATCGTCGGTGACGTGCGTGGCGCGGGGTTCATGTTCGCCATCGAGAGCGTTGCGGACAGGGAGACCCGGGCGCTGTTTCCGCCGGAGGTGGACATCGGGCAGCGCATCGCCGGTCATGCCCGGCACTCGGGCCTGATCGTGCGTCCCGGTGGGCACCTCAACATCTTTTCGCCACCGTTGACGATGACTCGTGCGGACGTGGATTTCCTCACCGACACCCTGAGCACGAGCATTCGCAGGACCATGGACGATCTGGTGCGCGAGGGACTCTGGCGAGGTTGATCGTCCGTGCGGCCCATCCGCACCGAGACCCGGGATTCGCGCTCGCCGTCCGTCCGACCGCTGGGGCGCCCTCGACAGGTCGTTTCCCCCATGAGTGGCATCGGACCTTCGAGTCCGCGGCTTCGCTCGCGGCATTCGATTTATCTGCCACACCACATCTTCGACATTCACGAGCTCGTGATTCTGGACGAGCCCGAGCACGATCCCGCGAAATGGAAGTTCGTCGATGCGTCGTCCGATCCCGACTGGTACGAGAAGTCCTACATCGCGACGTCCGTTCCCCCGATTACTTCCCACATCGCGTATTCGAAGCGACTGGAAACCGACGCTCCCGGCGTGGTCAAGTTCCTGAACGGCATCGACTTCGGCACGCAGTTGATCAACTCGTGGTCCAAGGCGGTGGCGGTGGACGAGCGTGATCCGGTCGAGTATGCCCGGGAGTGGGTCGACAGCAATCCGGATCTCGTCAAGTCCTGGCTCGGGCTTTGATGCGAAACTCCTCGCGGCGATGCTCGGGCCGCGTCCGGCCACGATCGGTGGCGCAAGCAGTGACGTATGGCGGTCAGAGACCGTGTGCCTTTCTGTAGGCCGCGATCGCTTCGGATAGCTCGTCCCGCTCCTCGCAGCCCGAAGGGCAGGCGGCGACGAGCTCTCCGAGGCGCTCTTCCGCCTTTTCGAGTTCCCCCGTTTCCAGATAGAGCTCGCCCAGGTACTCGTTCGCGCCGAGGTGCCGGGGCTCGATCACGAGTGCATCCCGGTAGTAATCGAAGGCCGTCTCCACCCGACCAAGCTTGCGATGGGCGAAGCCGAGCATGTTGAGCACATCCGCGTTCCCCGGTTCGTTCCGGTTCAGCGTCACGAGGACCTCGAGCGCCTCCTCGTAGTCGGCCGCCTCGACCAGGTCCACCGCCCGTTCGTACCCGGTGCGAGTCTCGTCGGTGCCGTCGGTATCGTCGCCGCCCGCGCCCGACGCCGCCGGAGGCGCGCCAATCGCCCCCAGCGACAGCGCCAGAGCCAGGACCCAGTGCGTCTTCATCGTTTCCAGTCCTCGTGCCGTTCGAATGCGATGGAAAGCGGAAATGTTCGTCCGGCGCCAGGGTATCCCGATTCGTGGTGCGCCGCGCGGACAGAAATTCCCGCTTGACTGGAGGATTGTAGAGGAATCAGGGGGTTGGGGGGTACGCAGGGAGAAGCACGCCGGTGAACCCGGTGAAGGGAAGGCAGCCATGCACGACGGACGGGAGGAATCGGGTTGACGCCGCCCGGCGCGGCCCGATACTTGGAGTCGCCCTCACAGCGCGGGTCCCGAATCCGACGCCGAAGCCGAAGTGGGAGATGGCACATGTTCACCAGCCGCCGCACCATCGCAATCGAATGGGGTGACTGCGATCCGGCGAATATCGTGTTCTTCCCCCGTTACTTCTGCTGGTTCGACGGCTCGACCGCGCATCACTTCAAGGCGGCCGGGTTCCCGAAACCGGAGTTCGTCAGGGGCTACAACGTGGTGGGGTGGCCGATCGTCGATGCACGCGCCACCTTTCACGTGCCGTCGCGACACGGCGACGAGGTCGTCATCGAAACGCGAATCACCCGGTTCGGCCGGTCGAGCTTCGATGTCGAGCACCGCCTGATGCGCCACGACGTCCTGGCGGTCGAAGGCTTCGAGAAGCGCGTGCTCGTCGAGAAGACGGCGCACGGTCACGGATTGTCGGCCGTTCCGGTGCCCGAGGAGGTCATTGCCGTCTTCATGTCGAGCTAGCGAGGCTGCTTCCAATCGGCGTGGCATGTGCGGGTCTGCCGGGAGTGCCGGGTGCGAAATCCGTTGCTCTGGACGGTTGACGGCGCCTCGAGGAATCCAGGGTGAAGACACAGGTAGGAATCATCGGGTCCGGACCCGCCGGTCTCTTGCTGTCGCAGCTTCTTCATCTGCGCGGAATCGCGAACGTCGTGCTCGAGAGGCAAAGTCGCGAATACGTGCTCGGACGGATCCGCGCCGGTGTCATCGAACCGGGTGCGGTCGAGTTGCTCCGCGAGGCGCGGGTGCACGCGTGGCTGGAGCGGGAGGGACAGATCCATGAAGGAATCGGGATCTCGTTCGGCGGGCGGCGCCACCGCATCGACTTCAGGGCGCTGACCGGATCGTGCGTCACGGTCTACGGCCAGACCGAGATCACACGCGACCTCTTCGCCGCACGTGATTCCCTGAGTGGCGTCATCATCCACGACGCCGAGGACGTGACGCCCCACGGCATTGAAACCGATGCGCCCTGGCTCACCTGGTGCAAGGGCGGCGCCAGCCACCGGGTCGACTGCGACTTCATCGCCGGCTGCGACGGCTTCCATGGAGTCAGCCGCAGGTCGATTCCGGCGAACGTCCTGCGCACGTTCGAAAAGGTCTATCCGTTCGGCTGGCTGGGTGTGCTGTCGCGCACGCCTCCGGTCACGCGGGAAGTGACCTACAACCACCACGAACGGGGATTCGCCCTGTGCAGCATGCGTTCGGAGACCCTGAGTCGCTACTACGTCCAGTGCTCGCTCGATGACCACATCGACGAATGGTCGGACGATCGGTTCTGGGAGGAACTGCGGCGCCGACTGCCAGGTGATATCGCCCGGGCCCTGGTCACCGGTCCGTCGATCGAGAAGAGCATCGCACCGCTGCGAAGCTTCGTGGCCGAGCCCATGCGCCACGGTCGCCTGTTCCTCGCCGGCGACGCCGCGCACATCGTCCCGCCGACCGGAGCAAAGGGGCTGAACCTCGCCGCCTCGGATGTCCACTACCTGTCGCGTGCCTTCGCCGCCTGGTACGAATCCGGCGATGCGGGAGCCATGGACACGTACTCCGACCACTGCCTGCGGCGCGTGTGGAAGGCGGAGCGCTTTTCCTGGTGGATGACCACGCTGCTCCACCACTTTCCCGAGAACGGCCCTTTCGGAGAGCGCATTCAGCTCGCCGAGCTGGACTACCTCGTCAACTCCAGGGCCGCGATGACCGCACTGGCCGAGAACTACGTCGGCCTGCCGTACTAGCGTCAAACCGTTCCGGTTCGCGAAACGCGGAACTTGCGCGCAAGCGGTTGTCTTCCTCGGTGGCGCATCCGTGGCGCTCCTTCAGGCGTCTCCCGTGCGAAAACAGCAAATTGCGGAACCGCGTGGAGATGATTCGAGCGGTACCAGTGCGGATTCGTGCCGCCGTGTTCGGACCATGCGTACGAATGTGCAATTGTTCACATTGACAAATTCAATGTAGACCGACGAATCGATCGTGCACGGTTAATGCTTCCAGCGACGACGGACGTGATCGGCGCGGTGGGCCGGTCGGGGCGGACACGGGAGGGGACGTTGTCATGAGAATCTGTGTCGTAGGAGCCGGGGCCATCGGCGGATTGCTCGGCGCGAAGCTCGCCGCCGCCGGTGAGGAAGTCACCCTCATCGCACGCGGCGCTCATCTGGAGGCCATCCGCGCCGGTGGTCTCGAGGTGACCATGAACGACGGTTCAGTGGTTCACGCCTCCGACGTGGCCGTCACGAGCGAGATGGGGGAGTGCGACGCTCAGGACCTCGTCATCCTCGGAGTCAAGGCGCACCAGATCGCGCCCATCGCCGGCGAGCTTTCCGCTCTGTTCGGTCCCGAGACGCTTGTGCTGACGACGCAGAACGGGATTCCGTGGTGGTACTTCCAGCGCCACGGCGGGCCGCTCGACGGGACTGTACTCGACTCCCTCGACCCGGGTGGCGTGATCGCGGATGCAATCGCACCGGAGCGAATCATCGGCTGTATCGCCTATCCCGCGGCCGAGATCAGCGCCCCGGGCCGAATTCGTCATATCGAAGGGACCAGATTCCCGGTCGGCGAACTCGACGGCTCGGACACGGATCGCGTGAATGGGCTCTCGGAGACTCTGCAGCGTGCGGGATTCAAGGCGCCCGTGCTCGAGAACATCCGCTCCGAAATCTGGCTCAAGGCATGGGGAAATCTCTCGTTCAACCCCATCAGCGCGCTCACCCATGCAACCCTGGTCGACATCTGCAGATTCCCGCCGTCTCGCGATCTCGCTGCGCGCATGATGACCGAGGCACAGGAGGTGGCGGCCAGGCTCGGCATCTCCTTCCGGGTCCCGCTCGAGAAGCGAATCGCCGGCGCCGAACGGGTCGGCAAGCACAAGACCTCGATGCTGCAGGATGCTGAAGTCGGCAAGGCGCTGGAGACGGAGGCGCTTGTTGGTGCGGTGGTGGAGCTCGGACGGCTGACCGGTACTCCGACTCCGAGCATCGACGCGGTGTACGCGCTGACCCGACTGCTCGGGCACGTCATCGTCGAGGATCGCGTTCGGATTCGGGCGGAATCACTGGCACCGGTTCTGCGAGCGATCCCCGCCGCAGCGGTGGTTGCCAACGGCGGCGACTGACGAGCACCGGCGCGGTCCCGACCGCGCCCGGCCGGCGATATCTGCGACGACGCCGGGACGACAGTCCTGGAACGAGGGCGGTTCGGAACGGGAGTTTTCGCCGGCCGGGACAGCCGACGCGGGCCGAACCGGTGCGTCCCTTGCCACCCGGTTCGCTATCGCAGGGTGATTTCACGCTGGATTTTAGCCCGGATAGCGAGAGTAGCCGGAGGACGGGTCTGACTGGCAGAAGGAGGTGCCCGGGAGTTGCGCTCAACACCCGGGGTGAGGAGGAGTGTCAGCGACTGGAGAGTGGGAG
>JAJDUQ010000300.1 GCA_022826505.1 Gammaproteobacteria bacterium
CCGAAATCGACGCAGACATGGCGGGCCTCCCAACCTGTCAAAACTCTATCTTGACAGAAAACCCGCCATTCCACACCGCATCCCATGCCCTTTCTCAATTCACCACAAATCTGACGTGCACCCGACTTTTGAATAGGCCTGGCAATCCGGGGCTCTCGGTGGCACCGCAAGTCCACCTGGGCTACCCTCCCGCCGCTTGACGAGAAGCCCAGACCGGCGCGGGACCGGTTGGTGCCAGCCCCGGCACCGGCCCACCGCGCGGACCAGGCAGAACCTCCGAGACGAATTCCCGCCGTGGCCGCGTCCAGCGGTCCCGGCTGACCATGCTGATTCAGGACAGGAGACTTGCAGACATGTACGAAGAGCTTGCCTTGTACATCGACGGCGAATTCCGGCAGGGAAGTGACGGCGCCGGCGAGGATGTCATCAATCCGGCCACGGAGGAGACGCTGGCGTTCCTCCCCCATGCGTCGACGGGCGACCTGGATCGGGCGCTGGAATCTGCGGCAGCGGGATTCAGAGTCTGGCGCGACACCTCGGCCCACGAGCGCAGCCGGGTCCTGTGGAAGGCCGGCGAGATCATTCGGGAACGCGCCGACGCCATCGGGCGCACCCTGACCATGGAAGAAGGCAAGACGCTGGGCGAGGCGGTCCTGGAGGTGAACGTCGCCGCCGACATCTTCCAGTGGTACGCGGAGGAAGGACGCCGCGCCTATGGACGCCTGATCCCCAGCCGGCTTCCCGGCACGCGGCAGATGGTCATCCGCGAGCCGGTGGGTCCGGTGGCGGCGTTCACGCCGTGGAACTTCCCCGCCGTCACCCCGGCGCGCAAGATGGCGGGTGCGCTCGGGGCCGGCTGCTCGTGCATTCTCAAGCCCTCGGAGGAGACTCCGGGCACCGCGGTCGCGATGACCCGCGCCCTGCACGAGGCGGGCCTTCCCCGGGGCGTGCTGAACCTCGTGTTCGGCGTCCCCTCCGAAGTCTCCGAGCACATCATCCCCTCTCCGATCGTCCGCAAGGTGACCTTCACCGGCTCCATCCCGGTCGGCAAGCATCTGACCCGGCTGGCTGCCGACGGCATGAAGCGCACCACCATGGAACTCGGCGGGCACGCCCCGGTGGTGGTCTTCGACGACGTCGACGTGGACAAGGCGGCCACCGTCGCGGCCGGCGGCAAGTTCCGCAACGCAGGCCAGGTCTGCGTGTCGCCCACCCGCTTCTTCGTGCACGAGAAGGTCTACGGAAAGTTCGTGAAGAAGTTCACCGAGATCGCGTCCGGAATGAAGCTCGGCAACGGCCTGGACACGTCCGTCGACATGGGCCCGCTCGCCAACGGGCGCCGCGTCGACGCGATCGACGAGTTCGTGACCGATGCCCGCAGTTGCGGCGCGGACGTGACCGCGGGCGGAGAGCGGGTCGGCAACCAGGGCTACTTCTACTCCCCGACCGTGCTCGCGGACGTGCCGGACAATGCCCGCATGATGTACGAGGAGCCCTTCGGGCCCGTGGCCCCGATGCAGGCGTGGTCGGACTTCGACGAGGTGATGGAGAAAGCCAACGGTCTCGAGTTCGGCCTTGCCGCCTACGCATTCACCACCAGCACCGAGCGCGCCACCCAGGTGTCCGAGCGTCTGGAGACGGGGCTGGTCGGCGTGAACCACTGCGCAATCTCGTTCGCCGAGACCCCGTTCGGCGGCGTGAAGGAAAGCGGCTACGGGCACGAGGGCGGTATCGAGGGCCTCGACGCCTACCTGACGAGCAAGTTCGTCACGCAGATGAACGCGTGACTGGAGGGCTCTGTTCTCCGATTCGGTCTTGACGGCGCAGTCTACAGGTACTATATGTGACATAGCTTCCGCACTGCGGAGCCAAAGCTAACCCCCCCCGGGATCGAGCCGGCAACGGCCCCCGGGGGTTTTTCTTTCAGGGCGCCTCATGGCCTCGAAACGCGCGATGTTGTTCATCGATGGAAGCAACTTCTATCACGCTGCCCGCGACATCGGAGTCGCAAGCGGCGACCTTGATTATCAGGCTCTGGCACACAAGTTGATTCTGGATCGAGAGTGCGCCGGCATTCGGTACTATGTCGGGAAAGTGTCCGGCGATTTGTCCCGTATCAGGGCTCAGGGGAAGTTTCTGGACAACATCCGTGCTCAAGGTGTTCAGGTTACATTGGGTCGAATTGAACGCCACATGCTCGCGCCGGACAAGAACCCCGTGATAGTGAAGCTGAAAGAGTTGATCGAGAACCATCGTGCGGACCTGCACGAGCCGTTTCTCGGCAAGGTCGTGGCATTATGCGAGACGAGATCTCCTCAATACACCGAGAAGAGAGTCGATGTATCCATCGCTGCGGACATGCTCATGATGGCCTACGAAGAGGCGTACGATATCGCCTATCTTCTATCGGCTGATGGTGACTTCGTTCCTGCGGTCGAAGGCGTCAAGTCGAGAGGGAAGAAGGTATTCGCCGCGTCTCCCGCTGCCGGACGTGAGCTCAAGAATGCAGTCGATACGTTCATTCCATTGAATCGAGAGTGGTTTTCCGGTTTGTACAGCTAATCCCGCGCTCCATGCAGCGGTAGATCATTCGCCGAGCACCTCGTGCAACCGCGCCGCGACCTCGTCGAGGGCCTCGTCCTCGATCACCAGCGGCGGCAGGAGCCTGATCACGGTCGGACCGGCCGGGAGCGCAAGCACCCCGCACGCCATGAGCGCCTCGATGTAGGGACGCGCGCGTTCCCTGAGTTCGATCCCGATCATCAGGCCGATCTGACGCACGGCACGGACCTTCGAGGAACCGCGACACCCGAACGCATTCGCAAACCGGACACCCTTCGCCCGCGCCCGCTCGGCGAGACCCTCGCGCTCCATCACCTCGATGGTCGCGAGCGAGGCGGCGCAGGCAAGCGGGTTGCCGCCGAACGTCGAGCCGTGCATCCCGACCTCGGCCTGCACCTTGTCGCCTGTCAGCACCGCACCCACCGGCACGCCCCCGCCATCGCCTTGGCGAGGCACAGGATGTCGGGCTCGACACCGTGGTGCTCGCAGGCGAAGAACCTTCCGGTGCGGCAGAAGCCGGTCTGCACTTCGTCGACGACGAGCTGCGCGGCGGGAGATCGGGTGCTACGCGGCGGGCGCGTCGCGAGAGAAGGCGGGCTGTGGTACGAGCCGACGTTCGTCGAGCCGTGCACGAATGACGCCGAGATCGTCCAGAACGAGGTCTTCGGTCCGGTCCTGACCCTGCAGACCTTCGAGGACGAGGCGCAAGCGGTGGCGCTCGCGAACAGCACGCGCTACGGACTCGCCGGAGTCGTCTACACCCGCGATGCGGCCCGGGCGCAGCGTATCGGCCGCACCGTGCGGGCCGGCACGGTCTGGGTCAAGTGCTTCCTCATTCGTGACCTGACGGCGCCCTTCGGCGGCTGCGGCATCAGCGGCATCGGCCGCGAGGGCGAGGATTACGCGCTGGATTTCCACAGCGATTTGAAGACGCTGCAGATTCGGGAGGGATCGACGGGTTGAGGAGGGACGCAGTCCGGGACGGTCGTGGTCCGGAGTTTCGGGAACCACGATTGGCAGGATGTAAGCATATTGCGGAATTTGGCGTCATGGGCCAACACGGATTAGCCCATCTTTATCATGCTCTGCACGAATATTCTAATTTTCAGGGGGTTACGGCGTTTGAGAAGTGTGTGTGGCACTACAAACGCATCTTGGGGGGTGCTACACGATGGTCTTGCGGATGCCTCCGGGTTCGGGGTCG
>JAJDUQ010000259.1 GCA_022826505.1 Gammaproteobacteria bacterium
CTCCCACTCTCCAGTCGCTGACACTCCTCCTCACCCCGGGTGTTGAGCGCAACTCCCGGGCACCTCCTTCTGCCAGTCAGACCCGTCCTCCGGCTACTCTCGCTATCCGGGCTAAAATCCAGCGTGAAATCACCCTGCCGCTGAAGCAGAGGGTCTGGCCCCTGCCCCGACCCCTGGATACCATGTCCATGGCCGCCGCGGCCGCCGTCAGGTCGCCGTCTCGACCCGAGAAGAACGGTTCGGGACCGTCTCCGGCCCGGTCGATATCGGCGATCCAGTCCTCGTACGGTACGTCGTCCTGCGGCCGCAGCCGCCCATCGTCGGGGACGGATATTGGGGCGGTCATCTCCACGCGGTGATCCCGAGCACCTCGATCAGCGTTTCCCGGTCAAGGGACCCACGCACGGTGCTCACCGCTCCGGTGATCGAGGTCCCTCGGGTCCGGCAGGGCGCCGTGGCGAATGAACGCCGCGGGCGCGAACGCGATGGCGTCCATCCGCATGGAATGGATGTCGGTGACCACCCATGTCTCGACGAGGAAGCGAGCCGGTTCGTCGACCCACGCAGGCGGCGTGTGCCCGTGCAGTGCGGCGATATGCTCGACGGTCGCTGCGAGCAACGCATCCCACCGGCTTTCGGTAAGCGGCGGAGCGCCGGCAAGTACCTTCGCCTGACCCTCAGGGCTCAGTGCGTGGAAGCGTCTGGGCAGATCGTGGAGGATCGCCCGCAGCAGCTCGCACTCGGTCCATCCCTGGTCGATGGCGGCTGCGTACGCGCTCAGCGTCAGTTGATCGGTGTCCACCGCGTCGGCTGCGCGCGAACGGTCCGTACCCTCCTCCTCCGCGCTCCTTGCCGTGTCCGTCCGGCGTTGTCCGCGGTCACTTGTCACCGGAGCTCCGTCACGTCGAGAGGCGCGCCCATGGCAACCGTGATGATACGTTCAACGGCCGCTCGGCGACACGTCGCCACCTCGATTGACTTGCGCTGTTCCGTGCTTCACTGGACAGGCGGCTCCGGTGCAGCGGTCGGAGGTCATGCTGGCGCGCACCTTCAGGGGCGCGGGGCCCGCCGCGCCGTCGAATGTTACGCCCGCATGATTGCATCCGGCCCCGAAGGGCCATCATCTCTCGGTTGTCGATTCGTCGTGACCCGCCGTGCGCAAATCCCGACCTTGTCGCGCACCGCCGGGGATCAGCCCGTCGAGGCGTGCGCGCATCTCCTCTCGTTGCGGCCACTTCACGATGTAGTCGTCGGCGCCGGCCTCGAATCCCCGGACTTCGTACTCGACCCCGCTGTTGTGGCTCACGATCACGATGGGATAGCGGCGTCCGAGCGCGCGCAGCTCGGCAATCAGACCGAATCCCTCACATCGAGAAGCACTCGAGAGATTGAGGTCCACGATAGCCCCTGCGTACTCACGCCGACCTTCCTGCTGCAGCCCGGCCTCGGCATCGACGGCGATGTCCACGGCAAGGCCGAGCGCGTCGAGCACCGGGATGATGCGTTCCCGGTCGTGTACGTCGTTCTCCACGAGCAACACGCGCGGCCTGTCCGGCGCCGACTCGGCGCCGGCCGCCGGCACGATGCGCCGCCTTCGGCGCGAGAGCCATCCAGCCACTCAACAGCTCCATCGGTCGACGGCCACGTCGATGACGCGTCCGTCCGACAACCGAAGCCGAACGACGAGATAGTCCCCGTCCGGGCTGACCGAGAGCGCCTTTCCGCCGTAACGCTCGACGGCGGTCTTCGCGGCCTCGTTCGTCGAGCACTCTGCTGCGTATGCCGGCTCAAGGCTCGGCCAGCCCAGGACGGCGGCGACCGCGAGTGCGCGGAGCACCGGCGAGCTGACGCGGGATGAAGCTGCTCTGAATCAGGGCGATTGATTCGGGGCGGAAGGTGTTGAGCTTGGGCGGAGACATACATAGGAATGAACGTCGGAAAGGTACGGGATCAAGGCAGTGGGTAGCGACCGGACCGAATGCGACTGGAAGGTCAGCGGCACGTCGCAGGCAAGGGTCGATGACTGGTCTGAGCGTGATGTATGCCAAGGAAGCGACCGGAGAATTGGAATGGGCGGCGATTCCTGACCGGAACAGGGCAGGCCGACTTCGGGAGGTGTACTGGGCGCGTCGTGCCGAAGCGTGTGATATCTTGCCGCCTCGACACTGCGTTGCGCAGCGGAGGCCTGTCCGATGAAGACCCTTGCAGGTGTTGTCCTCATGCTTGTTCTGTCCGCCCACGCCACCGCGACTCCCCTGCATGATGCGGCCGAGGAAGGAAACACCGCAGCCATCATCGACCTGCTCGACGCCGGCGCCGACCCCAACGCGAAGGACTAAGGACTCTCGCCAGAATAACCTGTTCATCGACGATTGGAATTCTCCATTTCTACCGATGCGGCGAGGAGAAAAGTGACCAATTTATTCTGGCGAGAGTCCTAAGGACGGAATCACACCCCCTGCACAAGGCGGCTGGCGACCCACAGCCCTTACTCGCCTTCCTGCCATCTTCCGACATCGCGGCCGGACGCCGATTTCGTAGGGACTCGCTGACGCGAGTCAAGGGCTGCACACCTGCCGCATTGCCAATGCCCTTCCCGTCAGTGCCCGCCGCCAATTGAGGAGGCGGAATGGCTCGTAGGTTCAGAGCCTTACGACGTTCCCCATCCCGTCCTGTTGCGCGGCTCCTGCGCCCCTTGGAGAAGCGCCGCCGCGCCCGCTTCCCATTTGACGGCCCGGTCGCGGCGGCCCGAACAGGGAGCCGCCGATCACGACCAACACCAGGCCATCGACGCGCTGCTCGACGCCGACGCCGAGCCGTACGTGAAGGACCTCAGCGCCATGGATGTTTACTGCGAATCGGGACCGGGCTCGTGGTTGGGCTGGTACTACTGCGAGAATCGCTACAAGAACATTTACTCGGCAAAGCCGTTGTCAACGTTGCAGCTTGCCGAGGGGGAGAACCCCAGGGGTAGCGGAATATCGATTGAGTGTGTTCACCCACCCGCTTGGAAGATGTGGGGGAAGCCGATGCTGACGATTGAACTGATCACGACCCACCTCGGGGCCCGGCCGGCCCGCACCCGAGTGACGCCGTCGGCATGAAGTAGCTCTCCACCTTCAGGCGACCCGATGAACCGACGCGTTGCCGCGCGTCGATGTCACCACCCCCTTCGACTCTCTCCTCGCGACGGTTCCCGGTATCCGGCGCCCCGCACGCCGATGGGCGACTCTGCCGGTATGTCCTGGTCGCGGCATGCGCCGGCTGCGACATCGACACCGGCAAGAGGTCGGAAAAGGGAGGGGGCTGGACAGCCCCCCGGCATCATGCCGCCGCGAGCGGCCGGCGCACCCGTGGCACCCACACCCGGCGCCAATCGAGCCCCTCGAACAACGCCTCACCGGGCCGCACCCCGGACACACGATGCAGACCATCGTGCCGCGTTCGGCGGTCCCCGTGCGGATCGGCGCCCCGGGATCGGTGTCGTTCGAAATCGCGGCGTCCGCTGACCGGCTGATATGGCAAGTCGGGGTCTCGCGATATGATGAACGCCTTGCGAACAGACGAGCAGACAAGCCCGGATAGCCGCAGGGAGGACCGCGACAGTGAAGAGAAGCAGACTCCCCATCGGCATCCAGACCTTCCGCGAGATCCGCGAGGAAGGCTGCTACTACGTCGACAAGACCGCCTACATCCGGCGGCTTCTGGACGAAGGCAAGCACTACTTCCTCTCGCGTCCCCGGCGTTTCGGCAAGAGTCTCTTCCTCGACACCTGCAAGGAGCTGTTCGAGGGCAACGAGGCACTGTTCGAGGGGCTCGCCATTCACGACGCCTGGGACTGGTCGGTCCGCCACCCCGTCGTGCGGTTCGACTTCGGCAGAGGGCACTTCGCCGACCCCGGCGCGGTGAAGGAACGTGTCGCCGAGCAGCTCGCCGACATCGAGCGCCGGAGCGGAATCACCGCCGAGGGCACGACGCCGGACGGGCGCCTCGCGTTCCTGCTCGAAGCCTTGCACGAGCGCAGCGGGCGGCGGGTGGCGGTGCTGGTCGACGAGTACGACAAGCCGATGCTCGACGCGCTGGAGGTGCCGGAGGTCGCACGGGCGAATCGCGACTCTCTCCGCGGACTCTACGCGGTCATCAAGTCGAGCGATGCCCACGTGCGCTTCAGCTTCCTCACCGGGGTGAGCAAGTTCTCGAAGGTGAGCCTGTTCTCGGGGCTGAACAACCTCCTCGACATCACGCTCTCGCCGCGGTACTCGTCCATCTGCGGCTACACCGACGCGGACATCGACACCGTCTTCGCCCCGGAGCTTGGCGGTCTCGACCGCGACGCCATCCGTGAGTGGTACAACGGCTACTGGTGGCTCGGCGAGGAGCGCGTCTACAACCCGTTCGACATCCTGCTGCTGTTCCAGGAGCGGCTGTTCAAGTCGTGGTGGTTCGAGACCGGGACGCCTGCGTTCCTCGTCGAGACGCTGTTCGAGCGCCGGGTGAGCTCGGTGGCTCTGGGCGAGATGATGGGCAGCGCGAGCCTGCTCTCCGCATTCGACGTCGACGACATCGCGACCGAGGCGCTGCTGTTCCAGACCGGATACCTCACCATCCGCGAGGAGCAGCAGCGTGGCGGAAGGATCTCCTACCGGCTCGGCTACCCCAATCGCGAGGTGCGCCAGAGCCTCAACGAATCGCTCCTCGGCTACCTCGTGCGCAACCCCTCGCGCCAGGAAGCGAACAGCATCCGCCTGTACGACCTGCTGGAGGCCAACGACTTCGACGGATTGAGGACACTGTTCCACGCCTTCTACGCGAGCATCCCGTACGAGTGGTACACGGGGAACGACATCGCGCGCTACGAGGGCTACTACGCGAGCGTGTTCTATTCGTACTTCGCGGGGTTGGGGCTGGACATCACGGTGGAGGACAGCACGAGCCGCGGGCGGCTCGACATGGCGGTGCGGTTCAACGGAAACGTGTATCTGTTCGAGCTCAAGGTGGTGGAGATGGCGGGCGAGGGGGCGGCGCTGACGCAGCTCAAGGCACGCGGTTACGCGGAGAAGTACCGTGCACTCGGCGAGCCGATTCACCTCGTCGGCGCCGAGTTCAGTCGCGACACCCGCAACATCGTCCGGTTCCAGGTCGAGCGAGCGTGATGCTCGGTCGCACTGCGAATGGATGTCGGTGGCCACCCATGTCCCGGCGCGGATGATAGTATCCTCCGCCCTCGAAGCCCCTGATATTCGATCCCCCGCGTTTCGCCAACGCCCTGCCGCCGCCGGCAGTGCTCCGCGAGGGACGCTCGTACGACGGGAGAAGGAGCCTCGGTGCTCACCATTCGCAACCTCCAGACCGGATACGGCAAGGTGCAGATTCTGCGCGGAATCGACATGTCCGTGCCCGAAGGCCGTATCGTTGCGCTCCTCGGCGGGAACGGGACCGGCAAGTCGACGCTGCTCAAGGCGGTCTCCGGTCTCCTGCCGGTGTGGTCCGGGGCGATCGAGTTCAACGGCGAGGAGATCCAGAACCGCAAGCCCCACGTGATCGTCCGCCGCGGGCTCACCCAGGTCACCCAAGGGAAGGACATGTATCCGGGCATGACGGTGGAGGAGAATCTCCGGATCGGCGCCTACACCCGCAGCAACAGGGCCGAGGTCGCGGCCGACATGGACAAGGTGTACGACTACTTCCCGGTGCTCGGCGAACGCCGCCGCCAGCTCGCCGCGACCCTGAGCGGGGGCGAGGTGCAGATGCTGGTCGTCGGACGCGGCCTCATGGCGAACCCGAAGCTCATCATGCTCGACGAGCCGAGCTCCGCTCTCGCTCCGCGCGTGGTGCTCGACATCTTCAGGAACGTCAAGCGCATCAACCGCAACGAAGGCATCACCATCCTGCTGGTGGAGCAGAACGTGCGCATGGCGCTCCTGCTGGCCGAGTACGGCTACGTGATTCGCGATGGCGTGATCCATATCGAGGGGGATTCGCGCGACCTCATCAGCGACGACAACGTGCGGCTCGCCTACCTCGGGGGCACTGTCGCCGATGCCGGGGCGGAGATGGCCCACTGAGGCCGAGCCCGGCGCGGGAGACGACACCGGATGGGACTTCTGCTCGACTTCATCATCGTCGGACTCTCCATCGGCATCGTCTACGGGCTCGTCGCGCTCGGCATCTCGCTCATCTTCTCCGGGCTCGACATCGTCCACTTCGCGCACGGCGAGGTGTACATGATCGGCGCCTTCCTCGGCATCGCGATCGTCAGCATCAGCGGGGTTCCGTACTTCGGCGCGCTGGTAGGCGCGATGATCGTCACCGGCGTCGTCGGGGTCGTGATCGAAAGGGTGTTCTACCGCCGGCTCACCCGCGGAGGCGGCGGTTACACCGTCGCCGGGATGGGCATGATCATCTGCGGGTTCGGAATGAGCGTCGCGCTTCAGAACGTGGCGTACCTCATCTGGGGGGCCGCGCCCCACCCGTACCCGGTGAGCTTCGGAATGCCCATCTTCCTCGGCAACATCGCGCTGCCGAAGTCCTACCTCTACATCCTGGTCAGCGCCCTCATCCTGATGGGGGTGCTCCACACCTTCCTCACCCGCACCAAGCTCGGGCTTGCGGTGCGCGCCGTCGCCTACAACAAGGACACCTCGTACTTGATGGGCGTGAACGTGCCGGCGATGATCTCGCTCATCTTCGGCGTGGCGTGCGCGATGGCCGCATGCGCCGGGGTGCTGATCGGCCCCATCAACTACGTGCAGATCGAGATGGGGTACCTGATGCTGCTCAAGGCGTTCGCCGCCGCGGTGGTCGGCGGGTTCGGGAGCCTGCCGGGCGCGCTTCTCGGCGGCGTCATCGTGGGCCTGTTCGAGACGCTGTGCGCCGGCTATCTGATTGCGAGCTACAAGGACATCTATGCGTTCCTGCTGCTGATCGTGGTTCTCATGGTGCGGCCCACGGGCCTGCTGGGGATCATCGTGAAGGTGAAGGCGTGAGGGCGTAACCGAGGCTGGAGCCTCGGCTACGGTGCCGGGGTTCCGTACCACCGGCCCGTGTGCCCTGGACTGCCGCGGCGCCGTCACCTGAAGGGGAGGTAAACGACATGAAGGGAGACTGGAAGAAGTACGGGCTCGGCCCGAGGAACGCCGTCGTGGCACTGGCCGCCGGCGCCATGCTGGCGGTGTCGGCCGCGGCGAGCGCCGGCGTCATCAAGATCGGGGCGAGCCTGCGCATGAAGACCGAGACCGGCGAGAAGTACGGCCAGATGGTGGTCGACGAGTTCGAGGCGATCAACGCGGCAGGCGGCGTCAACGGCCACACCATCGAGGTCAAGCTGCTCAACGACGAGTGCAAGTCCGACATCGGGGTCGCCAACGCGACCAAGTATTCCTATCAGGACAACGTGCACCTCTTCGTCGGCTCGACCTGCAGCTCGGTGTCGCTGCCGATCGTGGACGTCATCCACAAGGCCGGCGTGCCGATGCTGATCCCTCACTCCACCAACTACAAGATCACGCTGAAGGGCAGCCCCTGGGTGTTCCGGGTGCCGATCTCGTCGCGTTTCTCGGCCGCCGCGGCCGCGAAGTTCACGGCCGAGAACATCGGCACGAAGATCGCCTACATCTGGGCGTCCGACGCCGCATCGCAGGCCGACGCGCAGAAGTTCTACGAGTACATCGAGACCTACCATGGCGAGCCGCCGCTGTACGCCGAGCAGTTCCAGGAGGGTGAGCTGGATCTCCGCGCGCACCTGCTGAAGATCAAGGCGCTGAAGCCGGAGGCGCTGATGATCTCCGCGCAGTCGCAGGACTTCGCGCGCGGCCTGGTGCAGTCCTACGAGGTCGGGATCGGGCCGTCGGTCAAGCGCATCGGCGGATCGGCGGCCTCCAACCGGCCGGCTCCCATCCTGTCCGGTGACGCGATCAAGGGCGTGTTCTTCCACGCCGCCTTCTCGTATGCGGACCCGGAGCCCAGGGTGAAGGAGTTCGTGAAGATGACGGCGGAGCGCTACGGCGTGCCGAATCCGGACCATGACTTCTCGCAGGCGTGGGATCTCGTGCAGATCGCGAAGGTCGCGCTCGAGCGAGCGGAGCTCACCCTCACCGACGATTCGCTGGCCGCCGACCGGGCCGCCATCCGGGATGCGCTCGGGACCGTCCAGGGCTACACCACGCTGGGCGGCGGCGTGGTCGACTTCTGCGCCGACCCGACTCCGGAGTGCCGGGATGGCAACAAGACACCGGTGCTCATCGAGTACACCAAGGGCGGCGAGGACTACGAGATCCAGGTGATCGGCAAGACCACGTTCGGCGCCGACTTCGGTCTTGCGGGCATGGCGGAAGAAGCCATGAAGCTGCGGGAGTCGCTCGATAACTAGCGCCGGCCACGGAGCCGATAAGCTCGAAACCGGAAGACCGCGGGCGGGCGGTACCGCGCCCGTCCGCGGTCGTTTTTTGTCGCGGAGCGCCACGACCGCGCGGTTTCAGGTTCGGACGGGGTTCAGGCGGACGACATGACAGAACAGGCGGCCAGTCTTCGATTCATCGACGCGACGGAGCGCTCGCTCACGCGACTGCGCGCCATCCACCCGCTCGCACCGTGGATCATCGCGCTGCTGGTGCTCGCGCTGTTGCCGTGGGTGCTTGCCAACACCTACCACGTCTTCCTGGCGAACTTCATCTGCATCATGATCCTGCTGTCGGTGGGCCTCAACATCGTCAAGGGGTTCTGCGGGCAGGTGACGGTCGGGCACGTGGGGCTCTACGCCATCGGCGCCTATACCGCGGCCGTCCTCTCGGTCAACTTCGGGACGCCGTTCTGGGTGTCGCTCCCCATCGCGGTGATGGCGACCCTGCTCGCGGGCGTGGTGGTCGGCGTTCCCTCGTTCCGGCTCGAAGGCGCCTATCTGGCACTGGTCACGCTCGGGCTCGGAGAGTCGGTGCGCATCTTCATCAGCGCCACCGAGTATCTCGGCGCCACCAACGGCTTCAGCGGCATCCCCGCCCCGCGCATCGGCGACTTCCGCTTCGATACCTACCAGAAGTACTACTACCTGGTGATGCCGGTGATGCTGTTCGGGGTGTTCTTCTCGTTCCAGATACTGCGCTCCCGGCTCGGGCGCGCGTTCATGGCGGTGCGCGAGGACCCGGTGGCCGCGGCCGCGGCGGGCGTCAACGTGCGCAAGCACAAGATGGTCGCGTTCCTCATCAGTGCGGGGTACGCCGGGTTCGCGGGGGCGCTCTACGCCCACATGATTCCGGGGTATCTCAACCCGCGGAACTTCACCGTCATCGAGATGGTGACCCTGCTGCTCATGGTGGTCCTCGGCGGGCTCGGCCACATCTGGGGCGGCATCATCGGCGCCATCATCGTCACCATCGTGTACGACATCACCAAGGACTACTACCACTACTCGCTGCTGTTGTTCGGCTCGGTGATCGTCCTCACCGTGCTCTTCATGCCGAAGGGCATCGGCGGGATCATCGACCGGTTCATCGCGACGCGCCGTTTCATCGCGATCCGCGAAGCCCAGGCGGCGCGTTCGGGTTCGGGCGATGCTGCTTAGGACCGAGAAGCTGTCGAAGCACTTCGGCGGTCTCAAGGCCGTCGACAGGATCGACTTCGAGCTCGAGGAAGGCGAGGTGCGCGGGCTCATCGGTCCGAACGGCTCCGGCAAGAGCACCTTCTTCAACCTCGTCTCCGGCATCTACCGCCCCGACGAGGGCAGCCGGGTCTGGATCGACGAGCACGAGACCACGGGGTTCGAGCCGCACCTGATTGCGGCTCTGGGCGTGGCCCGCACGTTCCAGTTGCTGCGGGTCTTCTCCGAGATGACGGTGCTCCAGAACCTGCTGGTCGGGCACCACAACCATGTGAGCTACGGCACGATCGCGTCGATGCTCGGCACGCGCGGGGTGCGGGCCGAGGAGAAGCGCGTGCGCGAGCAGATGATGGAGCTGCTCGCCTTCATCGGCCTCGCCGACTTCGCCGACATGCTGGCTTCCGAGCTCTCGGTCGGGCAGCGCCGGCTGCTCGCGCTCGGCCGCGCGATGGCGATGCGCCCGCGGCTCCTGCTGCTCGACGAGCCGGCGGCGGGGCTGTCGCCGGTCAACGTGGACAACCTGCTCCGGATCATCCTCGGGCTGAAGGAGCGCTACGGACTCACCGTGGTCATCGTCGAGCACATCCTGCGGGTGGTGATGGACACGTGCCAGAAGGTCACGGTGCTCGACCACGGCCAGAAGATCGCCGAGGGGTCCCCGGACGAGGTCAAGAACGACCACGCGGTGATCGAGGCGTATCTCGGGCGCGAGATGGAGGACGACGAGGTCCGACGGGCGCTCCAGGCCTGAAACGGTGCGCCTCGAGCCCCTTTCCGTGAAGCCCGATGCCGGTTGACGACTCGATCGTTCGCGCCTTGCGGAATTCGGAAGTGAAAGTCGGTATTGCTTCGAGGCCGGTACGGGCATGAACCGGCAACAGGCGGGTTCGAACCGCAATGCGCCGGATATCGGACACGTTGTCGTCCTCGGCGCGGGAGCGATGGGCTCGCTGTTCGGCGCCACGCTCGCGCGAGGCGGGCTGGCGGTGACGCTCGTCGACGTTCGCGCCGACCACATCGACGCGGTCAACGCGCACGGACTGAAGATTCAGGGCTACGGAGGCGAGCGCACCGTGCGCGTGCGTGCGACGGACTGCACCGGTGAGCTGCCCGTGGCCGACATCGTGCTCGTGCAGACCAAGGCGATGGATACCGCTGCGGCCGTGGAGAGCATACGGCGGGTGTTCGGCCCGGAGACGGTCGCCGTCAGCTTCCAGAACGGGCTCGGCAACGAGGAGGTGATCGGCGGCATCGTCGGCTCCGAGCGCGTGCTCGCCGGGCTGACCGCGCAGGGCGCGACACGCATCGGGCCGGGGGTGGTGCACAACTTCGGCGACCTCCCGACGTACGTGGGCGAGATGGAGGGCGGCTCGTCGCCGCGCGCCGAGCGGATCGCGCGAGGGTTCACCGCCGCCGGTCTGCCGACGCACGCGAGCGCCGACATCCGCCGCGACATGTGGAAGAAGCTTCTCGGCAACGTCGGACTGAGTCCCACCTCGGCGATCACCAACCTCACCCAGACCGAGATCATGTCGGTGCCGGAGCTGCGCGAGGTGGTGCTGGCGGCGGTCGACGAGGCCGCCGCGGTCGGTGCGGCGGAAGGTGTCGAGCTCGACGTCGACGAGGCGCGTTCGGTGCTGCTCAAGCTTGTCGAACCGTCGGGCGGGGGGACCGGGCATGCCAAGTCGAGCGCCTGCGTCGACATCCTCAACCGGCGCCGGACCGAAGTCGACTGGATCAACGGCTCGATCGTGCGTCTCGGTGCAAGGCACGGCATCCCGACACCGGTCAATCGAACGCTGGTCGGCGCGGTCAAGGGGCTGGAGAAGCACTTTTCCTAGAGTCCTCGAGCGGCCGGGATCTTCACAGTTGAGTCAAGTTTGCAAAGCGATTTCGTCCATGCCGAGAAATTGCCTGGCGATTTCGTTCACGAAAGGTTGCGAGACCGCTCCCGGCAAGACTTGCCGCGGTTTCGAACGAATTGGGTGGGCTCGAACATGCTTCGTCGGTCCGAGGCGTAGCGTCGCTGGCAGGGAATTCACGTGAGCGTGCTCTACCTCGTTCGTCACGGGCAAAGCGAGTGGAACCGGATTGGGCGCATCCAGGGCCGTAGCGAATCGCCGCTGACCGCGCTGGGCCGGGAACAGGCGGTGGCGCTCGGCGGCATGCTGCGGGCAGTCCTTCCCGACCCGGGCATCGACATCGTCGCCAGCCCGCTCTCGCGCGCCTTCGAGACCGCGACCATCATCGCGGGGGAGCTGGGCCGCGCCGCCGGTGAGGTGAGCACCGACGAGCGCATCAACGACTTCGACGTCGGCGTGCTCGCCGGCTATCCGGGCTGGGATGTGGTGGCGGCCGATCACCCCGAGCTCGCCCGCCTTCGCCTCGAAGACCCGATCCGGTTCCATCCTCCCGGCGGCGAGAGCGGAGCCGACGTGCTGGCTCGCGCGCGCGACTTTCTCGCCGCGCGCGAGGCGGCCGGCCGCGACACCCTGGCCGTGTGCCACGGCGTGATCAACAAGTTCATCCGTGCCGCCGCGCGAGGGATCACCGGTGGGGATATCATCGCGCTCGGTGAGGATCAGGAGGTCGTCTACCGGCTCGACGGTGCGACCGAGACCGAGCTCCGGGCGGGCTGCGACCCGCATGCACACGGGGATGCCGCACGGAGTCGGGCGGACCCGCGGCACGAGTGAGCGTGCATTTCCCGATCACTCCGGAGGCCGAGCCACGATGAGCGAGCGCCCAACCGTCCGTGTCGACGTTGCGGAACGCCGAACCGTCCGCGTCGACCTTGCGGAGCGCGGATACGACATCGTCATCGGCGAGCGGCTGCTGGAGACGGCCGAAGACGTGCTCGCTCCCGTCGTCGCCGGTCGCAGGACCGTGGTGGTCACCGATGCAGTCGTCCGGGACTCGCACCTCCCTCGTCTCGCGCAGGCACTCGAACGGCTCGACATCCGGTGGGACACGGTCACCATTCCGGTCGGCGAAGGCGCGAAGTCCTTCCGGGATCTGGAGGCTCTGCTCGAACGGCTCCTCGATCTGGGCATCGACCGGTCCACGGTGCTCGTGGCGTTCGGCGGCGGGGTCGTCGGTGATGTCGCGGGCTTCGCGGCGGCGCTGTTCATGCGCGGCATCGACCTTGTCCAGATTCCCACCACCCTGATGTCTCAGGTCGACAGCGCGGTCGGCGGCAAGAACGCGATCAATACGCGCCACGGCAAGAACCTCGTCGGAACCTTCCACCAGCCCAGGATCGTGCTCAACGACGTGAGCGTGCTGGAGAGCCTCCCGCGCCGCGAGCTGCTTTCCGGCTACGGCGAGATCGTGAAGTGCGGCCTGATTCGTGGCGAGAGGGAGTTCGGATGGCTGGAAGAGCACGCGCCGGCGCTGCTCGCGTTCGACTCCGGCCCGCTGATCGAGGCGGTGCGCATGGGGTGCGAGACGAAGGCCCGAATCGTCACCGCGGACGAACGGGATCGGGGCGATCGAGCGCTGGTGAACCTCGGCCATACGTTTGCGCACGCAGTGGAAACCGAAGCCGGGCACGGCGCACTGCCGCACGGCGAGGCGGTTGCGGCCGGCCTCGCGGCCGCCGCCGCTCTGTCGGCCAGGCTCGGTCACTGCGAACCCTCCATCGTCCATCGCTTGCGCAGCCACCTGCGAAACGCCGGTCTTCCGGACCGGATCGCCGCGCTGGCATCGAACCGCCATTGGAATTCCGGTGCGATTCTCGGGCACATGTCCCACGACAAGAAGACCGTCGCCGGCCGTGTTCACTTCGTGCTGCTGCGCGGAATCGGTGCGCCTTTCGTGGACGGCTCGGTGCCGCCGAATGCGGTGCTCGAAGTGCTCGACAACGAGTGCCGGAGAGGCTGATCATCGGACCTCGCCCGAAAGGCCGGATGCCCTTGACGGGCACGCCCTGACCCATCTCCGGAGACTGCGTCATGAAGTTCTCGATCGCCATCAACATGCTGCGCAACGATGCGTCGGTGGACGTGCGGGAGGTGTGGAGACATTCGCTCGATCTGCTGCACATCGCCGAGCAGGGCGGCATGGTGACCGCCTGGGCGGCCGAGCACCACGGGCTCGAGTTCTGGCATGCGCCGAACCCGCTCACGATTCTCACCGACTGGGCGGCGCGCACCAAGCGGATACGTCTTGGAGTCGGGGTCGCGGTGGCGCCGTACTGGCACCCGTTGCGGCTTGCCGGAGAAGCGGGGCTGGTCGACGTCTACTCCGATGGCCGTCTGGAACTCGGCATCTCGCGAGGAGCCTTCAACTTCGAGTTCGCCCGCATGGCCAACGGGATCACGCCCGAGGAAGGCCGCTCCTGCGTATTCGAAATGGTGCCGCTGCTGAAGAAGCTGTGGGCCGGAGACGTCGAGCATCGCGGCCGGCACTGGAGCTTTCCGGCCGTCACCGCCGCCCCGAAGCCCCTGCAGAAGCCTCACCCGCCGTTGTGGCTCGCGGCGCGCGATCCCGCGAGCTTCGATTTCGCCATCGCGAACGGCATGAACATCATGTCCACCCCGCTCGGCAAGCCGATTGGCGAGGTCGCCAATCTGGCCGGCAAGCTCGCCGCCGCGCTCGATTCGAATCCCGGGGCGAAGCGTCCACGCTGGATGGTGCTGCGCACGGCCGGAGTCGCCGAACGGACGAGTGACATGGACGCCATCGTGGATGCCAACCTGCTGCACGGAAAGCGATTCGAGGGCCTGTTTTCGACCGACGGAAACGTCGTCAACGGATTCCCCCAAATCCTGGAGCAGGAGATCGGAGCGAGCGGCGGCCACTCCACCGAGGCGGTGCGCGAGGCGATGGTGCTCGGCGCGCCCGACGAGGTGTGCGAGCAACTCGAAGCCTACGAGGCGCTCGGGATCGACGAATTCTGCTACGCGGGGAACTATGGCCTGGACCCGTCCCGGACTCGTCGCTCCCTGGAGCTCTTCGTCGAACGGGTGATGCCGATGTTCGAGTCGTGCAGAGATGCCCGCGCGGCACTGACGGTCGGTGGCGGGACGTAGCTTCGGCGTGTGGCACCACTCATGAGCAGATTTTCCATAATTCGTCCTATCGACCAGCCGCTGGGTAACCGACGCCTGCTTGACGACCTGAAGGCTGCGCTGCAGGACGGGCGGTTCACAGATTTCCGGCTGATCGTGGCCTACGCCAGAAGCGGACCGCTGTATCGCCTTCAGCGGCTACTGGAAGAATGGTGCGAGGGCGGGAAGACTTCTGCCGCCATCGTGGGAATCGACCAACAAGGAACGAGCAAGGACGCACTGGACTTGGCACTCTCCCTGTTCGACCGTGTCTATGTCACACGGGAAGCGGGCCTTACGTTCCATCCGAAGATGTATCTGTTTACGGGGGAACGGCACGCCCATGCCTTTGTGGGATCCAACAACCTCACGGTAGGGGGTACCGAAAAGAACTTCGAGGCGGCGGTGCATCTCGCACTCGACCTTCCGGAGGACGCCGCCGAATTGAGTGTCCTCGAATCATCATGGTCCGAACTGCTCCCGACGTCATGTCCGGCGACAACCCGCCTCGACCAACTCGGATTGGACCGATTGGTGGCGGACAACGTCGTAGTCGAAGAAAGGTCTATGCGCATCGGTGCTGGCGATGGGGACTCGGCCAGCGTCGGGCGCGGAATTCGCTCCGGTCTGCCCGTCAAGCCTGAAAGCCCCCTGCCGGCGAAGGTGCTTATCAAAACTCGACGGGCTCGGGCGAAACTGCCTGCTGGCATGAAGTCCTCTCGGGTTATACCAGTCGCCGCACGATCCGTGGCTGTGAGGGGGCATGTCATACAGATCAAACCCCATCACAACGGAGAGATCTTTCTGAGCCTCACTGCCGTGTTGCAGAATCCTGATTTCTTCGGTTGGCCATTCACGGGACGAACCACCCCCAAGAAACCGGGAAATCCGTCATATCCACAACTGGATCCCGATCCTGTCGTAAATATAAGGGTTTTCGGAGCGAAACCGGACCCGCTTATGACACTATCGAGGTATCGGCTGAATACCGTGTACTACGAGAGGAACAAGGAGATAAGGATCACCGCATCGCCTCTCGTCGAAATCGTCCCGGAGTACTCCGTAATGATTATGGAGAGAACGAGTGCATTGGAGATCGATTACGAAATCACAATTTTCACTCCCGTCAGCCCTGACTACAGACGCTGGGTTGGTGCTTGCAACCAGAGAATGCCAAGTGGAGGCAAGGAGCCTCGCAAGTACGGTTGGTTTTGACTGGATAGTCGTAAGTACCGTCATTTCCTTGTCGTTGACATGCGCGACACCCGAGGTACTGCCGTATCCAAGTGGAGAGAATTTACATGGTACTACTTCAGATCTTTTCGAAAATAATTACCTTATTTCTGGTAATGGCATTCCTGATGTGCTTGTAATTCTCTGTGGTTACATCAATATCGATAGTGTCGATTTCTCGTAGGCCTACCATTGCACCAATTTGTTGAATGTTCTTGCACGTCTCTATAGATACCCAGAATCCACCAGCCTTCGTTCGACTGTCACCAACCACATAGAAAGCCTTCGCGCCGAATTTCATGACGTGAGCAACTTGAACGAGATTTGCCTTTATGTCTGTGAAATATCGCCACAGTAGAGCAGCCATGTTTGCACGGCGAAAGCCAACGTCCACGGAGGAGTTGGCTGTATGGATGTTGCGAATTGCAGTCACGACGGCGCAGGGGAGAGTCTCGAACGCCGACTGATCCAGAAGATCAGCTTCCGCTTCCTTTCTCGCTCTCCGTCGAATCTCTCTGGAACCTGTAAGGTTTGCCTCGAGGTCCGAACGAGCGCGGGAGGAGATGCCCATGATCGCCAGTAGCGACAGGCGATCGGTATCGATGTACGGCAGTGCGGTCGCGTAGGGGGGACTGGTTACTACGCAGTCGATTTGCTCCTGATCGAGGCCAAGTGCCTGCATTGTTTCGGCCTGCCTCGCGTCGCCCTGCACGATGGTCGGGGTCGTCAAACACCCCGGCTGTTGGCTGGCGACGGTCCAATACCTACGCAGCCGAGCGTGTTGTAGTTCGAGTTTCTCCCGGAACATTTCGAATACTGGAGCATCGTGCAGGGGTTCCTTCCGCCGTCTGATACGTAGATCGGATGGATCTTGATAGGACACCTCGCGGATAAAGTCGCTAATGACAACTTCAAAGAAATCTACCAATCTCGGATTGCCGAAGACGCGGGCTTGGGTGAGCAACCAGTTGATTTTGTGGAGTACGGCTTCCGGGAACCAACTCAGCAGCTCACTATGTGTACTTGTCGCGAACTGATCAAGTGATTGGGGAATTTTCCCCCTGCGATGGAGGAGCCGATCAAGTATGGCCCTTGTCGAGAGATCGACGAGATTTCGGGGTACGGACAGAATGGAGGTTTTCGCATGGGCGATTTTCGCAGAAAGCGGGTTGAAATCACACCCGTATGATATGAATCCATTCAGCATACCTTCCAATAGGGTAGTACCGGAGCCGCAGTACGGGTCGAGCAGGCGATTTCCAACTTGGATTCCGGAGATGTTTATCAGAGACTTCGCGAGCTGTGGATAAAATTTTCCTTTAAATGCATGCAGACCATGCGTGACATATTTTGGATCCTTTCTGTTGGAAGGGCCGATGGCACCGTTTTCCAGGGCATGCTGCCAAGTGGGTTGGATTGTCCCGGGTTTAGGGCCGATCTCAATCCCGTGCGTAAAAGTGAGGCGGCGCGCTTGCCATAGTGCGGGTTGCCGCAATTGGAGCTCCGTAGGCTGCATGGAAAGGGAATTTTCTAGTGAAGTGCCGAGAAGTGCGTTGGTTTCTCGTACGCGGAGCTCGTGTTCGTAGTGCCACATGCGATACGCCGGGGGATTCAGGCAAATCCTCACCGGATGATTCGGCTTTCTTAGTACGACCAGTTGTTCGAAACGAGTACGTCTCGCCGGCTTTGCAAACGAACGCTTGGTTCGATGCAATGGTCGGTCGATTGTGCCGATGACTTCGAGACCCGCGCCCAGTGCGATCTCCCGGATGGAGTCGCTCGTCGAGAAACGTTCTCCTTTGAACAGCGCGTCTCCGACGACAAACACCGCATATCGACCCGGGGACAGAACGGTTGCACAGCCTTTCAGCGCATTCGCCATGTCATCTCGGTACTCCTCAAATCCAGTGTTGTTCCGTTGGTGTCGGAGGTGGGAGCCGATTTCGACTTGGCCCAACTCTCTGGGATCGAAACCGAGCCAGAATAGGCGGAAACGGTGATAAAGATGGTAGTCGGTCGCATTCGGGTATGGGGGTGACGAGACGATTAAGTCAACGGTGTTCTCTCCGACTGCTTCAGGCAGTTCACTCCGGCTGTCTCCGGTCAGGAAACGAGCGTCGGCAAACTGAAGATGCAAAGCAGCTGTGTCGAGTCGTCGAATCACAGTCTTGAGGCATGCAAGATAGGCTTGGAGCGTCAGGGAGGGGGAGAGTTTCTTGGCAACGGAGACGTAGCGGGTTTCGGATTCCTGGTTGGAGACACGAACAATGATCCGGGAGAGTGCGAGTTGCGCCGCGTCCCGAGCGAGTCCGTCGGTAGTCTTGTCGATAAGGTGACGAAGGAGGCAAAGTTCTTCGGTCACGGGCTGGTTGAACCACTTCTCGATGTTGGGGATCGGTGGGGGATGTCTATTGCCTGCAGTGGCAAGATGCTTCGTCCACGTTCGTCGTTGTCTGTCGGAATCGATGATGTGCCCTTCAACGGCAGCGCTCAACTGCTCGAGATCGGCATGGACAGGTGGTGTCATGAAGCCGGTCTTCACTCGTCCAATCAGGGCGGACAACGGATTCGCATCGAACGATACCGCTCGGCGTCCCAGCCGCACCGTTTCGACAGCCGTCGTTGCGCTGCCTCCAAATGGGTCGAGCACCAGGTCGCCGGGCATTGATAGCCGGGCGATAAGGTTGGCGGGTATCTGGGGGATGAATTTCGCTGGATACGGATGCAGGTCATGGGTGAGATAGCGCGTGTCATCTTCGGTAAATGACCAATCCCGACAGGACAATGCCCTGAAAATTTCGTCCGTGTCTTCAAGTTCGGTGACACCGCCGGCGTCACTTGTCGGATCAGTGCTGTGGCTGGAGAGACTTGGATTTTCTGCGGCGATGTACTCTTCCAACCAGTCGACCAAGGTGGCGCCTTGAAGGGAGGCCGCCTCCATCATCGCCGTTTTGCGGTTGTTGGATGTTTCCAGAACGATGCGAGCGCGAGACATTGTTTTCTGTTCATATGTGCCATCGTCACGTAATTGTAGCGGAGACGCCCGTGGTTTGGGGAAGGCGTGCGCGGAGAATTGAACTCCGAGCTCTCAAGTCAGTTAACTCCCTGGACATGGGTCAGTCGTGAGACGATGGTATCAATCTCTTCTGCCGTGGTGCCTCGCCCGAGGCTGAATCGCACCGCACCCATGCCCACGTGCTCCGGGACCTGCATGGCCGCAAGCACCGGGGAAAGCTCGACACGTCCTTCGTGACAGGCCGAGCCCGTGGAGGCGGCCACGCCGTCGAGTCCCGCGAGCACCTCGGCACCTTCCTTTCCGACGAACGAGACGTTGAGAGTGTTCGGCAGTCGGGCCTCGGGGTGACCGTTGAGCGCGACGCGATCGCCGAACCGCTGCTGGAGCGCCATCCAGAACCGATCGCGCAGCGTCCGGATCCGTGAAATCCGCGTCCGATCTCCGGCCAACCGGCACGCCTCGCCCAGCGCCGTCACGAGCATCGCGCTCTCGGTACCGGCCCGGCGTCCGCGCTCGTGTCCCGCACCGTGCACAAACGGCTCGATCTTCGTTCCTGACCGAATGTAGAGCGCGCCGACTCCTTTCGGTGCATGGATCTTGTGTCCGGCTATCGACAGGAGATCGACTCCCAGGTCGTCGACGCGGGTCGGGATCTTTCCCACGGACTGTGCGGCGTCGGTGTGGAACGTCACCCCATGTTCGCGGGCGATGGCGGCGCACTCTTCAATCGGCATGATGGTGCCGACCTCGTTGTTGGCGTGCATCACGCTGACGAGGATGGTGTTCGGGGTGAGCGCACGCCGCAGATCGTCCGGATCGATTCGACCGGTTCCGTCCACCGGCAGCGCGGTGACCTGCGCGCCGAGTCGGGTCAGGAACGCGCACGGCTCGACGATGGCCGGATGCTCCACGCGGGTAGTGACGATATGCGGGGTCTCCAACTGGCGTGCACGGGCGAAGAACACGCCCTTCAGCGCGAAGTTGTTCGACTCGCTGCCGCCGCTCGTGAACACGATCTCGGGCGGCTCGCATCCGAGCAGCTCCGCGACCTGGGCCCTCGCCCGCTCGACATGCCCGCGGGCCGGCGCGCCGGCCCAGTGGAGACTGGACGGGTTCCCGTACGCCTCTTCCATCACCTCGCGCATCCTTGCCGCGACGGTCGGCGCGAGCGGAGTGCTGGCGTTGTAGTCGAGGTAGATTCGCGCGGTGGCGGGACCATTCACGGCAGCTCTCCGGTGGACTTGTGCATCTTACCGGTTCGAAGCGCGCTCTCGCGTCCTCGAATCGAGGAGCATGACCGACGGGCTCGTGCCGCCGCGTGTCACGGAGAGACAGTTGCTCGATCGAGTTCACGTGCGAAACGCCCGAGTGCGGCACGGATTTGTCGACACCGGCAATCGGCGTAGACTTTCCCCATTGCGCGGGTAGCAGGAGGATGACATTCGATGGCCAACGCGATGCACGAGCTCCTGCCGGAAACGTTCGAGCGCGACGGATACCTGGTGGTCCGCGGTCTCGTCGACCGCCCCGGCGTCGACGAGATGCGCGAGACGGTGCTGCGCTCGCTCGAACCGTTGCAAGGGCCGGCGGAGTTCGAGACGGACGTGGGGTACCCGGGGTCTCCAGCGAGCCGGGATGCGGCCGGAGGCCATACGCCTCGCCGGCTGCTCCATGCGTACTCGCGCGGGCCGGCTTTCCGCCGGTGGGCCACTGCGCCCGAGCTGGCCTCGGCACTGCGCGGGGTGATTCGCGAGGACCGAATCGAGATGTCGCAGTGCCATCACAACTGCGTGATGACCAAGCATCCCGGGTTCAGCAGCGAGACTGCGTGGCACCAGGACATACGGTACTGGTCGTTCGATGCGCCGGAGCTCGTTTCGGTGTGGCTCGCGCTCGGCCACGAGCGCGAAGAGAACGGCGCCCTGCGGGTCATCCCGGGCAGCCACCGGCTGAGTCTCGACCGAGGGCGCTTCGACCGGCACCTGTTTCTGCGTTCGGAGCTGAAGAAGAACCGCGACCTCATCGCCACCGCGACCCTGGTCGAGCTCGAACCGGGCGACGCGCTCCTGTTCCACTGCCGTCTGTTTCATGCGGCGGGCAAGAACGTCACGGGTGCGGTCAAGCTGTCCGCGGTCTTCACCTATCACGCTCGAAGCAACCGCCCGATTCCGGGTACACGCTCCGACCGGTATCCATCGGTCCCGGTCTGATACCGGCTGCCGGAGCCCGTTCCCCGGACAGGCAATGACCGCTCGCGGCGAGGGTGCACGTCTCATTTATGAGATTCATGCTGCTACGCAGGCGCGTCGTTCCCAGAAGTCGTCGAAGCGGTTGCTCTCCACGGCGCAGCGCAGGGCGATGATGGCGTTGGCGCCAGCGACGGTCCAGCGCATCCCGCC
>JAJDUQ010000031.1 GCA_022826505.1 Gammaproteobacteria bacterium
GCGGGATGCGCTGGACCGTCGCTGGCGCCAACGCCATCATCGCCCTGCGCTGCGCCGTGGAGAGCAACCGCTTCGACGACTTCTGGGAACGACGCGCCTGCGTAGCAGCATGAATCTCATAAATGAGACGTGCACCCGCGACACAGCCAGACTGAATCGTTCTCTCTACGACCTCCAAATGTATTCAAGGGGTTGTACGCGTTCTGTCGCCAAATCGCCGTTGTAACGGTTCCGTCGTGCCGTGGAGTAATCCGGCCAGCCGCGGACTTCGGCGTGCGCAGACAGCAGAACTCTGCAAGCTGCGCGGCCCTTGACTACCTCCGCCCGTCCAGACCAGAGCACGGCCCGACGGAACCTTTACGTTCGCCGAAGGATTCGGCCGAGCCGTGGAGATCGGGAAAGGTAGGCGTTACGACCGACTGTGACAGTAGGAAATCCCTCGAGTGTGCGAACCAAGATTATCCCTGAGTTCGACAACTCCACGGCACGACCGAATCTCTACCGTTCGCCCACATCGTGCTGCCGCGCCCAATCCTTGAGTAACCGTTTGTCGAAGCCGTGGAGTCCTCCGGCTGACGCCCGCCGTCGGCGGTCGGAAGCCGACCAGTTTCCAGCCGCCACGCCCGTTCCCCGCTGCCTTCCGCCCGCATCATCACGGGACGAGCAAACGGTTACATCCTTGAAGCTTGACCGGAACCCGTGCGTGGCCGCAAGAACAGCAAGTAGGAAGTCCAGTATCCGTGCTGGACAATCGAATAAAAACGTTGTCAAATCAGTGGGCTGAATGCAGTTTGCCGCGGACAAGATGCCCGCAATCCCGGGAGGCCCGTAATTCCGACATGAGCTTCGTACGCAATCAGGTGAATTGATACCGGGACGAATCGCCTTCCCGCTCGGCGTTGGCTGTCACGGTGGGGAATCATCACCCGCAGTGAGACGCAACAGCCGCTCGCTTCGCCAGATCCGGACAATCCGTACATACCCGGGTTCGCTCCGATACACCATCCGGAACGGCGGATGGATCAGCTCCCTCAGGAACCGCTGTCCGAATTCAGGCACGATTCTGCCCATGTCCGGGTGCGTTCGCAGCGCTTCCAACCGCTCGAAGATCTCCTCAATCAATCGATCCCCGACATCGAGAACGCCTTGTTCCGCGTACCATTTCCTGAGCTCTTCGAGATCCGACACCGCGGATTCCGCGAAGCGGATCGTGGCTCGTGGCATGGACTACTTCAGACCCAGTCGTTTCTTCGCTTCGGTGAGAGAGACCTCTCGTCCGGCTTCGAGATCAGCAAGCCCGGTCACGACCGCCCGCATGAAGACGCGCTCCTCCTCGGCCGCCTCGTAGTCGGTCACCGATTGCA
Source organism: Gammaproteobacteria bacterium (assembly GCA_022826505.1). Lineage (GTDB taxonomy): Bacteria > Pseudomonadota > Gammaproteobacteria > HK1 > HK1 > HK1. Next base: position 1,365 of record JAJDUQ010000031.1, read on the forward strand.
CCACGGCCACTGCGCGACCACGACTCGTCAAGAGCACCGGTCGGCGGGCCTGCGTCGTGTGCTTGACAACCCGTCCCGGATTGACCTTGAGGTCCGTGAGCGGCACAACGTCCTCGGAAAATCTGACACTCATGGTCTACGTCGTCATGTTCATCAAGTGGTCCCAGTATAGTACCTGTTCAAGGTGCCTTACACGGCTGCGGTCGCGTCAAGCGGAAGATCACCGCGCTTGCCCAGCCCGGAAGCTGCTCGGCGGTCCACCGCAAATCGGCCGCCAAGAGCGCGACCTCGCGATGGGGCAGGTCGGAGTCAGCGTTGTCGTAGAGACGGGCTTCGTCGGAGCGTGCGGCCGCGGCCGGCAAGTGGGCCAGCGATCGAGCATACCGCCGCCTTGCGTCCCGCTCCGGCACATCGTGACCCCCCAACGCGACACCGTTCTGAATTCGGTCGATCGCCAGTTCGGGGGCGTTCACGCATAAATCTGTGGAGATGGCGGCCTTTTGAGGAGTCGAGGGACACACGCAAGCTACGCGGCGAGGAGGCGCGCCGCCGTATCGCGCGCCTGGACAGCTCCCTCGTCGTCGTCGAACTCGACCAGCGCCCGCGCGTAGCGCTTCCACGTCCAGGGGTTCCGCGGCTTGCGGGCGGCGCGCTCGCTCAGCAGGGCGCGTGCGGTCTCGTGACGGCCGGATGCAAGGGCGGCCGCGATGAGGACCTGGTGGAACAGGTCGCGTTGCGCATGCGAGCCTCCGATGAGCGGCAGCCGGTAGCGGACCGGCGCGAGGACGTCGACCACCTCCGCATACTCGCCGCGATACCAGTGGGCGATGGCCCGACCGATCGGAACGCCGGCCTCGCGCATCACCCGCTGCTCGGTTGCGCTTCCCTCGGCGAAGGCGCGCATGCTGTCCAGCATCCGCTCCACCGCGGCGTCGCGCCCTCCCGCCGCGAGCGCGAACATGTAGTGCACGTCGGGGAAGACCATCTGGTGGTCGGAGGTGCGAGCCTCGCACCGCTCCGCCAGCTCGTTCCATCGGTCGCCCACGTCGACCCCGCGTTCCTCCAGCCGCCACAGCATGGAGGTCGCGTTGCAGATGTCGAGGTACTCGTCGGACAGGTCCGCGCGCATCCGCTCGTCGTAGAGCCGCAGGACCGGCTCCACCTCGTCGAGTTCGAGATGAAACAGCGCGAGGTGCCACCACACGTGGTACCCGAAGTTGTTGCAATCGCCGAGTTGCGGCTCGCTCTCCCGGATCCACGCGATGCCTTCGCGGCGACGGTCCTGCATCTCCATGACGTGCGCGACCGCGTGCACCGCCCACAGGTCGGCCGGGTTGCGCTCCACCGCGGCTCGGCCGGCACGCTCCGCCTCCGCGTAGGCGCCCGACTCCTCGAGCGAGAACGCCTGCATGCCGAGAACGTAACCGTAGCCGTCGACGGTGTCGTCCCAGGCGTGCAGCGCCCGTCCAATCGAGTCGCGGTGGTTGGCGTTGTCGCCGAGATAGAAGTAGAGATAGTGCGCAATCTTCAGCGCGAGGATGTCTCGGGGGTGGCCGGCGAGAATCGCCTCCAGGTGTCCGACGGCTTGTTCGAACTCGCCCCGGTTCCATGCATCGAGGGCCTCGAGGTGGAGTCGCTCGCGGTCCGTGGCGCCGCGCTCGGCGACGGAGCGGCGTCCCGCTTCCAGACTCGCGCGGGCCTTGCCGGTGAGCGCCGGCACGCAGAAGAGCATGAAGAAGTAGCCCTTCACGCAGTGCGCGAGCGCCATCTCGGGGTCCTCGGTCAGAGTGCGCTTGAGGCAGTCTCCGGTGTCGAGCCCGAACCGCAGGTACTGCGCCATCGTCGCATCGAAATTGCGGACCGCCGCTTCGCTCGCGGCGGTGGTCTCGAGTCCGCGTACGTCCAGCATCACGTGTCTCCTTCGGATGAAATTGGTCAACGGTGCCGGCACGCGGCACTCGCCCTGCCAACTCTGCCGCCGCCTCGTTGTCGGGCGCATCCTAGCATTCGGATCGACGCTCGGATGGCTGAATCGCAGGGACGCGACTCGATCGCGAGTCAGCCCTCCGGGCGGGTCGTCCAACGACGCGTGAGCGGTGGTCGAGCGGCTCGGGGAGCCGAAAGCGACCGCGCGCAATCGATCATCGGGATGAACCAGGGAACGCCCGGGAATCCGCGGATTGAATGTCGAAATGCGCCTCCGATCAATTCGTTCCGCGAAGCTGGCCCGACGCCGCCCCGGACCCGTCGCGCATGGACGGGGCGCGCTGCGGCCCGAGCAGACAGACCACGCAGATGCGCCCCGGCGGAGACGCATGAGGTAACGTATCCGCTGCCCGTCAACTTCGCAGCGTCAGGAGCACCCCGAATGTCCCGTCCCGAAGACCGCCGCTCCGCCCTCGCCCGGCGGATACGAGCCCGCAAGCTCACCATCGCCCCCGGCGTGTTCGACATGATCTCGGCCCGGGTCGCGGATCGGGCCGGATTCGACGCCCTGTACATGACCGGCTACGGGATCGCCGCCTCGCACCTGGGCCTGCCGGACGCCGGGCTGGTGAGCTACTCGGAAATGGTGGGCCGCGCCGCTCGCATCTGCGCGGGCGTCCGCACTCCGCTCATCGCAGACGCGGACACCGGGTTCGGCGGACTCCTCAACGTCCGGCACACGGTGCGCGGCTACGAGGCGGCCGGGGTGGCGGCGATCCAGATCGAGGACCAGGAGTTCCCGAAGAAGTGCGGGCACGCCCCGGGACGCCGGGTCGTCCCGCTCGACGACATGGTGCGCAAGGTCGAGGTCGCGGTGGACGCGCGGGACAGCAACGACTTTCTCGTCATCGCGCGCACCGACTCGCGCAGTTCGCTCGGCCTCGACGAGGCGATCCGTCGAGGACAGGCGTTCGCGAAGGCCGGTGCGGACGTGGTGTTCATCGAGGCACCCGAATCCGAGGCCGAATTCGAGCGCATCGGCCGGGAGATCGACGCTCCTCTGCTCGCGAACATGGTCGAGGGCGGCTTCTCCCCCGTCCTGCCGACGGAAACCCTCGCACGGCTCGGCTTCGCGATCGCGATCTATCCGGGCACGGGCTTCCTGGCCGCCGCGAAGACGCTGGAGTCCGTCTACGGGCATCTGAAGGCCAACGGCTCGTCCGTCGCCCTCGAAGCCGAGAGCTTCTCGATCGGCGAAATGCACGAGCTGATGGGATTCGACGAGGTATGGGAGTTCGAGAAGCAGTGGGCGGGACCGGACTGACCTGTCCCGCAGGCCCCGAGTCAGACTTGCGCGAGCTACCGGATATCCGACTGCACGGTCAATCGACTCCGAAGGGGGTATCAGGGACGCGGCTCCGTACGCCGCACGATCGCTCGCATCCAGTCCGCACCGCCCCAGGCGGTCGAAATGGCGCCCGGGTCAACGCCCCCTGAAGTCCGCGAGGCGCCGCTCGGCGGTGGCCGCCACGCCTTCGCGATGGTCGTCGGTCTGGCGGAGCCGGCTCTGCTCGGCCAGCTCGTGATCGGTGGCTTCGCGCACCGCCTCGGCCAGCCCTGCGCGCAGCGTGGCGCGGATGGACTGCACCGCGAGAGGCGCGGACTGCGCGATCTCCGTCGCAAGCTCCAACGCTCGGCCGCGCACGTCCGCGCGGTCCACCAGCTCGTCGGCGAGACCGATTTCGACCGCCTCCGCCCCTTTCAGCCGCCTCCCGGTATAGAGCATCAGCGCCGCCCGGTTGTGACCGACCAGCCTGGGAAGGGTCACGCTGAGCCCGAATCCCTGGTGGATGCCTAGCCGCGCGAAGTTCGCGACGAACCGGGATTCCTCGCAGGCGATGCGGAAGTCCGCCGACAGCGCGAGCCCGAACCCGCCGCCGACCGCGGCTCCCTGCACCGCCGCGATCACCGGCTTGGTGCAGGAAAACACCCGGACCGCCTCGACATAGAGACGGCCGGCCTGTGCATCGAGCCGTTCCTGACTCCACTTCTCGCGGGCGCTGAAGTCGGCGCCCGCGCAGAAGTGGCGACCCTGCGAGCACAGCACGATCGTGCGGCACTCGGGATCGGTGTCGAGCCGCTCGTAGACGTTCGCGATCTCGTGGATCAGGTCGTAGTCGAAGAAGTTGTTCGGAGGTCGATGGATCTCGACGGTCGCGACGTGTCGGTCGAGATCGACGGTGAGGTCCGGGCCGGCGGGTGCGCTGCTCATGGGTCGTCTCCGTTGCGTATACGGGTTCCGTGCTCCGGGGAGCGACGCTGCGCGCGGGTGACGATACCCGCGTCGGCCACGCTCGCTCCCTCCCCTTCCGGATGCACGATCACGGGATTCAGGTCGAGCGCCTCCAGTGCCCCGCCCGCGGCCGCCGCGAATTCCGACACTGCAACGAGCAGGCTCACGAGCGCATCGACGTCGGCCGGTGGGGCGCCTCGCAGTCCATCGAGGATCCGTCTGCCTCGCAGGCTCCGCAGCATCTCGCGGGCTTCGGCCGCGTCGACCGGCGCCGGCGAGAGCACGAAGTCGTCCAGCAGCTCGACCAGCACCCCGCCGAGCCCCACCCCGATCATCGGGCCGAAGTCGGGGTCGCGGCTCACACCGACGATCATCTCGACCCCCGGACCGGCCATGCGCTCCACCCGCACCCCCCTGATGACGGCCGAAGGCGCGTGCGCGCGCACGTTTTCCACGATGCGGGAAAACGCCTCGCGCACCTCGGATGCCCCTTCGATCCCGAGCGCGATTCCTCGTGCTTCGCTCTTGTGAGGCAGGCCGCTCGACTGGACCTTCATCGCCACCGGCCCACCGATCTCGTCCGCGATGCGCGCCGCCGCGGCCGCGTCGAGCGCGAGGCCGCCGGCCGGGATTCCGCCGATACCGTGCGCCGCCAGAAGCACCTTCGCATCGTGCTCGCAAATCACCGCTTCCAGACCGGATGCGGTGCGCGGTCCCGATCCGCCGGTTCCATGGCGGGTCTCCGGCTCGACGCCGGCACTGGCTCCCGGGCCGGCCCCCGCCGCGCCATCCACTCCGACCCCGGCACCGACCGCTGCATCGGACAACGCCTGCGCGACATGGTGATCGGCTGAAACGACCCGTGGCGGCGCGACGTCGAACCGTGCGAGAAACTCGCGGTACTCGTACATTGCACGAATCGCCTTCACCGCGTTCGCCATGCTCGTGGTGCACGGAAATCCGGCCCGCGCGAGCAACTCGACCGCGTGCGGAGCGGCGCGCGTATAGCCGCAGAAGATTACGGGCTTGTCCACCTGACGGCCGATGCGGACGAGATTCTCGAAGTCGCGCTCGATGTAGCGCGCGTGCGAGAGCGATCCCGCCACCAGCACCGCGTCGATGCCGGGCGCACCGACCAGAAGCTCGAGCGGAGGCGCGTAGCCGACGGTGAAGATGACCTGCGCGGTCACGTCCACCGGATTGCGCGACGCCCCGTACGCCGGCAGCATCCGATCGATGGCGGCGCGGGTCTCGGCATCGAGCACCGGCACCGAAAGCCCGTGCTGCTCGCAGACATCGGCCAGCCACGCGCCGGCGCCTCCGGACGGCGTCAGAATTCCGACCCGTGTCCCCTTCGGCAGGCGATCGCCGAAGAATGCGAACGCGGCGCCGACGTCCACCATGTGCTCCTGATCCTCGCCGGGCAGGATGCCGTAGCGGCGAAACACCGCGTCGTACGAGCGCGCCGTCCCGGCCAGCGACGCGGTGTGCGAGGCGGCGGCGGCAGCCGCCGCCTCCGAGCGCCCGACCTTGGCGAAGACGAGCGGCTTGCGCCGCTGCGCCGCGCGCACCGCGACCCGCAGCAGATCGTCCGGCGCGCGGATGCCTTCGAGAAACGCGAGCACCACCGCGGTCTCGTCGTCCTCGACCAGATAGCCGGCGACGTCCATGGCGTTGAGTCCCGCCTCGTTTCCCGTGCTCACGACGAAGCTGAAGTTCAGCGCCTTGGGACGGCCGCGGTGGAAGAAGGAGAAGCCGATGCCGCCGCTTTGCGAGACCACCGCGATCCCGCGGCTACGGCTCCCCTGCGGTCGGAGCCCGTTCTCGACGTTCACCACGGCTGGACTGAACGTCGCGGCAAGCGGGGTCCGGCCGTTCAGAAAGCCTTCCGCGTTGGGGCCGAGGACCGCCATGTCGAACTCCCGGGCGATGTCGGCGATGGCGCTCTGGCGGGCCGCGCCCGCTTCGCCCCGCTCCTCGCCGAACCCGGAGCTGATGACGATCGCCGCCTTCGCGCCGATCTCTGCGCAGGCCCGCAGGGTGGCGGCGACGTGCTCGGCCGGAATCGTGATGATCGCGAGGTCCACCGGACCCGGCAGTGCGTTCACCGACCGATAACAGGTGATGCCGGCGATCTCGTCGTGGCTTCGGCTCACCGCGTAGAGCGGCCCGCTGAATCCGTGCCGGGTGACCGCTTCCACGATGCGCCCCCGAATGATGGTCCGGTCCGGGGACACTCCGACGAGCGCGACGGCACGGGGCCGGAACAGGGCATCCAGGTCGGGCATGGTCAGACGTTCTCGCAGGGTTCCTTGTCGGTTTCCCTCGCCCTCACCGCAGCCCGAGCCCCCGCGCCACGATGCCGCGCAGGATCTCGCGCGTGCCGCCCTGGATGGTGAGCTTGGGGGCGATGAGGGTCGCGTAGCGCAGCACCTCCTCGAAGTCGACCCGGTTGCCGGGGTCGGCGCACGCGCCCGGGGCGAGATCGCGGGCTCGGGCCGGCAGCGCCTGCTCCCAGTTGGTGCCCTGCTCCTTCACCACCGCCGCTTCCACGTCCGGAACCTTGCCCGCTTCGAGCATCCCGGCCACGGCAACCGACATGTTGCGCAGGGTCGAAAGCTCGGCCACCAGGCGTCCGAGCCCCTCCGCCATCCGGTCCTCCGGGGTCTCGCCGGCCGCCCGCGCGAGCTCGTAGAGCACGAAGACGGTCTCGAGAAACCGCTCCGGGCCGCTGCGTTCGTACGCGAGCTCACTCGCGGCCTGCTTCCATGCGCCGTCGACCTCGCCGATGAGGTGCGCCTCGGGAACGAAGACGTCGTCGAACACCACTTCATTGAAGTCCGAATCGCCGGTGAGGTTGCGAATCGGACGAACCTCGATACCCGGCGAGTCCATCGCGATCAGGAACTGGGTGAGGCCATGGCGCCGGTTGTCGGGGGTCGAAGGTGACGTGCGGAGCAACGCGAGCATGTAGTGCGAGCGGTGCGCGTTGCTCGTCCAGATCTTGCGTCCGTTGACCCGCCATCCTCTCGCCACCGGCTCGGCCCGGGACTTCGCCGAGTAGAGATCCGACCCCGAGTCCGGCTCGCTCATGCCGATACAGAAGTAGCACTCGCCGGTCACGATGCGGGGCAGGATCGCGTTGCGTACCTCTTCGCGGCCGTAGCGCATGAGCATCGGACCGCTCTGGCGGTCGGCGACCCAGTGCGCCCACACCGGCGCGCCCGCCGCGAGCAGCTCCTCGGTGACCACGTAGCGCTCCAGGAAGCTGCGCTCGCCCCCGCCGTAGCGCCGGGGCCACGTCATGCCGATGAACCCCTCCTCGCCGCAGCGGCGGCTGAACTCCGGCGAGTGGCGGTTGATGCCCGGGCCGAGACCCGCGGCGAAGGTTCCGGCGTCGAGCTCGCGCGCGAGGAAATCACGAACGCGAATCCGAAGGGGCTCGGTCGACTGCGGAAGGGGCGAGAACTCGAAGCGAATGCTCTGCGTCACGACTGGCTCATCGGCACATGACCGCGTTGAAGACGAAGGGCGGGCGATTGTCACGAAAGCGGCAGGCCGATCCAAGCACCGCGCCCGGAATATCATCCGACCGCACCGCATCCCCGTATCTGTGCAACTCGGACATGTCACGCGACATCGTCTGCCACATGGTGCTCGGAAGTCGCAGGGAGCGTCGTGCGGGCGGGCGACGCGAGAGACCCTGGTGCCGCCAAGGATTCGAAAATTGGTTGCGGACCTGGAGCGCGCCGGATTCTTGAATCGCGGCGGAAAGGGGAGTCATCGGAATGTCGTTCATCCACGACTGCGAAAACCGATTACAGTGTCGGGACGACTTGGAGATGACGCGCGCCAGTATCAGGTTCGCGCCGTCCGCCGAGCCATCGAGGAGTCACGACAATGAAGGAAAGTGCCCGCTACGTGAAGGTCGTCGAATGGTCGGATGAAGACCAATGCTACGTCGGGAGCTGTCCGGGCCTGTTTCTGGGCGGCTGCCACGGAGACGACGAACGGGACGTGTTCGAGGAACTGTGCGTGATCGTGGAAGAGACGATCGACCTGTACCACGCGGACGGAAAGCCGCTTCCTCCACCGACGTCCGGATGCGACCTCGCGAACAGGCTGCACGACGTCGCCTGACCCCGCCAGAACCGACCTCACAGGAGAATGGACTCATGGGAAGCAGACTCACCCTGACCGCCAACGACGGACATTCGCTCGGCGCCTACCGCGCGGACGCGACAGGCACCGCTCGGGCCGGCATCGTCGTGCTGCAGGAGATCTTCGGCGTCAACACCCATATCCGCTCGGTATGCGACGGCTTCGCGGCCGACGGCTTCACCTGCATCGCTCCCGCGCTCTACGACCGCTCCTCGCAAAGGGATTGCGAGCTGGGCTACGAGGCGAGCGACATGACGACGGGCCGCAAGCTCCGTGAGGAATTCTCCTGGGACGACACGGTGAGGGACGTCGCCGCGGCGGTGGCGGTGCTGGCCGGCGAAGGGCTCCAGGTCGGGACCGTCGGATACTGCTGGGGCGGCACCATCGCGTTCCTTGCCGGGGTACGGCTCGACGTGAGCGCCGCGGTCGTCTACTACGGAGGGCAGATCGTTCCGTACAAGGACGAGAAGGCCCGCTGCCCGATGCTCATGCACTTCGGCGAGCACGACGCCGGCATCCCGCTCTCCGACGTCGAGCAGCTCAAGGCCGCGCAGCCCGAAGCCGCCGTCCACATCTACGACGCCGGCCACGGCTTCAACTGCGACCGTCGCGGGAGCTACGACGAAGCGGCGGCGGCGCTTGCCAGGCAACGGACCCTCGAGTTCTTCAACGCCAATCTCACGTGAGCATCGCCTCGACAATCACCGAGAATTCAACGAGTATCTCCAAGGCCAGCACATCACAGCAGATTGGGGAATTTTGGGATTCGCACAGCCTTGCCGACTACTCGGACAATATCCGCGAGGTTTCCCTTGAAGTCGATGCCGGTCACACGCGCGACCGTGCCGCCACGGTCACTGACTCCGGCAGAAGCGCAGACGCCGGCGGTATCACCTGATCAGGCACTTGCACCCTTCTCCTTCGCATGAACGGAGATCTCCTGGTCGTCGATGCGACTGACCGCCTGCTTTCCGAACTCTGCGGTCCGGCAGTGGTCACCACCGCCGAGGACGGCACCTGGCCCGGGGCGTTGTGGGACGCGCTGGAGGCATCCGCGCTCACCCGGGCGTGGATTCCCGAAGCACTCGGCGGGCCCGGAACCGGTCTTGGGGATGGATTCGCGATCGTCCGCCTGGCCGGGACGCACGCCGTTCCCGCGCCGCTCGCCGAGACGCTTCTGGCCGGATGGCTCGCATCCAAAGCGGGTCTCGAGGCCCCGCAAGGCCCGCTCACCGTCGCACCTGTCGATGCCGCCTCTTCCGTCAGTCTGGACGGCGATGCCCTTGCCGGCTCCGCGGCGCGGGTACCATTCGCACGCGCATGCGGTCATCTCGTGGTGGTCTTCCGGGAAGGCGATGCCGAGACCGGGGCGCAGGGCGTAGCGCTCGTCGATCGCGCCGAGTGCGCGGTGGAACCGGGAACGTCGCTCGCCGGCGAGCCGAACGATGCCGTCCTCCTCGACGGAGTCGTCCCGGTCGCACGGTCGGCGCCGGTGACGGTGAACCTTGCCGAGCGGCTGCGGCGAATGGGGGCGGCGATGCGCGCCGCGCAGATGGCCGGAGCGCTCGAGGGCTGCCTGGAGCAGTCGCTCCGGTACGCCTCGGATCGACATCAGTTCGGCCGGCCGATCGCGAAGTTCCAGGCGGTCCAGCACAACCTGGCGGTGCTCGCCGGCGAAGTGGCGGCGGCGACCACGTCCGCCGACGCCGCGGCGTCCGCGATCGCCCGCCACGGCATCGACGACGATCGCACCTTCCTCGCCGTCGCCACCGCGAAGATCCGGTGCGGGCAGGCCGCCGGGGCCGGGGCGGGCATCGCTCACCAGGTGCACGGCGCGATGGGATTCACCCGGGAGTACAGCCTCCAGCACCGCACCCGCCGGCTCTGGGCGTGGCGCGACGAGTTCGACCCGGAGACGGTGTGGGCGATCGAGCTCGGCCGGCGGGTCGCCAAGGACGGCGGTGACGCTCTCTGGGCCACCGTCACCGCGGTCTGACGCGTCGCCTCAACCCGGACTGCGCGCCCTCGAGCCGGAAGGCAGGGCCATTTATCCACCTTCGGCGGATAACAAAGGCGCTATTCACGCTACGGTCCGAGGACGGACATCAATGATCCGGCTTTCCGCAGGTCGGATTGGCAAAGCGTAATCCGACAATTTCAGCGTCTGCGGCTCGGCAAAGCGTGGGCTGGATGTCGGATGACGCTGCGCTGATCCGACCTGCGCGACCGATGTCCCATTGGAACCGTAGCGTGAAATGAACCTGAGCCGGAAGGAGTCACCGGTAGGCGTGCGCCTACATCGGTCAGGACCATCTTCCGACTTCCGGACCTCCGGAGTCGTGGGACGCTGCACCGGTGAACACGTCGAACCGGACGGCGCCCATGAACCGATTGCGAACCGCCGCGGCTTTCGATCGGCCATGCGCTTGGGGACGCCGTCGCCGCCGTGCTACGGTCCCGGCGGTCGCGTTTCGGACGACACGCCCGCTTCACCCCGGAGATTCCGCCCATGAGCCGTTCCGGCCTCCCCCACGATGTCGTCTACCCCTGCTCGGACGGCCAGCCCATGGCTGAGACCGACATCCACGCCACGTGCATGATGTACGTGACGTATGCTCTGAAGGGATGGTTGAAGCGACGCGCGCGAACCGACGTGTATGTCGCCTCGAACAACTTCCTCTACTTCGAGCGGGGCAACCCCCGGGCCGTGGTGTCTCCGGACGTATACGTGGTGATGGGGGTACCGGCGCATCTGCGCGACACGTATCTGCTGTGGAACGAGCCGAAGGGGCCTGACTTCGTGCTCGAGGTGACCTCGGCGAGCACCCGGCGCGAGGACCGGAGGCGCAAGCGCGACGTGTATGCCGCTCTGGGGGTGAGCGAGTACTTCATGTACGACCCGCGGGCGGAGTACCTGACGCCGCCGTTGCAGGGCTTTCGGCTGCAGGACGGCGAGTACCGGGCGCTGCCGGCAGTGACGCTGCTGGCGAATCACGGGGTGTCGGTGGCGAGCGAGGTGCTGGGCCTCGAGCTTCGCGACGACCGGGAGACACGGATGGTGCGGCTGCACGACCCGGCGACCGGGCAGGATCTCCTCACGTACGACGAAGCCGAACGGGCACGCGAAGAGGAAGCCGCGGCCCGCCGGGAGGAGTCCGCCGCCCGCCGCGAGGTGGAGAGGCGGATCGCGCGGGAGGTCGCCGCGCGACAGAACGCGGAGGCGCGCGCCGCGACGCTGGAGGTTCGCCTCCGGGAGCTCGAAGGCGCCGCGCCGGATTCGATGGTGCCGAGGTGCTGAACACCATCGCACGGTCCGACCGTCGGATCGTCGCGCATTGCCCGCAGGAGATCACATGAACCGCGAACTGCAGATCGAACTCGGCCAGCGATTCCAGCGCCTGCACGAGGGCGGCACGTTTCTCATGCCCAATGCCTGGGACGCGGGCAGCGCCCTGCTGTTCGAGTCGGCCGGGTTCGAGGCCATCGGCACCACCAGCGCCGGTATCGCGTACGCCCTCGGCAAGGCGGATGCGACCGGGGCGCTGTCCATCGACGAGGCGCTGGAGGAGACCGCCCGCATCGCCGGCGCGGTCTCGGTTCCGGTCAACGTCGACGCCGAGAACGGTTACGGCGACAGCCCCGAAGCGGTTGCCGAGTGCATCCGCCGATGCATCGACGCCGGCGCCGTCGGAGCGGGCATCGAGGACTACACGTGGGACCCCACGCGCCCGCTCTACGACCGGGCTCTGGCCGTGGAACGCATCCGCGCCGCCCGCGAGGCGGCGGACGCGTCGGGGGTGCCGTTCGTGCTCACCGCACGGGCGGAGTGCTATCTCTACGGCGTGCCGGACGCCTTCGCGGAATCCGTCGCCCGCTCGAACCTCTACCGCGAAGCCGGCGCCGACCTGCTGTACACCCCGGGAGTGCGGGACCGTGACGAGGTCGCGGCGCTGGTGCGCGAAATCGACGGCCCGATGAACTTCGTGGTGGGCAAGGCCATGGCGGATTACACCCTCGGCGAGCTCGGCGAGCTCGGCATCCGCCGGGTAAGCATCGGAGGTTCGCTGCTCCGCGCCACGTTCTCGTTCGCGCAGCGCGCCGTGGCGGAGATGAAGGACTGCGGCGGATTCACGTGGGCCGCGGATCAGCTCGGCCCGGCGGACTTCGATCGGCTCTTCGCCAATCGCCGCGGCGGATGAGCGCCGCCGCCTCACCGGGAGGTCGCGACCGCCCGAACGGATTCGACGGACGAACACGACGGAGGCGTCAATGAAGGTCGGACTGTTTCTCACCAACCAGCAGCACCTCGACACCGACATGGTGAGTGCGCTCGGGGACCAGATCACGATGGTTCACCACGCCCGCGACCGCGGCTGGGACTCGCTGTTCTCGGGACAGCACTACCTGAACGAAGGCAACAACAAGCAGCTCCAGATCGTCCCGTTCATCGCCCGGCTGATTCCGGAGGCCGGCGAGATGACCACCGGCCTCGGGATCCTGCTGCTCAACCTGCACAACCCGGTGTATGTGGCCGAGACCGTGGCGACACTCGACATCATCGCCAGGGGGAACTTCGTGTTCGGCATCGGACTCGGCTATCGCGACGTCGAGTTCGACGCCTTCGACGTGCCGAAGGGCAAGCGCGTCGCGCGCATGGTGGAATACCTGGAGCTCGTGCACCGGCTGTGGACCGAAGATTCGGTGACGCACCACGGCGAGACGTGCCGGCTCGATGGGGTGCGGATGAACATCCGGCCGGTGCAGCGGCCATCGCCGCCGGTGTGGGTCGCGGCCAACAACGACCGCGCGATTCAGCGCGCCGCGCACATCGGCGACACGTGGATGGTCAATCCGCATTCGACCACCGCGACCATCCGGCGCCAGCTCGCCCTCTACCGGGACGCGCTGGACGCCGCGGGCAAGCCGTTCCCCGGCGAGTTGCCGTGCATCAAGGAAATCTTCTGCGCCAAAGACAGGAAGAGCGCGATGGAGATGGCGGGCCCGTACCTCTTCGCGAAGTACCGCGACTACGCATCCTGGGGCCAGGACGCGGCGATGCCCGCCGACGAGACGTTCGACCAGGAGTTCGACGACCTGCTGCGCGACCGGTTCGTTCTCGGCTCTCCGGAGGAGTGCTACCAGCAGCTCCGGCCCTACTTCGAGGATCTCGGCGTCAACCACCTCATCTTCCGCACCCACTGGGCGGGGATGCCGCTCCCCACCGCGCTGTCGAGCATGCGGTTGATCTCCGACGAGCTGCTGCCGGCGCTCAGGAAACTTTGATCCAGCCGTGGACGGGTTGTAACTTGATGTGACGCGGTGGTTGGCGAGGCCTGAAGTTCCCTTGGGGATCCTCCCGACCGCCGTGTGCACGAGCCGTACGCCGCACCCTGCGGCACCTCGCCAGCGAAAAGGAGCATGCGTCATGCCCAGATACGTCATTGAACGAGACATTCCCGAAGTCGGTTCCCTGGAGCGGGAGGCGCTGCGCGACGCCGCGCAACAATCGAACGGGGTGCTGGCGGCCATGAAGGCGGAGAAGAAGAACATCCAGTGGGAGCACAGCTACGTGGCCGGCGACAAGACGTTCTGCATCTACCTCGCCGACGACGAGACGCTCATCCACGAGCACGCGGAGCGCAGCGGCTTTCCCGCCTCCGTGGTGACCGAAGTACGCAAGATGATCGACCCCGTCACCGCCGAGGGTTGACGTCCGCGACCTCGGCGGTCCCGGTCCACCGGGTCGCGAAGCGGCAGCGTGAAGACGATCGTTCCGGTGGCGCCAAGGCCGTGGACGTGAGCCGATGAGGCGCGGTGTCCAACGCCGTCCGGCCGAGGCACTGGAGACACGGACCGCGTGCGAAGGATTCCGATCGTCGGCGGCGGAGTCATCGGCACCAGCGTCGCCTGGCACGTCTCGGCGCGCGGGCCGGGTGAGGTCGTCCTGCTGGAGCGCGACCGTCTCGACTCCGGCAACCGCCGCCTACCCGTCCCCGGTCGAATCGTTCCTTACCCACTTCCGGCCGGTCAGCATGGGAACGATCAGATTCTCCCGCTTCCACACGAGGTAGAACAGGATCGCCGCCACGTGCAGTCCGACCAGCACCAGCACCGCCCTGGCGAAGAGATTGTGATAGCCCGTCATCATGACCACGGTGTCGGACGACACCTCCGATGCGAGCGGGCCGGAGTGGAAGAGGGCGTCGTCTTCGGAGAAAAGCCCGGTGACCACCTGGGCGGTGAGCACGAGCACCATTGCGATGACGGACAGCGCACCGACCGGGTTGTGGCCGGGCACGCCGCTGGGGCGCCGGGCGGCGATTCGTCGCAGATAGGCCGGCATGCCGCGCAGCGAGGCGAGCAGGGTGCGATGGCGCACCGGGGCCGGACCTGCCCAGCCCCAGACGTAACGGAAGACGAGCAACGCGCCGGTGCAGTAGCCGAGATAGATATGCCACTGCATGATGGAGAAGGTGCGGAACTCGCCCAGCGCCCAGCCGGTGATGACCGAGGCGGCCAGCAGCCAGTGCCACAGGCGCGTCACACGATCCCAGACGGGTTCCTGACGATAGCCATCCATTTCCGGGTCTCAGTCTCGGCCGCGGGGATGTCGCGCGCCGGCCCGGAATGCGCCGGGTCGGCATCTCCGCAACCGGGCGGCGCAACCCGCACGCATCGCATTCCGGCGCCGTCGTCCCTCCTGCGGTACCGACATCGAGTCACCGCGCACCATTCGCCTGCCCGGGGCGCCGGTTCGTCCGCGACGAACCACCCGCCACGACCAGTCGTCACGAGAGGCAGTCCGTTGCGACGGCGCCTCTACTTCTTCTTGGCGCGGAAGTCGTCGTGGCACCCCTTGCACGCCTTGCCGACCGGACCGATCTTCGAGCGCAGTGCGTCCAGTCCGTCTCCCGCCACCGCCGCGAGGGCCGCAGTGGCCTCCGACAGCGCCTGGGCCTTCTTGCCTGCCTCTTCCCAGTTCGTCCAGCCTTCCGGAAGCGCCCGGGTCTTGCCGGCGTACGCGACGTTGTCGGTCCCCTCGGGCCACATCGCACCTCCGTCGACGGTGGCCATGATGTGCAGGTGTCTGGCGTAGTTCCCGGCCATTTCCGCGTCGTATTCCACGTCCCCCTTCGCCATCCCGAACAGAGGGCCGGCATACCAGCTCTGCAGCTTCATCACCGCCTGGCGCGACTCGATCGCCTTCTCGTTGGGATCCTTTGCGGCCGATACGGCGAACGCGAAGGAAATGCCCAGGGGAAGCAGGAACCATCGAGCGAATGTCTTCATCGGAGCCTCCTGAATTGAGGAACGTTTACGGAAACCCGGCACGAACACTTCACCGACTCGCGCCTTCGGCCTCCGCCAAGGCGGAGGAGGGCGTGGAGACGGCCGGATTCGCGAGGCGAACGCGCGTCGGGGCACGAGGTCGTACTTGACGGTACTGCGAGCACCCTGGCCGCGTTCAACGCGGCGAGCCCCGTCGGATACGCGTCCACAGTCTCGAATCGGTGAGATGTTCGCGCCGGACCACGGAGCCAGTCTAGCACTTGCGATGCCGGAAACGTGGCTCCAATCGAGCTGCCGCCGCCGTCGACTCCGAGTCGACGGCGGCGATCGGGCCGGACGAAGGGGCAATTCGACACGCTCACCGCGCCACTCGCGAAGATCCGGTGCGACTTCGGCAGCGACGCACAGGCGCATTCGACTCGAGAGAGTGAGGTGCAGGAGGTTCGAAATCCGGCTACCGGACCGGACGGGCTGGCGTGTTCATCTCCCGCCGTACGTTGCTGCCTCGATCGAGGGGGTCCGTCTGCACCGTCACGATCTCTCGATCGTACACCTCGAACCCGGCGCGCCGGTATACGCCCAGAGCCTTGGGATGATCCAGCGAGCAGGTGTGCAGCCACACCCGGCGCGGGCCGTAGCTCCACGCCCGTTCGAGCGACCAGCCGAGCAGCGCGGGACCGAGTCCGCAGCCGATGTACTCCGGGACGAGGCCGAAGTAGGCGATCTCGACCTCCCCTTCGATCCGCCGATCGAGCTCCACGTAGCCCGCCGGCACGCCACGGACGTAGAGTACGTATACCTCCACCGCGTCGTCGTGAACGATTGCGGCGAGGGCGTCGTCGGGCAGCCGCCGGCGCTCGTACCAGTCCCAGTCTGCGCCGACGGTGTCGTAGAGATACCGGTAGAAGGAGACGGTAGGCCGCTCGGCTCGTCGAATCGCAGTCCCCTCGGTCCAGGCAGGGGCGGCCCCGCACCGATCGGGAGACGTCATCTGGAGATAGGTGACGGTGACCAGCACCGTCCGCTTCACTCCGACCATGCAGGCATCTCCCGATAGACGTTCACCGCCGGGCTCGCGTCTGCCCGCATCCGGGTTCAGGCCGCGTCCGGGATGCCGGGCTTCACCGATGCGTTCCCGCTCAACACGGTGTCGAGAAACGAGACCGTCCGCTTCCAGGCGAGTTCGGCGTCCGCCTGGTCGTACCGGGCGGTAGTGGGATTCGCGAACCCGTGCTTCGCTTCGTACCAGTGGCTCGTCACCGACTTGCCCGCTTTCTGCATCGACGTCTCGAAACCAGCCACCATGTTCGCGTCGATCCACTTGTCCTCGGTGGCGTAGTGGCCGAGCACCGGACCGCGGAGGGTGGCGACCTCCGCCGCCGTCTTCTTCACGTTCCCGTAGTACACGATGGTCGCGTCGACCGGTGTCGCGATGGACGCGTTGAGGGACCAGCCTCCGCCGAAGCACCAGCCGATGGTCGCGACCTTGCCGGTCGACGCATCATGGCTGCGCAGCCAGTCCACCCATGCAACCAGGGTCCGGGTCGCGAGATCGCCGTCCACTGCCTGCATGAGGCCGCGCGCGGCGTCGGGCGATGTCGCCGACTTCCCGCCATAGAGATCGGCGGCCAGCGCAACGAAGCCCAGCCGGGCAAACTCGGCCGCCACGGCTCGAATCTGGTCGTTGAGTCCCCACCATTCGTGGATCAGCACGATGCCGGCCCTGCCCTTGCCGTCGGGCAGCGCGAGTGCGCCGCCGACCTGCGTGCCGTCCGCGAGGGTCAGATGCACCTCTTGCGTCGACCGGGCCGCCGCGCGGGCGAGCCCGGGGCTTGCGAGCACCGCGGCCAGGGGCAGGGCCGCGCCTCCCTTCAGCAACTCTCTTCGTGTGGGCATGTCGATTCTCCAATGGTTGACTCGAGCAGCACATCGATCCGGGCCCCACGGACGAACAAGGCAGCCGGCCGTCAATCGGAACCGACGCCCGTCGACCACACTGCGTGCCGGACGCCCGTCGGCGCGGCGACACGGCAGGGTCGGGTCTCCCGGCCACGTCGAACCGTACACCACAAGCACGCGCACGACACCGGCCACCGAATTTCGCGCCTCGTGCTCGAAATCTCGGAAAGCGAATCGCCTGGCGGGACGCGCCTCGGATTCCCTCTGGCACAATCCGGCCACCGGTATCCACGACCGAGAGGGAGAAATGAAGAATTCGCTCGTCGCAGGGATTCGCCGGGTCGAGCACGCCGTCGCCGACGAGTCCAACACCATCGACTTCCTGGGCGAAGCGCTTCGCGTCTACAGCACGCCGTCGATGGTCCACGACATCGAGTACGCGTGCTGGCGGCTCATCGGCGAACATCTCGACCCCGGCGAGACCTCGCTCGGGGTTCATGTCGCGGTGGATCACCTCGGCGCGACTCCAATCGGGCACCGCGTGGAGATCGCAGTGACAGTGCGAGCGGTCGAGGGGAGAAAGGTGACCCTCGACGCCGAGGTGCGCGACGCGGCCGAGGTCGTCGGCCGCGGCACGCACGCGCGGGTGGTGACGCAGGTGGAACGCCTCCGTCCCCGGGTGGGGTCGAAACGCGAGCGGCTCGAAGCGGCCGGCGGCGGTTCGAACTAACTCGCGAGCAGACGGCCGAATCCGGGCACGGGGTCGGTACAGCCGGCCTCTCGCAGCGATTGCCAGAGCAGGGTCTGGATGGCGCTCAGGACCGGCCGACCGAGTGCGGCTTCCGCGCGTTCGATGATCTCGACGGCGCGAATCGCGGTGCATGAGATGAAGAGTGCGTCCGCGCGCGCATCGTGGACCTCCAACGCCGCATGAAGAATCGCTTCCGGGGGAATCCGCGCCATTTCGCGGTCGTCCTCCATCAGAAAGCCTCCGACGTTGACGACCTCGATGCCGTGGGATTCGAAAAAGGTGCGCATCGCCTGGTTGACCGAATCGAGATATGGAGTCATCAGCGAGATGCGGCGGATGCCGAGATGCTCGAACCCGGCGATGGCCGACGTGATCGGCGTCACCACCGGAATGCCGGGCCGGCCCGCGGCGCGAATTTCGCTCGCGACCCGTTCGTACCCGAGTGCCACGGTGCCCGACGTGCAGCTATAGGCGATCGCGTCAAGCCGCTGGTCCGGAATGAGCAGCTCGACCGCCTCGCGCAGCAACGGGCCCTGGCGCCGGAGGTTCTCCACCGTCACCGGATTGGTGCAGTGAATCCGCGACGTATAGAACATGACGTCCGGCGGCAACATGGCGTGGAAGTCGCGCTCGGTCGCGATATCGCTGTCGAGCGCAATCAGCCCGATTCGGTGGCGTGCGGGGCCGGCGTCGAGCTCGAACCGGGTGGAGACCTTCACGGTGGGAAGATCGGCGAGCTGGAGCTGGGCGTTCATGGCTCGATGCCTCGCGAAGCCGGGGAAACGGCATCGTAAGCCTTTGCGGGCCGCGTGCAAGCCCGGTGGCCGCGATGGCGGAGCGCCATGGAGAGTCTCCCGACAGCTCGAATGGGCCGAAGGCGCAATGCGGCCTCCGGGAACCGATCGAAACCCTACGTCCCCCGTTGCGTGGCCGGGGCGTCGCGACAGGGGCTCAGTCGAGTCGGAACCCTTTCGAGCGCACGAATGCGCCGAAGTCCTCTCGCTCGCTCACCGCGACCTGGCGCGCCTTGTCCTCCGACCACCCATAGAAGTCCGCGCGTCCGAACCGTCCGGGGTCGCGCTGGCGGTCCGGATTGAGCGGGAGCGTCGCGTGGCGGCGTGCATCGTAGCTCTCGATCCATGCCTCGAAGGCACCGTCGTCGTAGCGGTCGGCATGCACGAAGGCATCGAGCGGAAGCCGGGGCGTGATCCTGCGCTCCTTCGCCGGGTAGCCGGCCACCATCCCGACGACGGGGAACACGTGATCCGGCAGCCCGAGCATCTCCCCGATCTCGGCCGCGTGGTTGCGGACCGCGCTCAGGGGGCAACAGCCGAGCCCCGTCGCCTGCGCGGCGCGAATGAATCCGGCCACGACCAGACCGGTATCCACCGCCGCGTTCAGGAAGCTGTCGAGGTGGTCGTTGGCGAACGGAGTGCCGCGCAACTCGCAGACACGGCGGATGCGCCGGTTGTCCCCGCAGAACACCAGCAGCACCGGAGCGTCCGCGATCCACGGCATCGAGGGAATCAGTCCGGCGATCCGCTCGTGTACGGTGCGATCGTTCACCTGCACCACGCATGATTGCTGGAGGTCGGACTTGGCGGGTGCGGAAAATGCGATTGCGAGCAGGGTCCGCAGCAGCGCGGGCGACACCGTCTCACCCGTGAACGCACGGTGGCTGCGGTGCGCGGCGAGGCCGATGAGCTCCACATTGCGCTCCAGCCGCTCGGGCACGTCGACACTTTCCCCGAATCTGGCCTGAATGAAGTTAGACAGCGTATCGCTCATGGTTCGGTGTCCTCCGGAAACCAGCGTGTCCGGTCGCCGGCATGGGACCGGCGTCACGACGATCGTATCGACGGGTGGAAGAACCCGACCTCCGCTCCGTGCACGGCACCGGGAATTCGGACTCGTGACCGTCCCGGAGCGTCCGCATTCGTCGAAGGCAAGCGTCCCATTTCCACGTCGAAGGCGAAATTCGGCCGGAAAGCCGGCATCGCGCCCCTCAATTGACTCCGGTGATGGCGCCCAGCGTCGGACCGATTTCCCGATTGAGAACGAGGTCCGCCAACTCGTCCAGCTCCGTCGGATCGCGATTGAGGATGACCAGCACCGCGCCGAGACGCTTGGCGTGAATCGGGAACCCCGCGGCGGGGTAGACCACGAGCGACGAGCCGATCGCAAGGAACAGGTCACACTCCGTCGTCGCGGCCTCGGCGCGGCGCATCTCCGCCTGGGGCATCGCCTGGCCGAACGAGATGGTCGCCGTCTTCACGTGTCCCCCGCACCGATCGCAGACCGGCAGCGTGCTGTCACGCTCGAAGGCGTCGAGAATCGGATCGAGCGCGTACGGAGTTTCGCACTCGATGCACTTCGCGTACGTCGAGTTTCCGTGGAGCTCGACGACCTGGGTGTCGGGTACGCCGGCCTTCTGGTGCAGGCCGTCGATGTTCTGCGTGATCACCGTGGTGACGATGCCCCGGTACACCAGCGACGCGACGGCGCGATGCCCGTGGTTGGGCTCTGCGTGCGCCATCGTGCGGTGGCTCTCCACTCGCTGGCTCCACGCCTCGCGCCGCGCCGCCTCCGAAGCGACGAAATCGCGGAAGTCGACCGGACGGCGCCGCGACCACATCCCACCCGGGCTGCGGAAGTCCGGGATTCCGGACTCGGTGCTGATGCCGGCGCCGGTGAAGACGACGGCACGGCGCGCGTTCTCGACGAGCGCGCGCAGGCGTTCGAGGTCGGCATCGCCCGCGACGGGGGCGGTCAACGTCCGTCACCGCGCATGCAGACACCAACGCACCACGTCGCGTGCCATGGATCGAGTCGACAGGGTTCCCGCTGCATGGGCGTCCGGTCCCGACCGTTCGATGCGCCGCGCACTCGGGCGCGACAGGTGCAATCCGAGGCCATCATACCGCCGCAGGCCGCCACACCGGCGGGCTCGTCTGCACCGAGCATGCGTCGCGATCCCGGTGTTCGGTCGGTATGTGCGCGGGAACCGGTCCAAACATCAGCGATGCACGGGTCTTTTTCAGGCAGGCCTATTCAAAAGTCCTTTTTCAGTATGGTCTCGGCGGGTCGGTGGAGGCGTCAGTTAATTTCGGCTGGCAGGTGGGGGATGTCGGTGCGCCCTTGTTGGCGGGTTGCTGGACTTGGCGCGGAGGATGCGGGGCGTG